>JAQUEX010000026.1 GCA_028684935.1 Kiritimatiellia bacterium | reverse complement strand
CCAGCTCGGCGGCCAGGTCGGCGGCCGGGCGCAGGGTCGGTTCAACGGCCTCGGCGATTTCCCAATCGGCGAGTTGTGTAGGGTCTAGTTTCATTGTTATGCACCACGTTGAAGGTTGATATCCATGACAGAGCGTGATCAGCTAATCGATGGAATCCAGGGTGTCGTTTTTCCAATTTTGTGTTTTGTCAGCGTTCAACATGCCGCCACACCTCTTTTTCACCCGAAGGCTTTCCGACACACTGCTCGTCACTTTTCCCACCCGGGAGGGAGCGGCGGGCGGGCGAGCGGCGCGTGAGGATCTGCGGGCGGTTTGACGCGGGTGAAGCGCAGCTCCGATCGGAAGAGGTCGGGATTCGTGTTGTTGGCCTTGATGGCGCTCAGCAGCGCGGCGGCGGTCTGTGCCGGTTTCACGACCTCGGGGTTGATCAGACGCGCGACCAGTGTGTCGCCCTCGATGCCGTAGGCGGCATACTGGTAGGGATGGGCGCTGAAGTCGGCGCGGGCGTTGGCGGAGCCGAACCAGCGGAGCTGCACGAGCGCAAACTCCGTGCCTTGGCAGAGGCAGGCGCGCGCGTAGAGGGTGTCCGGCGTGCCGGAGGGATAGGCGACCAGATATTCGTCGGCCGCGAGGGCCAGCACCGACAGCCGCACATCTTTGCCGTCCAGTGTGGTTTGCCACTGGCCGACCAGCGCTTTGTCGATCGGGGTCTCGGGTTTTTCCGCGAGAGGCACCGTATAGTCGCATCCTGCCAGCAAGACGGCGGCAAACCAACTGAACACGGGGCGCAGCGTTGCAGGTTTCATAGCCTTACTCCTTGGGGAACAGTATATCAGCGGGACGTTCTTTCAACCACTGGATTTTGTCCTCCTCGTCGCGGCGGATCACCTCGACATAGTATTTCTTGCCCCGCACGAAGAGTCCGTGCACGGCGTCCGCGCCCTCGGCATCCGCCACGGCCCGGACGATCTCGATCATCGGCCGCGTGATGGTCAGGCCGGGCAGGAAGACCGGAATGCCCGGCGGATAGGGCACGAGCAACTGGCTGCTGACGCGGCCCTCCGTCCGGTCCAGCTCGATCAGCTCGCCGTCGCACAGGGCGGCGTCGCGCGGCAGCACGGTGGCCTGGCCGTTCACGGCGTCCGCCACGCTGCTGTCGAAGGCGTCGCGTTCGGGCCGGCCGATCGCCTCTTTCATCAGCATGATGGCGCGGTAGAGGTATTCGAAATGGTCTTCGACCGTGCCCATCGTGACCAGAAACAGCAGCGTGACCGGCGTTGATTTCTCCCATTGGATCTTGGCGGCGCGCAGCAGGTTCTTGAAGCGGCGGCACGCCTCGGAGGTTTTGAAGGAGAGCATGATCTTGAGCGGATCGTGCAGGAAACCTTCACGCTCATAGGCGGGGGCGTCGGCCGCGCCCACCACTTCGCGCAGGCCCGCAAAGCACGCCTCCTCGGGCAGCCCGCAGTCGCGCGCGACGCGCGCCTTGAAGGTTTTGACCCAGCGCAGACGCTCTTCGATCAGCTTGAGCCCCTCCAGCCGCATCTGCACGCCGGCGCAGTCGAGGGTGGCCATCATGGGATAATGCGGCGAGGTGGAGTGCCAGTAGCGCAGCACCTCGTGCAGGTCGTGGCTGAACTTCTCGTAGGAGCCGCGGCCGTTGATGGCGAAGCGCGTGAGCAGCCAGCGCCACTCGGCCGACTCGCTCTCGAAAAGCTGTTTGAACCGCAGTGAGACATGGATCATCGAGGACTGACTGAAGGCGGCCAGCGTCTTGTGGGTGGACTGCACGGCGAAATGGGCGCTGGAGGTCTCGTGGATGGCGTTGTATCGCACGCGGCGGCCGTTCGCGGCCACCGCCGTGTAGTAAGGATGGAAGCTGAGATACGGCGCCCACGCTTCATCTGCATAGAAGAGGATGCCGTGGCGCTCGCAGAGCCGGGCGATTTCCCAGACCGGATAGAGGATCCCCTCGTAGGTGCAGGTCGTGAGCACCAGCATGCGCGGCTTGGCGTGCTCGGAGTAGTGCGCCGCGATGGCGCGCCGCAGGTCGTCCATGGCGACCGGCGCCCAGACACCGAGATGGGCATTGAAGCGGGCTGGCAAATAGTTGGGGATGGCGCCGGCCATCACGACGGCATGATGGACCGACTTGTGGCAGTTACGGTCGAGCAGCACCGTCTCGCCGGGCCGGAGCAGCGTCATCAACATGGCCTTGTTGGAGGTGGTTGAGCCATTGGTGATGTAACAGCTCTGCGCCGAGCCGAAGATTTCGGAGGTGAGGCGCTGGGCATCGGCCAGCGGCGTGCGCGATTCCGGCGTGGAGAGGTCGCCCAGGCTGTGGACCGAAACGCTGAGATCGGCGCGGAAGGTCATGGCCCCGTATTCGTGGCGGAACCCCTGCAGGAAGAGCGACCGGCTGAAGGCGTGGCCGGCGTTGTGGCCCGGCGTGTGCCAGGAGGTGCCGGCCTCGTCCATCACATAGTGGCGCAGGGCATGCCAAAAGCGCGGCTCCCACAGGGCGCGGAACAGGTGGCGCACGCGGGGCAGATGGGCCTGGATCTCGGTGAAGACCTCACGCGGCTTGAGCACCCAGCGGCGCGACGGCACCCGGACCCGCTCTGCGCCCGACGACGTCAGCACAACTTTGGGGATTGGCGGGAAATAGGTGTAAAGCCATTGGGTCAGCGGCATGCCCTCGAGGTTCAAGGCATGCAACGGCAGACGCCGCGCCGGCTGCTCCGGGTCAACGAACACATCATCCAGCAGGAAAAGGATACACGTTTTCCCGTCATCCGTCAGCATGCCCTCCACCGTCTCGTCCGAGAAAAGCCCACGTTGAAGCTGTTCGGGCGTGGCGACCGGCACAATCCGCAACGGCGGCCAGTCGATCGGGTCGTCCGAAGGGAACGTCTCGTTGCAGAAACTGCGGAAAGTGTCTGACAAGCCGTGGGTCAGCGCTTGGAGGCGCGTGTGTTCAAACGGCGCGCCCTGGAGATAAAAAACGGTTAATTCATTCATAGTTTCGGCGGTGTGTTATAGAGTACGGCAAAGGCGGAAGGTCTGCCAGCGCAAAACGAAGAAAAATGAAGAAAAAATGAAAAAACCATTGCGTATTTTCCTGCGCTTCTCTATGATTGCACATAGAAAACTGAGCGTTAAGGGTGAAGTATGGAAAAACAATTTGAGCAGAATATTGTGTCCGAGTCGCCAAAAGAAGAGCCTCGCAAACGAATTCTGCTCGTAGACGACCATCCGTTGGTCAGAGAAGGACTGACAACGCTGATGCGCACGACCCCTGACCTGGCGGTTTTCGGCGAAGCGGAGAATTTTGAAGAGGCCTGCCTGTTTCTTGAAGCGAACACGCCGGACCTGGCGTTGATCGACCTGGCCTTGCCCGGCAAAGACGGCATCGACTTGATCAAAGAGCTGCGCGACACGTATCCCGACCTGCGCATGCTGGCCCTCTCCATGCACGAGGAGTCGGTCTATGCCGAGCGGGTGCTGCGCGCCGGCGCCCACGGCTACGTCATGAAGCACATGCCCGGCATCCAGATCATCGAAGCGATCCGCACGGTGCTGCGCGGCGAGGTCTTCGTGAGCCCGGCGATCGCGTCGCGAATGCTGCGCCAACTGGTCGACCGCGAAAACCGCACGCGGACGCGTGAGGGCATCGACACCTTGAGCAATCGCGAGCTCCAAGTCTTCCTCTGCATCGGCAATGGATTTTCGTCCAAAGAGATCGCCAACCGGCTGCAATTGAATATCAAGACGATTCAGACCTACCGCGAGCACATCAAGCATAAACTGCGCCTGCGCAATTCAACTGACCTCGTGCACTTCGCTACGCAGTGGGCCAAAGACAACACGCCGGGGAGCCACGCGCCGGGCGACTGACCGCACCGGGGCGATTTAAAGCAAAACCTTTTCGACGATTGCGGCCGCATCGGCCACCAGTTCGGCGCAGGGGCGTTTTTTGTAGTACGCCGCCGTGCGCGCCGACGGCCGGGGGTCGTTTTCCGCCCGCTCCAGCCCCAGCAGCTCGCGGCAGACGATGCTGCCGTGCCGTTCGCGGAAAAGGCCCGCCATGCGCTGAACCGCCTCGTAGGTCGCGCGCTTCGCCTCGGCATCGGGCGTCTCGGCGCCATGCTTCAAACCGGCCAGCACCGCCATCCCGGAGACCGCCCCGCACACCTCGCGCAGCCGGCCGACACCCGCCCCCAATCCGCACGAGACCCGCATCGCGGCGCCCGCCTCCAGACCGAACAGCTCGCTGTAAGCCGCGACCACGGCCTGCGAGCAGGCGCAGCCCTCCTTGAAGAGCGCCACGGCCTTTTCGCTGCGTTCAGACATGCTGTCGCCCGCCTAATCCAACGGCATGGGATTGCAGAGGTTTTCCTCCTTGTCAGCCACCCGGCCACAATTGAAGCAGATGAACTTCGGATCCTTGGCCAGTGTCTTGATCGTCTCAAACTTCGCCTGACTGGCCAGCAAACACAGATGGCCCTCATGATTCCCGGTACAGGTACTACGTGTTTCACTCATGATCGTTCGCTCCCTTGATGAATGGACGGAGGGAAAGATACCACAGGAGCATGCCGCCGGACAAGCCGCGGGGCGCAGGCCGGCAGGGCTGACGCATCTAATTTCTTGTCTTTACGGCCTTTCACCCACGATGTCGGCGCATGGATCACTTTGCCTGTGTCGGGAGTCTGTGAATCAGGTTTCATATCGCGGACGGGGCCGTCCGCGCCCCCGACTCTTCGTTCAAAGCACGCGCTCAACGCAGACGTTGGGAGTAGACATCGGGATCGGGACAGATAAACACTTCGTCGCTTATGCTGAGTTCCACACTGAGTCGGATGCCCTTAGTCCAACTGCTTGGCCGTTGCTCCACAGGCAGTTGCCGACTACGTGTAACCGACTAAGGTTGAAAGTTGTCCCTTGATCATTCCCGGCTCCGCCGGACGGGGCGCATGGCAGTTCTGTTGGGGAGACCTTCTCGTAATCGTAATCGTAATCTTAATCTTAATCTTAATCTTAATCTTAATCTGCTCGTCGCCGATTGTCGGCCTCCTATTCGGCCGGCTGCTCATGAACACGATCAGCGGAGGTGCTGCGGATCAAGCCCGCCAGCATCGAGACGATGGGCACCAACATCACGATGTGTTTCCAGGAGATCTCCAACCCAAGCCGCGCCTCGCCGCGAATCGGGATGGACGCCGCGGCAGTCTCACGCTAAACTGAACCTCATGAATACTCGATATCAGTGCCTCGCCTGCGGCGCGCCGATCCCTCTGGACGACATCAACGTGGCCACCGATGTGGCGCTCTGTCGGGCCTGCGGCCGCACCTCCGCGTTCTCGCTCTTGCAGGCTGCGGTCGATACGGCGTCCAGCATGGGCGAGCCGCCCCGCGGCATCCGCATCGAACGCGACTTTATGGGCGGCGGCACCACCCTGACCTACAAGCGGATGCAGCCGTTCGTGTGGATCCTGATCCCGTTCACCCTTGTCTGGAGCGGCGGTTCCATGGGCGGCATCTACGGCACGCAGATCCTGAAAAGGGCCTTCGACTGGAAGATGTCGCTCTTCGGCCTGCCGTTTCTGTTCGGCACCGTCGTCCTGCTGACCGTCATCCTGCTGGGCTTGTTCGGCAAACGCCGGATCACCCTCCAGCACGGCAGCGGCAGCGTGTTCCACGGGATCGGACGGCTCGGGCGCACCCGGCGATTCACCTACTCCCGCGACGCACGCGTTTCTTTCCGAAAAGCAACGATGCAGCGCAATAACGTGCCGACCGAAGAGATCGTCGTGACCGGCGCCGGCTCGACGTTTGCCCTGTGCGCCACCCTGCCCGACGAGCCCAAACGCTTTGTCGCCGGCTGGCTGCAGCGCGAGATCGCGCGCGGCTCCTGATTCACAGTCTTTAACGGCCCCGGCGAGACCCGGCATTCGCGGCACACGCGGGGGGCATGACCGCGTAAACGTGTTGCGCCCTCACACGCGCTCCTTTAAGATAGCGGGCGAACACTCTGAAAGGGAGAGACGACTGTTATGGCTTGCAAGGGGATGGTAGAGCGCAACCGGACGCTGCGGCAGTGCGCGCGCGGCGTGGGCGTGGTGGCTCTGGTCTTCAGCTTGACTGTCGCCACTCTGCTGGCGGTTGACGCCTCGCGGGTCGGCCCCGTCGAAACGGTCCGTTCCGAGGTGCTGGCTCAGGCGTTGGCCCAGAGCCGTGCCGAAACCGCGACGCCGCAGACGGTGGCGTTTGCCCGCGAGTTAGACCGCCTGGCGCGCCGTGCTTACTTCAACAGCCTCTCGTTCCGTCAGCAAGGCATGGCGCTGCTGGTGCTGGGGTTGCTGCTCACCGCAGGCAGCTTCGGCGTGGCGTGTCGATTAAGCCTGCACATCCCCGACCCGCGTGCGCTCAGCGGCGAGGATCCGGCACGTGCGGACCGCTGGGCCGTGAACGCGGTGCTCGCGGCCGGCGCGTTGCTGCTGATGACGGCAGCGATCATGCAGGTCCGCCAAGGGCGGCAGCCCGGCGGCGGGGCCGCCGATCGGGCGCTGCGCGCCAGCCTCATCAATCCCGCGCTGAAGCCAGGCGAAACGCATGTCTGCCCCTGTCGGCGCGGCACCTCACAGGCCGCGCTTGCCGCGCAGTGGCCCTTCCTGCGCGGCCCCGAGATGTCGGGACGCACGACGCTCACCAACCTGCCGCTGGCGTGGAACGGCATGACCGGGCAGAACATTCGCTGGAAGAGCAAACTGGCGCGCGGCGGCTCCAGCACGCCCGTCGTGTGGGGCAACCGGCTTTTTCTGACAGCCGGCGACAGCCAGACGCGCAGCGTCATGGCGTATGACACAGCGACCGGCGGCCTGCTCTGGTCTCGCGATGTCCCGGACGGCGCGAAGGGTGGCGAGCCGCTGCCGGAAACCAGCGAGGACACCGGGCTCGCCGCTTCTACGCCCGCCTGCGACGAATCGCGCGTCTACGCCATCTTCGCCAGCGGCGACCTGGCCGCGCTCGATCATGACGGCCAGATCGTCTGGCAGCTTTATCTGGGGCGGCCCCACAACACCTACGGCCACGCCTCGTCGCTCGTCTATTGCGGCGAGATGCTGATCGTGCAGTGGGACCAGGAGGAACGCAGCCGCATCCTGGCCATCGACAAAACCAGCGGCCGCACGCTCTGGGAGACCCCGCGCGAAGCCGGCATGTCTTGGAGCACGCCGCTCATCATGCCGCTGTGTGACAGTTACGTGCTGCTGGTGCACGCGAGCGGACAGACCTGGGGCCTGGAACTGGCAACCGGCAAGAAACTTTGGCAGGTCGAAGCCGTCACCGGCGAGATCGCCCCGTCGCTGGCATGGGAAAAGGATGTCTGGTTGGCCGCGAACTGTTACTCGCGCATGGTGGCTTACCGGATGCCTCAGCAGGGCGAGCCGCAGCAACTCTGGGAGTGGGACGAGGGCAATCTGCCGGACGTCGCCAGCCCGGTGATCCTCGACGGTCTCATCTTTCTGGTCACCGATGCCGGCGAGGTGCTCTGCCATGATCTGGTTGACGGCAAGCAACTGTGGTACAAGGAGTTTGAAGACGGCTTCTACGCCTCCCCAGTCGCTGCAGAGGGGCGCGTCTACATCGTGGACCGCAAAAAAGGTGTCTTCCGGGTCTATGCCGCCGCACGCGAGGTCAAAGAACTGGCCGTAAATCCAATGGGCGAGGCGGTCAGCGCCACGCCGGTGATTGCGGGCGGACAGCTCTTCGTGCGCGGCCACGACCATCTCTGGTGTATCGGCGCCGGCGCGCCGTGACCGCCCCGTTCTCACTCACCCCTTAGGCAAGTCAGGTCGTTGGCATGCGCGAATGTATGGATGTCATGTTGCTGGCGGTGCTCCAAGGCATCGCGGAATTCCTGCCGATCAGCAGTTCCGGGCATCTGGTGCTCGCCCAGAGCCTGCTCAAGATCAACATGCCGGGCGTCCGGCTGGAGGTGGTGCTGCATCTCGGCACCATGGCTTCGATCATGGCCTATTACCGCACGGCGCTGCGGAATCTGGCGTGCGGCGTGCTGCGCGGCCGGCGCGCCAGTTGGACGACACTGGGACACATCATCGTCTCCGCGATTCCGGCCGCCTTCTTTTACTATCTGTGCCATGACAAGGTGGACGCTTTTTACGAGGATCCGCGCGCGGTAAGCGGTTTTCTGGTCTTCACCGGGATCGTCCTGCTGGCCCTGCGCTGGATGCGGTGCGGCGACGGACCGGTAACCGGAGCGCGCGCGCTGCTGACCGGAATCGCTCAGGCTCTGGCCGTCCTGCCCGGCATCAGCCGTTCCGGCATGACCATCGCGGCGGCGCGCATGGCGGGCATCGCGCCGGGCCGGGCCGCGGAATTCTCGTTTCTCATGTGCCTGCCTCTGCTGGCCGGCGCCGCGCTGCTGGACTATCTCGGGTTCACGGCACAACCCGGCGCGGCTGACGGCCTGCCCGGCTGGCTCCTGCTCGCCGGTGCGGCCGTCTCGGCGACAGTGGGTTACGCGGCACTTGCGGTGCTGGTCCGCACGCTGCGCGGCGGACGCTTCTGGCTCTTTGGCGTCTACTGCATCGCGGCGGGCCTCATTACGCTGTTCGCGGCCTGAGCGGCGCGCACTTCGAGAGCGCGAAACTCCACATTGACCGCAGAAGGGCAAAACCCCTATACTGTTGCGTTTAACCATTGGAGGCATTTTCGTGAATGTTGAACTGATTGAAAAAGCGAGGGTCCGGGTCCCCAGCATTCCGGTTCTCGTGAATCTGGTTTCCAAACGCGTCCGTCAGCTCAATATGGGCGAGAGACCTTTCGTGAAACCGCTCTCGGCGGACGAGGACAAATCGGACATTGCGCTGCGCGAAATCGCGGATGGCCTGCTGATCGCCGAGGTCGACTTCGGCGCCATCGCGCGGGCCGAAGCGGCGCATTCACGTTGGTCGGAGTAAGCGCTGCCTGCGCGGCGGCGACGTGAACGGAACATGAGCGGAAAGGACAAAAAAAGAAACGGCGGCAATCTGACGGTGAACCGCAGAGCGACGCACGACTATTTTGTCCTCGAGCGGATGGAAACAGGCATTGAACTGGTCGGCACCGAGGTCAAGGTCGTGCGGAACGGGGAGGCGGGCCTGACCGGCTCTTACGCCCAGGTCAAGAACGGCCAGCTCTTCCTGAACCAAGTGACGATACCGCCGTATGCGTTCGGCAACCGTTTCAATCACGACTCGCTGCGAACCCGGCGCCTGCTGGTTCACAAGCGTGAGATCCGCAAGCTGCAGGCGATGTCGGAGCAGAAAGGGCTGTCGTTGATCCCGCTGCGGCTCTACCTCTCCCCCAAGGGACTGGTCAAGGTGGAGCTGGGCGTTTGCCGCGGCAAGGCGCAAGAGGACAAGCGCGAATCGATCAAACGCCGCGAGGCGGATCTCGAGGCGCGACGCGCGATCTCGAAACATTACAGAGGATGAGTTTTCAGAAGGAGATGCACATGACGCTGCCACTCGGATTCATGGGATGGAATGTCGGGCCGACCGAACTGCTGGTCATCCTGGCCATCATTCTGGTGCTGTTCGGCGGAAAGAAACTGCCTGACCTGGCTCGGTCGCTGGGCCGCAGCCTGGGCGAATTCAAAAAGGGCAAGGATGAGGGCGAGAAACTGGCCAGCGACAAGGTCAAGGAGATCGTCGATGACATCAAGAAGGAAGAGCCCGAGAAGGTTGAAGGCCCCAAGGCCTGACCGCGGCGGCCGTGCATGACCCGCCGGCTCTCCATTCTGCCCGCCACGCTCGCACGCGCCGTGCGGCTGGTCTGGCTCAGCGACCGGCGGCTTGCGCTCTGGCACACGGCGCTGATCGTGCTGCAGGCCCTTTTGCCGCTTGGCTCCCTGGTCGCGCTGAAGCAGGTCATCGACCGCGCCACCCGCCTGTTCAGCAGTGCCAGCCCCGATCCCTTCACGTGGGCCGGCGCTGCCGGCCGCCTGACCTCCGACGCCGAGTTCCGGCTGCTGGCCATCTGGCTCGCGGCCGGCGCACTCTGCTTGGTGTTGGCCGCCGCCGCGCGCCTGTTGGTTGCCTGGGTCTCAGAGTTTCATGCCATTGCGGTGACTGACCGGATCTATGCTCTGCTGCATGGGGCCTTGCTGCGCGCCGACTTCTCTTTTTTCGAAAATCCCGACAGTCAAAACCGCCTCTACATGGCCCGCGAAGAGGCGCTCGACCGCCCGACGCGCCTGCTGGCCGGGCTCGGCCAACTGCTGCACAGCGTGATCGGCATCGGCGGCGTTTTCATCATTCTGGCCGGCTTTACTCCCTGGCTGCCGCTGCTGCTCGGCTGCGCGGCCCTGCCCGTCCTCTTTTTCAAGCTCGACCGCACGCGCCGCTTTTATGACTGGCGCAAAAGCCTCACGCCGCTGGACCGGCAGGCCTCCTACTTTCACGCGGTCATGACCGACAACGCCGGCGCCAAGGAGATCCGTCTCTACGGGCATGGCGACTTTTGCCTCGGCCGCTTCGCCGCCGCCCGCGCCCGGCTGCGCGAAGAACGCGTGGCGTGGCGCCGCTTCGTGTTGACGCGCGAGGCGCTGGGGCTCTTCATCGGCCTCGCCGTCACCGGCGTGATCCTGCTCTGGATGACCTCGCGCCTACTGGCCGGCGCCGTCACAGTCGGTGCCCTCGTGCTGTGCGTGCAGTCCGTCCAGCGCGGCCAGCACGCCGTAACCGCCCTGCTCAACGCCGTCTCGGCGCTCTTTGAAGACGCCTTGTTCCTCCAAAGCTTCGAAGAACTCCTGCGCCAGCCGGCCCGTGTCGGCACCCCCGAACATCCCGTGCCGGTTCCCGACATCCTGCGCAGCGGCATCACCTTTGAGAATGTCAGCTTCACCTATCCCGGCCGCACCGAGCCGGCGCTGCGCGGGCTCTCCTTCACCCTGCGGCCCGGCGAGCGTGTGGCACTGGCCGGGCCGAACGGGGCCGGCAAGTCCACGCTCGTCAAGCTGCTCTGCCGCCTCTACGACCCCGACGGCGGCCGTATCTTGGTCGACGGAACTGACCTCCGGGCGTTCGACCCGCAGGACTGGCGCCGCCGCATCGGCGCGCTGTTCCAGGATTTCAACCACTATCAGCTTACCTTGCGCGACAACATCCGCATCGGCCATCCCGAAACGCCGGAAAACGCTCCGGAGGTCGAACGCGCGGCGCGCGACGCCGGGCTAGGCCCGCTGATCAAGAGCTGGCCGCAGGGCCTCGACACGCGGCTGGGGCGCTGGCTGCACGACGGCATCGAACCCAGCATCGGCCAATGGCAGAAGATCGCGCTGGCCCGCGCGTTCCTGCGCCCCGCGCTGCTCACCATCCTTGACGAGCCGGCCAGCGCGTTGGACAGCGATGCCCAACGCGAGACCTTCGAAGCGCTCGCCCGGCTCAGCCGCGGGCGCATCGCTCTCTTCACCAGCCACCGGCAGCTCACGCCCGGCATGGCGGACCGCCTGCTGATCCTGCGCGACGGCACCCTCGCGGCCGACGGCCCGCCTGCAGATCTTGCGGCCGACCCGCTCGCCAGAGGCTTAATCGACCTCCGGCCCGCGACGGCTTCCGCCGCATCCCTGTGCGCGGCTCCATGAACGGTTCACCGTCGGTCAGAAACCGACGCGCGGCTTGACGCTCTCCTTGCGAATCTCCTGCTCGTCGGCCCAGACCAGTTCGCCGGAGCGCAGGTCCTTGAGCACCATGGAAAACTTATAGTACTGATCCACAGTGCGGCCAACTTGCGTTTTGATCTCGCTCAGGGCGCCGGTCAGATACATCTGCGCCGCGCTCTGCTGCCCCGGCTTGATGGCTTTTTTCTGATCGGTCAGGCCGAGATTGGCCTGGGCATCCATGAACTCGATATCCGTGCCGGACGTCGACTTGTCGACAAAGCGGAACATCCCCGAACGCAGCAACTGCATGCGCAGCGAATCGGTGATGCTCACCATGTCCACATGCTGCGTGGTGCGGTTCTTGAGCGGCTCGACATCCAACACCGGACGGGTGCCGCCGACCGCCTCGCGCACGCCCGGCGCGCTCAGCAGCGACTCTGTCATCTTTTCAACCGTGCGCCGCACATCCTGCGGCTCCAGTTTGGAGCTGATCGGCGCCCGGTCGAGCGCCACCTCGCGCACCGTCGGCGTGCTCGCGCACCCGGTCAGCCACAGGGCCGCCGCAGCCACACCGGTCATCGCCCACATCGCTTGTTTCATGCTCTCCTCGCTTTCGTTACTAAAAATCAATCCGCCGCTTCCAGATCCCGCACGCGCAGCTTCGACGTCACGCACGCCGGGGAGTTTGCCAAGCCCGTCACCGTAACCGTGTCGCGCCCTTCCAGAATCAGGTTGCGATAGGTCTTGGTCGCGGCGTCGACCTCCATGCCGTTGGCATCGAACCACGCGATCCGGTAGTTGAGCCGCAGACGGCGGTGCTTGGACGACTGGAGTGTGATGTGGACGCGCTTGAGCCCGTTCACCTCATCGTAATTCACCTTGAGCATCTGGATCTGATCCCGCAGCCGGGTACTGTCCTCCATCACCAGCGAACTGCCGGTCATGTGGTCGGTTGTCACCGTTGTTCCCGCGGTCTCGACGCAGCCGGTCAACGCGGCCAGCGCGGCCGTCAGCAAGGCGGCGCCGGAGAGAGTGGTCATGCGTTTCATGGAGTCTCCTTTCTTGTCAGGGATTCGTATGATACAACGTTTTCGGTCCGCCCGGAAGCGTGACCGGCGGGAAGCCGGCTTGCAGGCTGCCGCAGACGTGATAGGCGGCCGGCGCGCCTTTGCCGTTCAACGAAGCCGTCGCGACGCGGGCATTGCCGCCCAGATCCGCCACCCACACCAGACGGGTTTCGCCCTCCGCCACCTTGACGGGGAAGCGCGTGACGAACCCGTTGACCTGATTGCGCAGTTCGATCGTATGCTCACCCGGCTGAAACGCGCCGCGGTAAAGGTGCGACACCGTCGGCAGCGTGTACCACGCGCGCGTGTCGGCCTTGTTGATCGCCGAGGCCACCGCCGTCACCAGAAAGACCGCGGCCTGAACGCCGTCGTTTCCGGCATGGCGGGCCACCTCTTGCGCGGCCACGCGCACCGCCGCGCGTGTGACATTGCGCACCACGACGCCGGGCATCTTCTCCTTGAGATCGCGGTACGCCAGCGACTGGACCGACAGCGCGAGTGCGCTCAAGCCGCATGACTGCCCGTTCGCCATGACCTCGACCGCCATCGGCGTGTGAGCCGGATCCTGATAAAACGGGAAATCCACCGAGACCACCGCCGTGCCGACCGGCAGCGGCACTTTCATCGAGTGCCGCTGCGGCACAAACCCTTCCTCCACGATCAGGATCAGCTCGGTGGGCGCGCGCGTCAGCGCGGCGGCATCGGTACCGGCCTGCGCCGCCAACGTCTTGAACGTCTCGGCGTCCTGTGTACGCAGCATCCGCAGGAAATCCTTCTGGACATACGGGTTGCCGGGAATCAGCTCCCAGGCCTTGCGGTAGGCGAGCGCGGCGTTGGCCTGATCGTTGTCCTCTTCGAGCAGCAGGCCGGACAGGTACCACGCCAAGCCGTTCTCATACGAGCTGCGCGTCATCTCGATCACCGGCGCCATCGCCTGCATGCGGCCCTCGACCACGCCGATGCTGTTCGAAGACTGCCCGGAAGCCGCCTGCACCCGCGCCTCCTCCACCTCTTTGCCGTACTTCTCGGCGATCTGGTCCTGAGCGAACACCGCGCGCCGCGCCTCGACCGCCGCCGCGTCGCGCTGACCGAGGAACAGATGATTAAGCATCTGATACTGGAGCGCGTGGATGAACTCATACGCAGGCAGGCGATAAGGCCGCGTGCGGTCGTCCGTGACCGTGCCGGCCATCACCGCCGCGCCGGCATCGCCCAGCTTGAGCGCGGGACCGGTCTCGGTCTTCTCGATCACGGTGTCGATCGCTGCGGCGAAGTTGGTCGAACTTCCCAGGAAATCTCCGGAAAGCATCCGCACGCGGCCCGTCTCGACGAAGCCCAGCTCCTGACTGTAGGTGCTGTGCTTGAGCTTCTCGGACCATGTCAGCGCCACGGCATCATCGCCCGCGCGCAGCCCGGTTAGCGCCCGGTCCACGCCGGGATTGGTCGACACGCAGCCGACCGTCGCAAGCAGCGCGACCAGGCAACCCCTTGAAAGTTGAACGTTCAACACCGCGCCTCCGCTACTGAACGGCATTCTGCTGGACATTGATCTCGCCACCGCGATTCCCGACATCGCGCCAGGCCGACGTGTCGAAGTTGATCTTCACGCCTTTACGCATCACGGCTTCGGCATAGCCGATCGCCACCGCCGCCCGGAAGCCCTCCAGCGAGCGGTAACGCTGCAGGCCGGCGTCGGACAGTTCCAGCGCCACGCGGAAGGTCGCGCCGGGCTGGATGTTGACGGTCTGCTGCCACGGCTGCATCCACTGGCGCGTCACGCGCATCTGGTGCAGGCCCGGCGTCGCCTTGAAGGTCCCGGGAGACGAGCCCACCGTCGCGCCGTCGATCTCCACTGTCACGCCGCCGACCAGGCGCCGCATCTCGTCGAGCAGTTCGTTCGGCGCGCGCACGCCGCCCTCAAGGCCCTGGATCAACTCATCGACCGTCGTGGAGACGCTGAACTCGGCCAATGTCGTGTCGGCGGCCGGCCCGCGGCGCCACGTCGGCGCCTTCTGGGCGATCTCTTCGCCGGTCGCGGTCGCCCACTGGTCGAACAAGTCGTTGTAGTAATTGAGGGCGTCGCCGCCGTCGGTATACTGGCCGGGCACCGGCAGCTTGTTCGTCCAGTTCGAACCGTAGACCGAAGACCCCTGCGCCGCCTCATTGACCTTGGTGCTCATGCGCAGCGTGAAAATGGTCACCGGCTTGTCTCCGGCCGTCCGCGAGGTGTGGCTGGCACCGATGATCGACACCAGCATGATGTAGTCGCAGCCCAGCATCTGCGCGACGCGCACCGTAGACCCTCCGGTAAAGATCCCTTCGACCAGGCCGGAGCGCTCTTCGGCCGTCGTGATCTTGAACCGGTTGAAGCCGTCCGCGATCTCCGCCTTGTCCAGCACGATCAGGCCGGCCCCGGCCAGTTCGGCAGAAATGCGGTCGCGTACGCCGTCCACCTCGTCGTCCATGCCGGCCACGCGCGTCTGGTTTTTGACAAAGATCGCGATCTTAGGATTGACCGGCTGCGGCAGGGGCGCGAGCACCGCCCGCTTCACCACGTCGGCCTCGACGGCCACGACCTCCATGCCGGGATTGGCCGCCTGCACCTTGGCCTTGAACGCCTTCAGTTCGGCCGAAGCGTTCGGATCCAGCTTCTCGGCCTCCGTCACCACTTGCGCCCACAGCCCTGATGAGGCAAAGGCGGTCAGCACCAGGCAACCCACAGCACGCACACACGTTTTCACAGTCATGAAGCACCTCCGGTTCAGAAGTAGCAGTTGATGATCGGCAGGAAGGAGACGTCTTTGTTCTGGATGACATTGATGACGCCGATCTGAAAACCGATCATTTCACGCGCGATGTTGATGACGCCGATCTGGCAGCCCTTGATGAAATCAGAGCCGTTGAAAACGCCGATCTGCAGCGCCTGCGCCGAGGTCTGCGGATTCGCGGCGCCGTAGTTGACCACCCCGATCTGCAGGCCGGCGTAGGACCCGGACACATAGTTGACCGGCGCGACCTGCATACCCAGCCCTTCGCCGTCCACGATATTGGCGAGCAGCGCCGCCTGCAGGCCGTTGCCGTGTCCGCGCGCCCGGCCGACGGTGCTGATATCCAGGCCGTCAAAATCTTGGCACTCGCCGTAGATCGCGTTGATCCGCAGACCGCCGACGTCGAAATCACTGGTCGGCACCTGCAGCGGCGTCACGATGCTGAACATGAAAGGCGTGTACGGATGCGCGCCGGATTCCGCGCCGCCCGCCGACAACGTTGACGTCTGCTGCGCCCACGCCGCGCTGCCAACCATAACCCCCAACACCCATGCGATAAACTGTGCTTTCATTCTGTGGTCTCCTTTCACGCCCAACACGCGGCATCCGCCTTTCCGGGCGTTCTGCCCGCAATGCTGACGTCTGCGGTTTGATGGTGTGAACAGTATGCGTGAAAACAAACGCGGGAGCAAACAGATTTATTTGGAGCGCGGCCAAGCCATGCTGAACCCCTCGTGGCGACGCAACATCACATCCCGCCCCTTTGGCGTGATCGAGACCAGGCGGTAGGTGTCGGGGGAGACCGCCACGCATCCCTCGCCCTGCAGGGCGTCGAGCACCGCGCGGATCTGCGGCACCGATCTGTCACTCAGCAGACCGAAGGTCGAGAGCTGATCCAGCGCGTGCCGCGTCACGGTTTCGTCGCGGTCACCATGCAGCACATGGGCCACGCGCTGTGCGCCGAAGCGCCCTTTCATGCGGGTCACGCAACTCAAAATCTTTTGGATTTCGATCCACTGCGCCTCGGTCGGCACGGCCGGCGGGCGCGGTTCGCGGCGTCGGCAGCGGTCGCAGGCCGAACAGGATGAAGCCGACGTGCGGTCCCCGAAATAGTTGAGCATGAAGGCGTGGCGGCAACCGGGATGGTCGACGAAGCGCAGCAGGGTCTCGAGCTTGCGCTCGTCGCGCTGACGCTTCTCATCCAGCCCGGCCGCCAGCCGCTTGAGTTCCTTGACGTCGGGGTCCGGGTTGGGCAACAGGCGCGTGGTATAGGCGCGGTTGCCCGGCAGAATCTCACGCTCGATCAGATGCGCGCGCTCGATCAGCCCCAGGATGGTCCGCACTTCCATGTCGTTCTTGACCCCGGCCAGCCGCGTCCACTCCTCGACCGGCGCGGTGAGCGGCTCAGCCTCGCAGGCCTGCCGCACCGCCTGCCAGACCGCGAGGATATCGCTGAAGGAGGGGTTTGCGCCGTCGAGGAAGAAACGCTGCGTGCCCACATCGGCATAGTTGAAGAGCAGTTCGCACCAGGCGCTTGCGCCGTCGCGGCCCGCGCGACCGACCTCCTGATAGTACGCTTCCAGGCTGCCGGGAATGTCCCAGTGCACCACGAAACGGAGATCCCCGCGGTCAACGCCCATGCCGAAAGCGTTGGTCGCCACCACCAGCGGCGCGGCCTCGGCCATGAACCGGTTCTGCGCGGCAGTGCGTTCGCCGTCCGCCATCGCCCCGTGGTAGGTGATCGGCGCGAAGCCGTCGCTTTCAAGCCGCGCGGCCACGCGTTCGACCATCTTGCGCGTCGAACAATAAACGATCCCGCAACGATAGGCCTCGGCCGTTTGCACGAGTCGGGAGAATTTGTGCCGGTGCGTCGCGCAGCGCGTCACGGCCAAGTAAAGGTTCGGCCGCGCGAAGCCGGTGACCGAGACCGCCGGCGCCTGGCGCGGCGGTTCGCCCAACCCCAACTGCCGTACGATATCCTCGCGCACGTCGGGTGTGGCGGTGGCGGTCACGGCCAGCACCCGTACGGCGCCGAGCTTGGCCAGCACCTGTTTCAGATTGAGGTAGTCAGGCCGGAAATCATGGCCCCATTGACTGATGCAGTGCGCCTCGTCGATCGTGAAGAGCGATACCTGGGCCTGCGCCAGTACTTCAGCGAACCGCCGGTTGCGAAAACGCTCCGGCGCCACGTAGACGAGCTTGTACCGGCCCGCGCGCACGCCGTCGAGCCGGTACGCCATCTCGGCGCCGTCCACCGATGAGTTGAGGAACGTCGCGGCGATGCCCCGCCGTTCCAAGGCATCCACCTGGTCTTTCATCAGTGCGATCAGGGGCGACACCACCACCGTCACGCCGGGCAGCAGCAGCGCCGTCAACTGATAGCAGAGCGATTTCCCCGAACCGGTCGGCATCACCAGCACCACATCCCTGCCCGCGAGCAGATGGAGAATCGAGTCGGCCTGTCCGTCGCGAAAGGTCGCATGCCCGAAATGCTGCCGCAGCGCTTCCCTCAGGCCATCAGGCGTCCATGTTCCGTCTGCCATCACGTCTCCTCACCGTCCGTTCGTTCCTCAACCGGGCCCATCCGGGCGGCACCGGGCCGCCGTGCGCCGGCCGCCATCAGCGCCAGCAGCAGCGCCGCCCCCGGCAGCCCCAGCACGCGGTCGCCCCAGCGCGTGTAGGGCGCGGCGAGCGGCGTGTCCGCAACCGCCACCTGCGTCACGAGGAACCCGTCAAAATCAGTCGCCTTACCTTTCGATTCCAGTCGCATGACCCGTCCGACCGCATCCACGGCGCACGTCACGCCGGAGTTGGCCGCCCGCACCAGCGGCACGCCGTTCTCGACCGCGCGGAAAATCGATTGGTCGAGATGCTGAAGCGGCTCGACCGAGCCGTTGAACCAGGCGTCGTTGGTCATCAGCACCAGCAGCCGCGCACCGGCCCGCACCGCCGCGCGACTCAGGGCCGGCACGGTATCCTCGAAGCAGATCAACGGGCCGAGCGCCAGCGTGCCGCCGGACGCGCGCGCCACGTGCAGCACGCCGGAGTCTCGGCCCGGCGTGCAGCTCACGCCGGTGGGCGCCAGTCGCTGAAGCGCCGGCACGCGCTTGTCCAACGGAATGTATTCGCCGAATGGGACCAGATGGTGTTTGCGGTAACGCCCCAGCACTTCGCCTGTGGCGGAATAAAGCCAAGCGGCGTTGTAGTAGAGAAGACCCTGCGGTGCGGTGGATGAAACCGTCGTCCGCTCGATTTCCAGCGCGCCGGTCAATAGCGGCGCGCCCGCTGCGGCGGCACCCTCGCGGATCACACGCAGCGTGTCGGGCTCGTAAGGCACGGAACCCAGCACGGCGGTCTCGGGCCAGACCACCAGGTCAGGACGGGCTGCTCCGGCCAAGCGGGTCTGATTCACTAGGACTTCCTGTTGGTTGCGCACGGTGTCGTCGTCCAGCGTGAAGACACAAGGCGAGTTGGGCTGCACCAGCGCGACGTGCCAGACCGCAGCCTGATCGTTTAAGCGCCGCGCGTACTGAATTCGCTGCATGCCCCAATACCAGCAGAAGACCGCCAGCGCGACCGGCAGCATGCTTTCCGAGGAGAGCAGCAGGCGACCGCCAACGCCGGGGCGGGTCACGGGGGCTTCGGAGGCGGAAACGGCCAGACGTGCCGCAAAAGGTGCAGCCGCTCTTTCAACGATGCTCGCGACCGCGCCGTTGACGGCGACCACGAGCGCCGAGACGCCGTACACGCCCGCGACGGACGCCACCTGGATGAACGGCAGGTTGTTCACCTGGCTCACGCCCAGAAAATTCCAGGCGAATCCTGAGAACAGCCAGCCGCGCGCCAGCTCCGAGCCCGCCCAGAGCAGCGGATCGACGCACAGGACGGCGCACACGCGGCGCCAGCCGGGCGACCTCCCCGCCCACCGCCACACGCGGCTTGAGGCGAACGCATAGGCGGCCAGAAACGCCGCGCACCAGGCGGCCAGGCCGAGCTGCCCCAACAGGACCAGCGGCCACGGCCCGCCATTTTTGATGATCGCCGGAAACCAGCTCAAAGTCGCCACCCAAAAGATCAGGCCGGCCAGCCAGGCCCACCCGGCCGCCGCGCGGGGCGCGCAATGTCGGATCACCAGCATGACCGGCACCAAGGCCATCCAGGCACTGTCCGCCTGCGAAGAGGGCGGGAAGGCCGTCCACAGCAGGATGCCGCTGAGTGCGGCGGCCGCGACGATGAGCCCTCGTCTGCACCTTGAGCGTGGAGCGTTGAGCGTTAAACATTGAGCGTTCAAAAAGTCCTCTCGATCCTTCGCATAGGCCACCCTGCGGTCACGGAAACAGCGCCATCAGCGCGTCGGCGAACAGGCTCATGCCGAACGGGTTCGGGTGGTTGATGTTATTCATTAAGAGCGTGGAGTAGGGAATACCCTGCCGCCACAGCCTCCCCCAGCGCGGCGAGGCATCGGCCAGAGCCAGAGGGTTGTCGGCCGCGAACGCGCGCAGCGCCTTGACATAAGGCCGCGGGTCGTCGTCGCACTGCCGTTCCTCGGCGAAGCCCATCCAGTCGGGCCGCACATAATGCGGTGTCAGAATGATCCACTCCGCACCGATCGTTTTCAGATCGTCACGGATGCGCCCGTAGTGCTTCGCGACGCCGGCTGCATCCAGCCCGGCGTCATTGACGAATTCAGAAACGACCAGGTCCGGCCGCGCGTCGAGAACCTTTTCCCGATAGTTGTGCGGGCTCCCCGGCGGTTCGTTGAAATAACTGCCGGTGTTGCGTCCGCCCCAGGCTTCGGTCACCAGCTCGATCGTCGCAGCCGGATAGGCCGCGCGCAGCCGGCGCACGAACTGCTCCTGCCAGCGGTTCTTCGCAGGCTCGGGCAGATAACCGGCGTCGGTGACGCTGTCGCCCCACGCCAGCACGCGCAGCCGTCCGCCGGCCTTCAACGTCGCCATCGTCTTGGGCAGGCAACGCTCCGCCACGCTGGGCACCGGTTTCGGCGGCTCGGGATACGCCGTTTCCAGCACGGGAAAAAGATGGGCGGCCGTCAGACGCGCAAGCCGCGGGGTGATCCAAATCGACGCGAGGCGGCGCTCACCCGTCGACAGCGGGGGCGGTTCCGGCAGCGACACGTGCGCGACACCGCGCCGCAACGCGATGTGCCGGTCAGACGTCAGCACCACAGCGTCCAGTCGCATCGTGCCGTAGGCGTAAGCAATTCGTATCGGCGTATCGGCGCCGATCGCACCGCCTTCCAGGCGTCCCACGCACCCCCAGCTCACTTCGGCCTCATAGTCGCGTCCGCGCGTATAGGTGACCGTGCCCGCCGCATTCATCACTTTCAGGGATTCCGGATCCAGCGCATGCCGCACCGTGCACTCTTGCGCCCGCACACCGTTCAACTTCGCGCCACGCGCATACTGCGCCGCCTTGGGCGCGTAGAGCGGCAGCCGCGGCAGCGCCTCGGCCTCGACCCGAACGATCTCCGGCCGCTCAACCGTCAACGTAGCTTCCACGCCCTCGGCCTCAACCTTCACCTGCCAGTCGCCGACCACGGCCAACTCCGCCGCCGGCCCGGCGAAAGCCGCGCCGGCACACAGCCCGAACAGACTCCACACCGCTCTCCGCATAACTTCTCCCCTTCCGTTCACCCTTACGGTTGCAGCACCCGCAATTTATACACGCGCAACATGGCCGGCGGCGGCACCCCGCCAGGCTGCGGACGGTCGCGGTTCGCCGGCAGCGACTCCCAGCACGCCCGGTACATGAAACCGTCACACGACAGCCCGGTCGCCGGATCGGCCGCCCAATCGCCCGCGTGACGCACGGACATGCCAGGCGTGTCGTGTTCTTTGCGGCCGACTTCCGGAGGAAATCGGAACCGCCCGCCGATCTTGCCCGCCGGCTTGAGCGTCTCGCTGTCCAGCCGCCAGCGTCCGCCACCCAGTTTGGCATGCGAATAGCCCTGCGCCAAAAATCTGTCCTGAACCTCCACCGGCCCCACCCCCACCTCGCCAATGATCGATCCGCCTCCTGAGAAGGCCCAGCGGTAATTCCAGTCGGAGGTTTGCACCTTGCGCCAAGCGCCTCCCTCCCAACGTGCGTTCATCAACTGCGTGTTGCCTGCGTCATCGTACTTCGTGTAGGTCACGACCGCGCGTCCCTGCGTGTCAAACCCGATCGCCTGACACGGATTGATGAGACCGCCCTTGACCGGCACAGGATCGACCACCACATCCGCCCCAAGCCGGATCGGCAACGCGACAGACTGCCCTGCGGCATTCTCCCACCTCCGCATGTCGCGGCTGCGGATATAGCTGATATCGTGACAGGTCTCGCACGCCGGCGTGTCGCGCCACACCCAGGTCATGTGGTAGAAGCCGTCCGGGCCCAACGTCGGCCCCATCGGATACGCGTTGCGCAAGCCCTCGCCGTCAAACAGCGGCTCGTCCATCAGCCGCGACCAGGTTTTCGTCGCGCAGTCGTAACGGTTCCAGAGCGTGGAGCCGTTGCCGCTGCCGCCTTCGCGGTACGTGAACAAAAAGGCGCCTTCCGGGCCTTTGATGAAACGCGGATACGTCACGCGCCGCTCCTGATCGCCGGTCATGCGGTGTACCGGTTCCATCGCGTGGATGTCCAGCGGACGGACGCTGCGGAAATAGACAAGCGGCACGCCATGCATGTTTCCGGAAACGTGCAGCATGCCGTCGCCGTCAGTCGCCATCGCGATGTAGTTGTGGCTGTCCCAGCCCAGCGTTGACGGCAGTTCAGCGAAGCGCCAGTCCCCATCCGGCAGATCGCGCTGCGCGAGGGTCATCACGCGCTTCGCGTTGTAAAAAGCGAGGAACTGACGGTTGGTATGGGTCACCAGCGCGAATCCGACCGGACATCCGGACCAGGCCGGCGCGACGTCCACCCGTTCCACAACGTCAAGTGTCTGCGCGCAACGGCCCGACACCGCCGCCCCACACAACATCCCGGCCGCAATCCAACGTTTCATGATGCCCCTTTTTTCCGTCACTATACGGTGGCGTGAGACGAGCGTCAAGCGCGCGGGGCGAAATCGGTGGCAGGGCTGCGCGAAGTTCATGCGTTTCTGGTGAAAAAGAGGGCAGGCGAGTCGGGAGCTCGGGCGTCCCCGCCCGCAACAACGTTTCGTGCAAAAGGCTGGGCGATCATGGTTTGAGCGCCAAAGCGCGCATCTGCACGGATGCGTCTCTTCCGTTCCCCTTACCCCCGCCTGCCACGCCCCCGGCCGCCAACCGATGACCGCGGAGTGCCCCGTCCGCGCTTCCTGCTTGCCAGCGGCATTCGGCTTGTGCTGTAATCGATGCGCGATGGAAAAAAAGAATTCGTATACGTTTGTGCTCAACAAAGAGCAGCAGGAAGCGCTGAAAATCCTGCTCAGGATGGGCAACTACCGCCCGAAGCAGGTGCCGCACACCGTGATCGCGGTCGAGGCGCAGGACTGCGTGGTCAATCTCTACAAGAGCGGCAAGTGCCTGGTGCAGGGCAAGGGCGCTGAAGATTTCGTCCTCTTCTTTCTGGAGCCGAACGTGCTGCAGACCGCCACCGTCGGATACGAGGAGACGCTCAACCCGGATCTGGTGGCGCCGCACATGGGCATCGATGAGAGCGGCAAAGGCGATTTCTTCGGGCCGCTGGTGGCCTGCGCGGTGTATGTCGACCCCGACATCGCGCACGCCATGCAGGAACTCGGCGTCAAAGACTGCAAGCAGCTCAGCGACAAAGCGGTTTTTTTCATCGGGACCAAGACGCGACAGTTGCTCGGGCCCAAACGCTT
Source organism: Kiritimatiellia bacterium (assembly GCA_028684935.1). Classification (GTDB taxonomy): domain Bacteria; phylum Verrucomicrobiota; class Kiritimatiellia; order RFP12; family UBA1067; genus DUPH01. Next base: position 1,142 of record JAQUEX010000026.1, on the reverse strand, counting down.
CGCCATGGTGTCGATCGGCCCCGAGGCCTACAACCGGCTCTACATGAAGATCCGCAACGTCAACTCGCTGCTGGCCTGGGCACACGCGCGCTGTATCGAGAACCTGTTGGAGACCGTGCCGGACTGCCCGCGTGCCGTGGCCGACCAGTTCGGGGCCAAGCAGGTGATCGAACGGGCGCTGATGAAGAAGGGCCGCTCGATCAAGCTCGAACAGCGCCATAAGGCTGAGTCAGACATCGCGGTCGCAGCGGCTTCCGTGCTGGCGCGCGAAGCCTTTCTGCGCGGCTTGGGCCGCTTGGGCGAAACTTACGGCATCCAGGCGCACAAAGGGGCCTCGGAGCAGGTCAAGGCCTCGGCCATCGAGCTGGTCAAGAAAGCCGGGCCCGAGGTGCTCCTCAAAACCTGCAAGTGCCACTTCAAGACCGCCGATCAGGTCCTAGCCGCCTGCGGCTCTTCACGCGCCGCGCTCGGCCCCGAAGGTCAGGCGGTCTCGCGCAGCAAAGAGAAAATCCCTTAACCTCTAACGCGGGCGCTGCCCGCAACCCAAGATTCTCACCACGAAGTCACGAAGGTACACGAAGAAGGGGCGAGTCATTAAAAAACTTCGTGCTCTTCGTGCCTTCGTGGTGCAACAAATTATTTTTTAATTGTGTTTGTCGGTTCGTAAGGCACTAACCATTTTCTCTGTGCCTCCGTGTCTCTGTGGTGAAATGATTAAACCACAGAGACACGGAGGCACAGCGGTTTTTTTGATGCCCCACCCTTCCCCTTTGTGCGTGGTAAAAGAACTTGTTTTTTATTGCTGGTGTTGGTTCGTAAGGCACTAACCTGCACTCCAGTGCCTGCAACCCGAAACCCGAAACCCGAAACCAGGAACCCGAAACCAGAAACCCGCCCAACCCCTTATTCCACCCACTCACGTATGCGGCGGATCTCCCAGCGTCCCGGCTGCCACTGCTTGCAGCGCCGCCCGTACGCATCGACCGCCTCGACCCAGCACCCCTCGAGCCACACACGCTCTTCGCGCTCTCTCCAGTAACCGCGCGGCGCCACCACCACCGGCGCGGGAGCCATCATCACCGGTGGCAACGCGAAGATCACGGGTGGCGGCAGATAGCCAAAAGAGTGCGGATGCGGCATCG
>JAQUEX010000210.1 GCA_028684935.1 Kiritimatiellia bacterium | reverse complement strand
CGGGCTGACGAACTGGCTGGCCGGCGGCTGGGCCGTCGCGACCAACGCCCCCTACGAGGGCGGAGGCGTCGCCGAGGGCTTCCCGTGCCGCTGGACGCCGCAGAACCGCGACAGCTACCGGATGGTCTTGGACCGCGCGCTCGACCTCTCGGGCGCGGCGGCGCCGCAGGTGACCTTCTGGGCGCGGCGCTCGGAGGGCGACGACTACACGCGGCTCTACGTCCACCTCTCGAAAGACGGCGGGCTGAGCTGGCTTGATCTGAGCGGGCACATCGCGCGCGGCCCCGTGTGGACGCGCTACCAGTTCGCCGTGCCCGCGGACTACCGCGTGGCGGGCGTGAGGCTCTCGCTCAACGCCTACGCCTACTACGAGGTCGCGGGCAAGTTGCAGGTCGACAAGCTCACGATCGAGGAGCTGCCGCCCGCCGTCACACTCGAGGCGCCCTTCGATGTGTCGGTCAATGGGCTCTCGCTGGTCTGGTCTCACTATGCAGGTTCCGCGTTTCAGCAGTATAAAATCTACCGCCACACCGCGCAGAATGTGAATGAGACGCATACGCTGGTGGCGACGATCACCGATCCCGCGGTCACCAACTTCGTCGACACTGCGCTCTCGGCGCGCACGCGCTATTTCTACAAAGTCTACGTTTACGACGAGAACGACACCGGAACGCCGTCGAACGAGGCCTCCGCGCAGACGCTCGGCGTGCCGATAGGCTGGACGGACAGCTTCGACGCCGGCGTCGATCCGGCCTGGACGTTCAACGGCACATGGGGCATTCAGCCCGGAGCGGGCGTGGACGGCTCTGCGGCGCTGACCGATTCGCCGGGCGATTACGCCAACAGCTCCGACACCTGGGCGCAGACCGCTGTCGACCTCAGTTCGGCGGCTTGGCCGGTCCTTGTCTTTAAGGATCGCCATGCGCTGCCGCCGAGTGCGGACAGCGCTTACATCCAGATCGGCGCGGCGGACAACGCCAACATCGCTTCGATCGCTTGGACCACGGTCTACAGCGTCCGCGAGGCGCGCAGCGCGTGGCGCGGGCAGCAGATCGATCTCTCGCGCTGGAAGGGCCGTCACACCGTCTACATCCGCTTCCGTCTCGGCACGGACGGCGGCGTTGTGGATGACGGCTGGGCGATCGATGATATGGCCGTCCGCGAGCACACGCCGCTGCCGGTCGCTTCCGTGCTGCATGAGCGCTTCGAAAACGATCTCGCCGCCTGGCTCAACAACGGTTGGGCGCTCTCCACCAACACGCCTTACGAAGGGGCGGGGTGCGTCCTCAACCACGAACACCAGATCGTGCAGGCCGGAACGGATGCCTGGCTGGTTTACGGCGGCGAATTGGATCTGCGCGGCACCGTCTCGCCCAAGGTCACGCTTTGGGCGCGCGGTTGGCGAGGCTACAACAACTACGGGCGCCTCTATGTGCGGCTCTCCAAAGACGGAGGGGTGACGTGGCTCGATCTCTCGGGGATCCTCGCCGTGACGGACCCGTGGGCGCGCTTCCAATATACGGTTCCGGCGGACTATCGGACCAATGGGGTGCGTGTCGCCGTGCAAAGCTACGCGGCCACCTATGATCTCGACAGCACATTCTTCCTCGATGTTTTTGGCGTCGGGGATGAACCGCCGGGCGCCCCGGTGCCGGTTTCGCCCGCCCATGGCGCGACCGTGACGGTCGTGCGTCCGACACTCGTGGTGACGAACGCGGTGGACAGTCAGTCCGACCCGCTCACCTACAGTTTCGAGGTCTACACGAACGCCGATCTGAGCGCGGGCGCGCTGGTGGCGCAGAATCCGGCCATCGCCGCCGGCGCAGACACGACGGCGTGGCAGATCGATGCCGAACTGACGGATGAAACGCAAGTCTGGTGGCGCTGCCGCGCGACGGACAGCGGCGCGAACAGCGGGCCGTGGAGCGCGACCGGCACCTTCTTTGTGGATCTGCAGAATACGCCGCCGGAAGCGCCTGTGCGGGTTGCGCCCTCCGACGGCGCGACGCTGCCCGACGCGGGCGGCTATTTCGTCTGGTTCGCCAGCAGCGATCCTGACGCTGGCGACACGGTGACCGGCTACCAGCTCCAGATCGCGGCGGATGAGACCTTCACAAACGTCTTGGTGGCGGCTGCGGTTGCGGCGCAACCCGCGACGCTGCTGGTGCAGATGAACGCTCTGCCCAATTATGATGCGCTGGCGTTGAACGCGCGTTACTACTGGCGTGTGCGGGCCTTGGATCTCTGGGAGGCCCCGTCGGACTGGACGTCGGCGTCGTTCGTTTACGGCGAGCTGCAGACGGAACCGCCCGCACCGGTCGAGCCTGTCACCATTACGGGCATGACGATCATGGACGGCCAGATCCTGCTCTCGTGGACGGCCAGCGCCTACCCGGTGCGCGTGGAGTTCACGGCCAGCCTGACCGATCCGCAATGGGTGCCGGTGAACGGTGCGACAGGGCTCGGAGGGAGTGCCTTCGCCGTGCCGCTCCCGAACGGCGAGCCCCAAGGCTTTTTCCGCGTGGTCGTCGAAGGCGAGGCGCAGTAAAGGCGTGCGACCCCTCTACACGAGCCATCTACAGTCTTGCATGTATGGGGACGGATCGGGTATAGTCCCAGACTGTTACTTCATAAAGAAACAAGCAAGACGCGAAGGAGCAGAGGCGATATGGCAGACATCATGAGCGCGACGGGCCCGGATGAGCAGGGTTTTTTCGGTAAGTATGGCGGCAAGTTTCTGCCTCCCCAACTGGAGGCTCCGTTTGCGGAGATCATCGAGGCGTACTATCGCATTGCCAACGACGCGGCGTTCATCGACGAACTGCGTTCGATCCGCAAGCATTTTCAGGGACGGCCGACGCCGGTGTACCATGCGCGCAAGCTTTCGCTGGCAAACGGCGGGGCGCACATCTATCTCAAGCGCGAGGATCTGAATCACACGGGCGCGCACAAGATCAACCACTGCATGGGCGAGGGCCTGTTGGCCAAATACATGGGCAAGCGGCGGGTGATCGCGGAGACCGGCGCGGGCCAGCACGGTGTGGCGCTGGCGACGGCCGCGGCGTACTTCGGTCTGGAATGCGAGATTCACATGGGCGAAGTGGATATCGCCAAGCAGGCGCCGAATGTCAGCCGCATGCGGCTGCTGGGCGCCAAGGTGGTTCCGGTCACGCACGGGCTTAAGACGCTGAAGGAGGCGGTCGACTCGGCGTTTGAGGCGTACTTGGCCGATTACCAGAATTCGATCTACTGTATCGGCTCGGTGGTGGGGCCGCACCCGTTCCCGATGATGGTGCGCGATTTCCAAAAGGTGGTGGGCATCGAGGCGCGCGAGCAGTTCCGGGAGATGACCGGGAATCTGCCCGACGCGGTCTGCGCGTGCGTGGGCGGCGGTTCCAACGCGATGGGGATTTTCCACGGCTTCCTACAGGACCCGACGGCCCTCTTCGGTGTCGAGCCGCTCGGGCGTGGCCCGAAGACTGGTGATCACGCGGCGACGATGAGCTACGGCCGCGAGGGTATCATCCATGGGTTCAAATGCTACCTGCTGCAAAACGAGGACGGTTCTCCCGCCCCGGTCTATTCGTGCGCGAGCGGACTGGATTATCCGGGCGTGGGGCCTGAGCACTGCCATTTCAAGGACACCGGGCGCGTGCAGTACGTGACCTGCTCGGATGATGAGTGCCGCGACGCCTTTTTCAAGCTGTGCCGGCTGGAGGGGATCATCCCGGCGATTGAAAGTTCGCATGCCGTGGCCTTCGCGCTGGCCAAGGCGCGCGAGATGAAGCATGGCGCCATTCTCGTCAATCTCAGCGGGCGCGGCGACAAGGACCTCGACTACGTGATCGAGAACTGGGGCGTTGGCGAGGGCTGACCTCAGCCGTGTTTCAGCGGGCGGAAGCGGACGCGCGTCGGGCGGTCCGCCGCATCGCCCAGCAGCTTGCGGCGCTGCTCATGATAGTCGGCGTAATTGCCTTCGAACCACGTCACCGTGCAGTCGCCCTCAAAGGCTAGGATGTGCGTGGCGATACGGTCGAGGAACCAGCGGTCATGGCTGACCACCATCACGCAGCCGCCGAAGTCCGCGATGCCTTCCTCCAGCGAGCGCAGGGTGGCCACATCGAGGTCGTTGGAGGGCTCGTCCAGCAGCAGCAGGTTGCCTCCGCTGCGCAGCAGCTTGGCGAGGTGCACGCGGTTGCGCTCGCCGCCTGACAGCACGCCCACGCGCTTTTGCTGTTCCGCGCCCTTGAAGTTGAAGCGGCTGCAGTAGGCGCGGCCGTTCATGCGCGAGACCGGTGCGGCGGCGCCGCCTTCGCCGCCCAGCGTCACGAATTCCGAGCCGCCGGTGATCTCTTCGTAGATCGTGTGATCCGGGTCCAGCGCGTCACGGAGCTGGTCCACGTAGGAAAGCTGCACGGTGGGCCCGACGGTCAGCGTGCCGGCGAGGGGCTGGAGTTGGCCGGTGATCAGCTTGAAAAGGGTGGTCTTGCCGGCACCGTTGCCGCCGATGACGCCGACAATGCCGCCGCGCGGCAGATCGAAGCTCATGTTCTCGAAGAGCAGGTTGTCGCCGAAGCCCATCGACACCTTGTCGGCCTTGACCACCAGGTCGCCCAGCCGTGCGCCGGCCGGGATCTGGATGCGCAGATCGTCCTCGCGCGTGCTGACCTGCTGCGAGGCCAGCTCTTCGTAGCGGCGCACGCGGGCCTGGTTTTTGGCGCGCCGCCCCGACGGATTGGTGCGCACCCACGCGAGTTCGTTTTCGATCAGCTTTCGGCGCGATTCAGCCTGCTTGGCCTCGCGCATCATGGCGTCTTGCTTCTGCTGCAGCCACGCTTCGTAATTGCCCTTGTAGGGGTAGGCGCGGCCGTTGTCGAGTTCGAGAATCCACTCGGTGACGTTGCTTAGGAAGTAGCGGTCGTGCGTCACCACGATCAGGGTGCCCTTGAACCCTTTGAGGTAGGTCTCGAGCCAGGAGACCGACTCGGCGTCGAGATGGTTGGTGGGCTCGTCGAGCAGCAAGACGTCGGGATTGGAGATCAGCAGGCGGCAGAGCGCCACGCGGCGGCGTTCGCCGCCAGAGAGCGGCGCGACGGGCGCATCGGCCGGCGGCAGGCGCAACGCCTCCATGGCCATCTCGATCTGATGGTCAAGACTCCACAGGTCGTTGGCGTCGATCGTGTCCTGCAGGCGTCCCAGTTCATCGTTCAGCTTGTCGGATTCGGCGTCGCTGAGATCGCTGCCGAGCAGCTCGCAGATCGCGTCATACCGCGCCAGGATTGCCTTGGAGCCGGCGACGCCCTCCTCGACGCACTGCATGACGGTCTTGCCCGTGTCCAGTTCGGGTTCCTGAGAGAGAAAGCCGACTTTGGTGTTCTTGGCGACCTGGCATTCGCCCATGTACTCGGTGTCGAGGCCGGCCAGAATCTTGAGCAGCGAGGATTTGCCCGAGCCGTTGGCGCCGATCACGCCGATGTGAGCGCCGTGGAAAAACGAGAGATTGACGTCCTCGAGGATGGTCTTTTTCTCGTGCTGCTTGGTGACGTTGATGAGCGAGAATGCGTATTCGCCGGCCATGATGAAAGGTGGGGTTGGGGATGAAAAGGTTGGAGTGAAAAAACGACAGACAAAAAATGTCCTTCAACGGCGCGGAAGAATAGCAATGCCGGCCGGGAATGTCCAGCGAGGGTTGGGATGGCGGGCGGGATAGGGTGGGATTCAAGATAGTTGATGGTTAAGCGGCAGGGAGATGGGAGCGGAAGCGCGCGGTGAGAGCGCAGATTGCCGCGGCGTTGTGAAAGCGCCAGTGCATGCCTGACTGCTTGCAGCGTCTTGC
>JAQUEX010000209.1 GCA_028684935.1 Kiritimatiellia bacterium | reverse complement strand
TCAGCAGGCCAGCCTCCGCGCCGGCTTCGACGCGTCGCCGATGCTGGTCGGCACGGCCTCCGCCATGGAGCAGCTCCTGCCGCGCGACGCGCCGTTTACCCTGACGCCGGCGCGCACGGTCGCGCTGCGTCTCGCCCGCAACGAAAATGAGAGCGTGCAGCTCGGCGTGCTCTCCGCCGACACCGCGCTGCGCCAGGTGCGCGTCACCGCCAGCGCGCTCAAGGGGCCGCGCGGAGCTGTTCTGCCCGCCTCGCAGATCGACTGCCATGTGACCGGCTATGTGCAGACACGGCGCAAGCCGCCCTATGCCGTCACGCACATCGGCTGGTGGCCCGACCCGATTCTCGACTTTCTCGGTCCGGTCGACATCGCGATCGGCGACGTGCAGAGCTTCTGGATCCGCGTGCGGACACCGCGCGACCAAGCGCCCGGCGACTACCGCGGCACGTTGACGGTGAGCGCCGCCAACGCGCCGGCCGTCACGCTTGACCTGCGCGTGCGTGTTTATGGCTTCACCCTGCCCGACGCATCGCCGCTGCCGCTCGCGATCACCTTCGCGCCGCACGACTCGCCGGTCGCCGGCTCGCAGGCGGAACAGGCGGTCTGGCGCAAAGAGCCCGACTACCCGCTCAACGCCTGGAAACGCCACACCGCCGCCTGGGCTGACTTCCTGGCCGACTACTACATCACGTACGACAGCCTGTATCATCACGGCCTGCCGGACTTCGAAATCCTCCAGCGCCTGAAACGCCAGGGCCGACTCGGCCGCTTCAATCTAGGCTACTGGTTCTACTTCGACGACACACCCGACTCACGCGCGAAGTGGCAGAGCAAGACCCTCGACCGCCTGCGCGCCGCCTATGACCAGGCCAAAGCCCACGGGCTGCTCGACCACGCCTATATCTACGGCTGCGACGAGGTCGCCACCAATCATTTCGCGCGTGTCGAAGAGGCTGCCGCGCTGATCCGGCAGGCCTGCCCCGGGGTCCCGATCATGACCACGACCTACGACCACAGCTTCGGCCAGTCTTCTGGCATCCGCTCGATGGACGCCTTCTGTCCCCTCACGCCGAAATACGATCCCGAGCAGGCCGCGCGTGCCCGTGCCGACGGACGCCAGGTCTGGTGGTACATCTGCTGCGGGCCACACGCTCCATACGCCAACATGTTTATCGAATGCCCGGCCATTGAGGGGCGTCTGCTGATGGGCGCGATGACCGCCAAAGAACGGCCCGACGGCTTCCTCTACTACCAGATCAGCATCTGGAACGCGCGGCGTCCCATCACGACCGGACCTTTCACCGAGTGGGACGCGCGGAGCTGGACCACCTATCACGGCGACGGCGCATGGACCTGCGTCGGACCGGACGGCCAGCCGCTGCCGACCCAACGTCTCGAAAATTTCCGCGACGGGCTGGAAGACTACGCCTATGTCCGCGAACTGGAGGTTCTCTTGAAAACGCGCGCGTCGCCCGCGACGTCCGGCTGGACCACCGAGGCGCGCGCCGCCCTGCATGTCCCGGAAACGCTGGTCGCCAGCCTCAAGGCGTACACGCGCGATCCTGCCGCCGTGCTGGCCTGGCGCGACCGACTGGCCGAACTGATCGAACGCGCCCCCGCCCGATAGGCGCTGTCGTACCCGCCCCCGGGGCGCGTGCAACGCGAGGAGAACCGCATGACCCGACACATCGTTTTCATCGCCGCCTCATTCGTCACCGTGCTGTTTGCGCCGCACGCGGGCGCCTGGGGCGGGCCGCACGGCCCCATCACCCGCGCCGCGCTCGACGCGCTGCCCGCCTGGCAGCAGGAGGTCCTCGGGGCTGAACGCCAGCCTCTGGCCTCGCTCTACTGCGCACTGCCCGACCTGGTGTACAGCCGCGCCGATTTAGCCCCTTACGCGATGATGGATTCACGCCCCGGCGTGAAGTATCTGGTGGGGTTGCACCTGCCGGCCTCGCCTGCAGACAACTACGCGCTGTTGACCTATTTTCTGGGGCGGGCAGTCGATACGCTGCGGACCAACAACGTGGCGGGCGCGGCACGCTACGCCGGTACGCTGGTCCACATGCTGGAAGACTGGAGCTGTCCGGCGCACGTTGTGCCCGACGACAACATGTTCACGCTCTTCAAGCAGTTCCTGCCGCCGCCCGAAAAGTATGCCCATGTTCCGCTGCACAGTCTGGTCGAAAGCGGCACATTCACTGTGGCGATCGACGGCTACCGCCCGAGCCTGGCGGGCACCTCCGTGCCGGAAGCGGCCTTCATCCTGCTCCGGCGATCACAGGAGGGCACGCGTTTCGCGCGCGGCCAGGTCGTGCCGATCCTGAACGCCTTGTACGCTGGCGACACCAATGCTTGGAACGCCGCCCAGCAGACGGCTGCGTGTTTCGGTGCGCGGCTGGCGGCGGACGCGCTCTACACCCTGATCTGCCTGGCGCGCGACCGCTTCGAGCCCGACGAGGCTCGCGCCCTGCAACGCATCGACCTTACGCATTACGCGCCGCTCGAAGCCCCCGACCTCTACTTGCCGCAAGCCGCCTTCTTCAGCCGGCCCTACTGGGGGTACGCCACCGTCGGCGCCTCGTTGCGCGACGGCAAGACCGCCGTGCCGCTCGCCTTGCGCGTCAGCGAGGCCGGGCGGGAAACGATCAGGGTGTTTGAACACGGCTTGGGTGTTGGCACGCGCAGCGTCCTGACCTATCTGATTCCGAAGGATGTCTACGCGCGCTTCCAAGTCTCGGCAGGACTTCACGCCGAACTCGGCGGCAGCGGGCATGTGCGTTTCGAGATTCTGGGCAACGGCAAGCGGCTGGCCGACCTGTCGCCGGTTCAAGGAACCATGCCGGCGCACACGGTCGACCTGCCGCTCGCGGGGATCACCAACCTGCAGCTCATCGCCACCTCAGCCGGTGGCGACGGCAGCGGCAACCATGCGGTCTGGGGCGCGCCGCGCCTTTTGAAGGAGGAGAGATGACAACCACCACCGCTTCAACTGCGTTGTCCCTTATTCTGCTGTGGAAGGCTTCTATGTCTGTCGGCGAAGTCAAACCGATGATCGACCACACGCATGATCGCGTGCAGACCACGCTGAATCCCGGCCTCAAACGGATCGGCACCGTCAAGCCGCGCACCGCCCGAGAGGTCGGACGCTCGAACATCACGATCGGCTGTGAAATGTTGCCGCGCGACTACGGGAATTTCGAAAACTTCAAAGCTTGGCTCGCGCCGCTCGGCATCGCACGCATCCGCATCCATGCGGGGTGGGCCAAGTGCGAAACCCGGCCGGGCACCTATGATTTCGCGTGGCTGGACCGGCAGGTCGACTACTGTTGCGCGAACGGAATGGAGGTCCTGTTGGAAACCTCCTACGGCAACCCGATCTATCCCGGCGGCGGCGGCGCGTCGCTCTCGGACGGCCTGCCCGGCGGCGACACCGCGCTCGCCGCATGGGACGCTTGGGTCGATGCCTTGGCCGCCCACTATAAAGGCCGTGTCAAAGACTGGTCCACCTGGAACGAACCGGACGGCTGCAAAAAGAACACGCCCGCCATGCTCGCCGACAACAACATCCGGACGGCCGAGATCATCAAGAAGCACATCCCCGACGCGCGGATCGCAGGCCTGGTGCTGTGCTGGCCCAATGTGAAATATGCTGAGCCTTACATGAAAATCCTGAGCGAAAAGGGCAAAACCGGACTCTTCACGTGGATGATCTATCACGACTACTCTGTCAATCCCGACTCCTGTTACCCCAAGGTGCTGGCCTTTGCGGAAATGATCCGGCGCTATGCGCCCGGCATGCGGATCTGGCAGGGCGAGTCCGGGGCCACCTCCAGCCCCCACTACTCAGCACCGATCTCGTCGGGCGAGTGGAACAGCGAATTAACCCAGTGCAAATGGAACGCACGTCGGTTGATTGGAGACCTCGGACACGGCATCGAGTCTCTGGTTTTCACTTTCTATGATCCCGCCTACGACCAACCACGGCGATACACGAGGTTCGTTGACCCGCTGTGGATCCGTACCCGCGAGGACCGCTTCATGAAACGCATGGGGTTGATAAAGTGCGATGAGGACTTCAACGTGTTGAAGGTCAAGCCCGCGTATTATACCGTCCAGAACATCGCATCGATTTTTGACAGCACAGTAGAGTCTGCTGTCGGATTCACCTGCAATGTTCACTGCGAAAAACCGACGTCGGTTTATCTGTTCCGTAAACAGAACGGCGGGCCGCGCCTCCTTGCTTTTTGGGACAGCTCCAGCCATCCCGAAAACGAGAACCGCACCGTTCCTGCGCGATTCACGCTGACCGACGTAACGTTTAAGGACCCCGTCTGGGTCGACACCGTCACCGGCGCGATTTACGAGTTGCCACCGGCGCGATGCACTGTGGAAGGGGGGAAGACCGTTTTGAGCGACATTCCCCTGTATGACGCGCCGGCGATCATCACCGACAAAAGCGTGGTGATCAATCTCATTTCAACGAGTGGATGAAGAACGTGATGGCCGTGGCGTTGAAGAGGTCGACCAGAAACGTGCCCGTAATCGGGACCACGAGAAACGCGCGCGGCGCATGGCCGTAGCGTTCGGTCACGGCCTGCATGTTGGCGACGGCATTCGGCATGGCGCCCATTCCGAACCCGCAATGGCCGGCCGCCATGACCGCCGCGTCATAGTCGCCGCCCATAACCCTGAAGGTCACAAAACGCGCGAAGACGGCGGTCAGCGCGACCTGTGCGGCCAGGATGATCACCATCGCCCGGGCCACGCCGGCCAGCTCGATCAGGTTCAGGCTCATCATCGCGATTGACAGAAAAAGGCCGAGCAGGACGGAGGAGAGCGTGTCGATCTGCTCCGTGCGGACCGCGCGCGGATGGATGAGATCAGCCGCATTGCGCAAGCCCACACCCACGAACATCGCGCCGATGTAGACCGGAAAGGTGATGCCGAGCCCTTGGATTCCCACGCTCACCCAAGTCCCGAGCTTGACGCAGGCCAGCACCAGCGCCGCATGATACAGCCCGGAAAGCCCGTATCGCGCGTAACGCCGAAGATCGGGAAGGATGCCGATGCCGCCGCCCGACATGTTCTGCACAGCCGATGCCGCGTCCGCCGCTGGGCGCAAGCCGCGCGCGCGGATCAAGCCGCCGCCGACCGGTCCACCGATCAGACCGCCGGCCACCAGGCCGAAGGTCGCGGCGGCCACCCCCATGACGGCCGCCCCGTCGAGGCCGACCGCCTCAAACTCCTGCGCGAAACCCATCACGGTACCGTGCCCGCCGGTCATGGAGACGCTGCCGCACATCAGGCCCAGCATGCGCGGGATATGCAGCGCCGACGCGAGCCCCACGCCGACCAGATTTTGGAGCACCGCAAGTGTCAACGCCAAGCCGAGAAACAGCACGACCTGCAGCGTGCCACGCTTGACCAGCGACCAGCTCGCATTCAATCCGATGCAGGCAAAGAACGCGACCAGCAGCGGCTGATTCACATTCTTGACCGGCGATTGCGCCCATTCCGACGGCGTACAGATCAGCCATGTCCACCAACGTTGCGAGACGCCGGTTTCAAACCGCAGCGCGCACACGCCCGAAAGGTTGGCGGCCAGCACCAGCAGCGCCACCAGTAGCCCACCGATTACCGGCTCCGGAATGTTAAAGCGGTTGAGCAGGCGGACGCGCCGCACAATCTGTTCGCCGCACAGCAGCACCGGCAGCGCGAGCGCGACCGCCATCCACGGGGAAAGTGTCATGCCTTCTCCTGTCTCTGCCTGAGCCCCTCAACCCGCGTGAGCACCGCTTCAAACAGCCCCTTCACGTGCTCGGGACGCGCGGACAGCGC
>JAQUEX010000208.1 GCA_028684935.1 Kiritimatiellia bacterium | reverse complement strand
GCCGAGCTGACGCTGGGCGGCAGCGGCGAACATGAGCTGGGTGCGCTCGGCGGCGCCGGTACAGTATCGGAAGGCGCGCTGACGGTGAGTGGCATCGAGCAGGTGTCCTCTGAAAGCCCGGCGTCCGAGCTGGCGCTGGCCGGCTCGCTGACGGTCAGGGATGGCGCGGCTTGGCATGTGGACGCGGGTGCGGGCGGCGTCGTGCCGTTGCGCGTGGCGGGCGGACTCGTTTTCCAGGGTGGCGGCAGCGTGACGATCACGGGAGCGGCCGCGCTGCCTGACGAGCCGGTCTTGCTGGCCGAGGCGGTGGCGGGGAGTTCGCTGAGCGGTTTCGCGGCGGAGGCATGGACGGTGGCTGCCGATGACACCGGCCGGCAGATGCGTCTGGCGGCCGATGGCGACGCGGTGTATGTGGTGCCGTCCGGCAAAGGAACGATGCTTATCCTCCGGTAACGGGCCGCAGGGATGGGACGGGCCGGACGTATTCAATAACAGCGACGAGGTGTGTGATGAAGAGAGCGGTATTGACGAGCGGGACGGCGCTGCTGGCGGCGGTTTTGAGTTGGGGGGCTGACGGGGTCTGGACCGGCGGGACGGGGAACTGGACAGATACGGCCCAATGGAGCGGCGCCGTCATGCCCGGCAGCGGCGAATGCGCCGCATTTGTCGGCCCGGGCGGCACGGTGACGGTGCCGCCGGGCGCGTTGTTCACGCTTGCGGCGCTGCTGTTCAACACCAACGGCGCGAATGTGGCGTGGACGCTGGCCGGCGAGACCAACACGTTGGTTGCGCCAGCCGAGATCCGTGTCGCGGCCAACACGGCCACGCTCGCCACCGTGCTGGCCGGCAATGCGGGACTGTCCAAGACCGGCAACGGTGTTTTGGAATTAACGGCTTCGAACAACCTCTTCAGCGGCGCGACCGCCGTCTCGGGCGGCCTTTTGCGCGTGTGCTCTGACGGATCGCTGGGCACGGTGCCAGAAAGCGTGAAGCCTGACGCCATCACGCTCGACGGCGGCGGCCTGACGGATGTGCTGGAGCCGTTGACCCTTCACGCGAATCGCGGCGTGACGCTCGGGCCGGGCGGGGGATGGTTTCTTGCGCGTTATTACGTCCCGGTTGATATTCTGGGGCCGATTACCGGTCCGGGGTCGGTCGCGATCGCGCGGCAGAGCAACGCTGTGATTTTCTCCAACCCTGCGAACGATTATGCAGGCGACACGGTGCTCGGCACTGACGATGTCGGATACTGGTCGGATGTCAATGCGATGGGATTGCTCAAACTGGGGGCCGACGAGGTGATCCCGCACGGCACGGGCAAGGGCGCGCTGGTTTTCAACGGCGCTAAGCGCGGCGTGCTGGATCTGAATGGCAAGACGGAAACCGTCAACACGCTCATTGCGAACGGCGACCTCTGCCTGTCGAACAGCGCCGTGCAGGCCGGCGTGCTCAGGGCCGGCTTAGAAGGTGCAGGCATCGCTGCGTTCGGCGACATTCAGGCGGGCGCGGTGCTGGAGAAGATCGGCGCGGGCGTGATGCATTTTTCGGACAACGGGCTTTCGCGCGGCGCGGTGCAGGTGTCGGAGGGCGACTTTGCGTTTTCGGCAGCCTCCGCGCTGGGGGAGATGACGGTGCGGCTTAACGGCGGCACGTTGAAAATGACAGAAACGCAGCCCGGATTGGTCGAGAGCCGGGCGACGGGGGCGAGCGGTTCGATCAACCTCTCCTTGCCGATGACCGAACGGGGCGTGCGCCCCGGCACGGTCAAAGGATTTGCCGGCATCACGCCCTTCCTGTTCGGTGACAACACGCAGTACCGGTACACGGGGCAGTGGCAGGTGCCGCAGGCCGGAACGTACAGTTTCGCCAAAAGTTTTGACGACGGCGCCTATTTAGCGCTCGACGGCCGGGTGCTCTTGAACAACAGCACGCACAACGGTTTGTCGGTCACGCAGAATGTGGCGGTGGCCGCGGGGTGGCACACGCTGGAAGTGCGTTTTTCAAACGGAACAGGCAGCGTCGGCCCTTATGGCGGCGCCGCGCCCGCAGGCATTGTGTTCGATTCGGACAACAAGGATCTGTCTAACAGCGTGCACCTTGCTGCGGCGCGCCGGTTCGAGGATCCCGGCGACGGCAGCGTGCTGCGCACGATGCCGCTCGGAAGCCTCACGAATGTGATTCGCGCACCGCTGGAACTGGCGCAGGATTCGACCTTTGACCGCTCGGCGACAGCGGCGCCGCTGGTGTGGGCGGCCGACGTGAGGTGCGCGGCCGGCACAGCCGGCACGCCGGTGCTGACCGTCACGGGCGGCGCGGAGCCGTTCAGGGTCGGCGGCCCGGAACGGCCCGTTGTTTTTGGGGTGGATGTGGCCGATGCCGGCGGCGTCGTGTTTTCCGACAAGATCTGGCTGTTGACAGTGCCGGCTTTGTCGGCGTGGTCGATTGAGCCCGGCAGCGACGTGGCCGCCGGCACCCCGGGCATTCTGGGGACGGGCCCGCAGACGCTGACCGACTACTCGCTGCGCATTCCGCGTCCGGATGCGCTGGGCGTCGGCGGCGAGACGGTGACCGTAAACGGTTCGGGCCTTGCGGTCTGGTTTGACTCGACGCGCGAGACGGCGGGCCGTCTGTACGACGATCCTGCCCATGCGTGGACCGCGGAGCACGATGTGGCGTTGACCGGCGCGGGGGCTGTGGCCGGTTTTGACGGGGCGGGAACGGTCAACTATGCCGGCACGATCAGCGGCAGCGGCACCCTGGTGAAAAACGGCGCCGGAGACGCCGTCTTGGACGCGCCCAACAGTTTCAGCGGCGCGGTGCAGATCAACGCGGGCCGTCTGGTGGTGAGCGACGACGCGCAACTGGGTGATCCGGCCAATGCGGTCGCTTTCGCCGGCGGTTTGCTGGGGATTGAGGCCGGATCGACGCTCTCGCTGCCGCGCGCGTTTACGGCTGCCTCTGGCGGCGTTGATGTTCCCGACGCGGCGGCACTGACGCTCACAGGGGCGCTCAGCGGCACGTTCGCCAAGCAAGGGGGCGGCACCTTAATGATCGGCGGGTCGGCGGCAAACGACGCGCTGGATCTCGCGGTGGATGCCGGGGTCGCCGAACTTGGCAAAAGCGACGCGCCGGCGGTTCGGCACATCGTGCGCGTCGCGTCGAACGCGGCGGTGCGTCTGACCGGCGGCGGCGGTAACCAGATCGCCGGCCATGTGACGCTGACCGGCGGCACGCTGGATCTCAACGGCAGGCCGGAGGGGATCGGGGCGCTTGACAGCACGTGGCTCTCCAGCACGGTGGTCAACGGCGGTGCGGCCGCGGCCGCGTTGTCGGTGGGCGAGGCGGATGCCAGCAGCGTCTTTTTTGGCCGGCTTGCGGACGGTGCCGCGCCGCTGGCGCTTGCCAAGACCGGCGGCGGCATCTTGACGCTGGCCGGCGGAGGCACGCCATCGTCCTATTCCGGTTCGACAACGGTTGGCGCGGGAACACTCGCCTGGGGAACAGGCGTTCGTTACGTGCGTTTCCGCGTGGACCGCACGCGCACGGCGGGGCAGATGCCGGCGGTCTCCGAATTCCATCTGCTTCTGGATGACGAATGGGTGCCGTACCCGGCCGGCGCGGTGATCTATGCGACCTCCTCCAACGGCCCGACCGGTGGCCCTGACCGTCTGATCGATACGAACACCGTGACCAAGTGGTTGGCCGCGTCTGCGAATAATCAATATTTCCGCGTTGACCTGTTGCGACCGACCGCTGTCAACGGATACCGGTGGTACACCGCCAACGACGTGCCCGAACGCGATCCGGTTTCATGGACGGTGGAGGTCAGCGCGGACAACGTGATGTGGTACACGGTGGACCAGCAAGAGAATGTGCCGGTCCTCACCACGCGCACCATGCTGGCGGGTGCTTGGCCGTTCCGCACGCCGTTCGCCGGCAATCAGACGGCTTCTTCGCTCAGCGCCGTGTCGGTGTCGGCCGGGGCGACCCTGCAGCTTAACTCGCCGTATGAGGCGATCCCGTCGCTCTCCGGATCAGGCGTGTTGGCTTTTTCCAGCGGGCAGGCCCTGACGGTCGCCGATCTCTCGGGGTTCACCGGGCGCGTGGCTGGAGCCGGACGGCTGATGGTGCAAGGCGCGGGCGGCGCGACACCCTCGCTGGCCGGCATGCCGAGCGCCGTGACCGTGGTCAACGCGGGCAGCGCGCCGCTGGATGTGGCGGTAGGCGGCGCGTCCGACGAGGCCTTCAGCGCCGCGGTGCGCGATGGCGTGTCGCCGGCAGGGCTGGTCAAGCAAGGCGCGTCGAGCACGGTCACGCTCTTCGGCCCGTCGTTGGATTACACGGGCGATACGCGCGTGGAAGCCGGCACGCTGGCAATCGCGCCGGGCACGCCGGCTTACCGCTATGTGCGCTTCTCGACCTTTGCGGTGCGCGATCCGACGGCCCCGAACACACAGAACCGCATCTCGCTGGGCGAGTTTCAGCTCACGCTGGGCGGGGTAGCGGTCACGCTGCCGGCCGGCACGCAGGCCAGCGCACTGGGTTCTCTGTCGGGTTACGGACCTGAAAAGGCGATCGACGGCGCGTGGGACGTTGCGGTCACGCGCTGGATCGGCACGTCGATCACGAACTGGCTCAAGATTGACATGCTGGCGCCGGTGGCTTTTGACGGGTATCAGTTTTACACGGCCAGCGATGCCGCGTATGACTGGGGCCGCGACCCGATCACCTGGCGTTTCGAAGGCAGTCATGACGGAACGGCCTGGACGCTGCTGGACGCTCGTGAGCACGAGATTTACCCCAACCAGCGCAGCTTCAAGGTCGGGCCGTTCGAACTGGGCCGTCCCGCGCCGGTGCCGCCGTCATTCTGGGCCGCGGCCAACGCGTTCAGCGAGCGGGTCGAGGCGGTGACGGCACGCTACGTGCGTTTCAACCCGACCCGCATCAGGCTGGGCAACTACGAGTATCCCAACACCGGTTTCCAATTCGCGGAGCTGCAACTCCTGCTGGATGATGCCGTAGTGCCGTATCCCGCGGGCACGGCGGCCTCCGCGCCGGGCGGCGGCTACAATCGGCCCGAAGAGAACAACGTGCTCACGCCGGACAAAGTGGTGGACAACATCCTGCCGAGCGAGGAGGCGAACAACCGCTGGTACAGCCAGTCGCTGGTCAATCCGCTGACGGTGGATATGGGGAGTCCGGTGACCTTCAACGGTTACCGCTGGTACACCGGGCTGAACGGGACGTCGCGCGATCCGCTCTCCTGGACGCTGGAGGTGAGCTGCGACGGTACCAATTGGTTCCTGGCCGACACGCAGACTAACTGGTGGGGCACGCTGACGCGCAAGGCGCTGGCTGGCGAGTGGAAGCTCCGGCTGCCCGCGCGGGCAGGCATGCTGTCCTGCGCGATTCCGGACGCATCGCGCACGCGCGTCGAATCAGGCGCGGTGCTGCGCTTGGCCGGCGCGGCGGAGACGGTGGGCCCGCTGAGCGGGGCCGGCACGGTCGAGTTGGCCGACGCGTCGTGGCTGGGCGTCCATGCGTTTGAGCCGGCGACATTCACGGGAAGCTTCATCGGCGCGGGTACGTTGGCGGTGCAGGGCGGCGCGCAGGCGTTTGCCGGCGCGTCGCTGTCCGGCGTGACCAACCTGCTGCTGTCCAGCGCGGGTGCCGTCACGGGGGACGCATCGATGGCCGGCGACCTGACCGTCCGTTTCGCGGGCGGCGCGTATGGGGCGACCCTCGCGGTGGGCGGCGCGCTGCACGTGGACGGGAATGTGGCGTACGTCTTGCCGCAAGACGTCGCGCTGCCATACAGACGGACGCTCTTTTCCTTTGCTTCA
>JAQUEX010000207.1 GCA_028684935.1 Kiritimatiellia bacterium | reverse complement strand
TTGCGGACCACGCCGCTGACCACCCCTTCGACCGCCAGCCGCTGGCGGGGGCGGATGGTGGCGTAACGCGCGTTGGCCGGTTCGAGCCGCACGTCGCGCCCCTGCTTGTAGAAATATTTCATGGTCCACTCGCCGTCCACGCAGGCGATCACGATATCGCCGTTGCGCGGCGCGCGCCCGCGCTCGACCAGCACCGTGTCGCCGGGCAGGATGCCGGCCTCGATCATCGAGTCGCCCTCGACGCGCAGCATGAAGGTCGATTCGGGGTTACTGACCAGATACTCGTCCAGGCTCAGGGTGTCCAGCAGCGACTCCTCGGCCGGCGAGGGGAAACCGGCCGCCACGCTCCCCAGCAGGCGCAGCCGGCGCGGCGGCGGCGCCTGCGGCCGCGGCGCGACCAGCCGTCCGGTCGCGGTCCGCCCGAGCACGCCGGCCTCGACAAAACGGCCGGCCATGACCGAGGCGGTGTTCTTGGAACGCACCTGAAAGAGCGCGCGCAGCTCGTCCAGGGTCGGCGCGCGGCCATGCTGCCGGATGAACGCGTTGAGCACGGGAATCCGTTCGTGAAGTCTGGAGCGGGGTGACATGGCGCCAGTATAGAACGTTTGTTCTATACCGCGCAACCGGAATCCGCTATGCTTCTCTTTCATTCCTGCCTCCTAACTCCTAAATCCTAAATCCTAACTCCCAACTCCTAACTCCCAACTCCTAACTCCTCGCTCCCCCCTCCATCATGTATGGCGATTGCACCCTCCTGCATGTCGATGCCGACGGCTTCTTCGCCGGCGTCGAACAGGCGCTGAATCCCGCGTTGCGCGGCCGCCCGGTCGTGACCGGCGCGGAGCGCGGCATCATTGCCGCCGCCAGCTACGAGGCCAAGGCGCTGGGCGTCAAGCGCGGGCTCCAGCTCCACGAGGCGCGCGCGCTCTGTCCGGAACTGGTGGTGCTGCCGTCCGACTACGAGGCCTACAGCCTCTACTCGCGGCGCCTGTTCGCGATCCTGCGGCGCTTCACGCCGCACGTCGAGGAGTATTCGATCGACGAGGCCTTCGCGGACCTTGCCGGCTGCGGCGCGGCCCTGGGGCTCCCGCTGGAAGAGGTGGCCGCCCGTCTGCGCCGCACGGTCGCCGCTGAACTGGGGCTGACCGTCAGCGTCGGCATCAGCCTCACCAAGACCCTGGCCAAGCTCTGCTCGAAATTCCGCAAGCCCGACGGCCAGACGATCCTGCGGCGCGACCATCTCGCGCTGCTGCTGCGCCGCACGCCGGTCGCGAAGGTCTGGGGCGTGGGGCCGGCCAGCGCCGCCAAGCTTCAGGCGCGGGGCATCGCGAGCGCCCTCGACTTCACGGCCATGGCCGGGGCGGACGTGCACCGCCTGCTGCACAAGCCCGGCTATGAAACCTGGCTCGAGCTGCAGGGGCGGCGCGTGTTCCGGCTCGAGCAGGCTCCCAAGACCCGTTACGACAGCATGATGAAGGGCCACACCTTCGCGCCGCCCGGCAGCGACCCGCGGCTCGTTTTCGCCGAGGCCGCTGCGAACCTCGCGGCGGTCTTCGCCAAGCTGCGCCGGCACCGCCACCTGGCGCGCGAACTCGGGCTCTGCCTGCGGCACGCCGACTACAGCGCGCGCGCCGCGTCGGCCCCGCTGCCCGCGCCGACCGCCCACGACAGCGAGGCCGCGCCCGTGCTGCGCGCGCTCTTCGACGCGCTCTTCACGCCGGGGCAGCCCTACCGCGCCACCCTGGTCTGGTTGGGCGGCCTCGAGTCCCTGCACCTGCGTCCGCGCGACCTCTTCGAAGAGACGCCGCAGCGCCGCCAGCGGGAACGGCTGGACGAGGCGGTCGATGCGCTGAACACCCGCTACGGCCAGGGCGCGGTCGCGGCGGCCGCGCTGCTCGACCGCCGCCTCAAACCGCGCCACGCGCGCGACGCGCCCCCGCTGCGCTATGCCGCGCGCCTGAAGGGCGAGGGCGTCCGGCACCTCGCGATCCCGCGCCTGACCCTGCCCAACCCGGTCTGAGCGGACGCGCATGCCCTCCGCGCCCCCCGCCATCACCCGGCCCGCTCCTCCGTCCGGATTGACAGCCGGGAGCCTGCGGGATACAGTGGACCCCATGCACGCGCACCTTCACGAATTCCTCAACGTGTGGCTGAAGTTCTTCTTCCTGTTCACACCCTTTTTCGCGCTCTCGATGTTCCTGAGCATGACCGGGGAGTACACGGAACGCCGGCGCCGCCGTTTGGCCGTCATGACCACGCTGGCCGTCGCCGTACTGTGCGTGGGTCTGCTCTTTCTGGGCAACCGGCTTTTCGCGATCTTCGGCATCACGCTCGACGCCTTCCGCGTGGGGGTCGGCGCGCTGTTGTTCCTGTCGGCCGTCAGCCTCGTGCAGGGCCGCAAAGCCCCGCCGGAGCTCAACCAGGAGGCCGACATCGCCGTGGTGCCGCTGGCCATGCCGGTGATCGTCGGGCCGGCCACGACCGGCACCCTGCTGGTGATGGGCGCGGGACTGGCCAGCATCCCGCAGAAGGTCGTCGGCTGCCTCGCCCTGCTGGCGGCGGTCGTCAGCCTCGGTCTGATGCTGCTGCTGGGCACCTCGATCGAACGCGGCATCGGCCATCGCGGCCTGAACATCCTCAGCAAGCTCACCGGCATCGTGCTGGCCGCACTGGCCGCGCAGATGATCATGGACGGCGTGCTCGGCTTCATCGCCAAACGTTGAATGGCAGGGCCGACGCATCTAATTTTTTTTGGGATGGCAGGCTGGGCCGGCGTCAGACCGGTTGGGCGGCAGGGGATATCAGGTCCGGGAAGAGGCGACGGCCTACGACGGGAACCCAACCGATCCCGATCCCGATAGCGATAGCGATTTGGATGAGAGCAAGCTCCGGCCAGTCGCGGGACCGTTCATGTTCACGGGAAGGCGATGAGGCCGTCGTGCACGTGGACGGGTACGGGGACGAGGGGGCCACAAAAACCATGCCGCAGTGCCGACTGCATGGCACTCACTGGGTGCATGTCACACCCGCAGTTCTGACGGTATGAGTCAAATTTAAGATGCGTCGGCCCCGGCGTTTCCACTTGATAATATAGACACATTATGTCTATTATATGGACATGACAACGGTAAGCACAGCCACGCTCAAGCAAAAACTCAGCCACTACCTCGGCCTTGCGCGCCAAGGCAAGGAAGTGCTGATCACCAGCCACAAGCGCGTGATCGCGCGCCTTCTGGCTGACGATGGCGAAGCCGGCCGGCTCCCGCTCGTGCCGCCCGCCCGCCCGGCTTCGGAACTTAAGGAGATCGGCGGCTTCGGACTCGACGCCGACCCTGTCAAACAACTCATGCAGGAAAGAAAAAAAAGATGACCGTCTATCTCGATTCGACCCTCGTGATCCGGCAACTGGTCGGGACGAAATCCCCGTGGCAAGGCTGGGGCGCCTGGGACGCCGCCTACGCCAGCGCCCTGATGCGCACCGAGTGCTATCGGACCGCCAACCTGCTGCGCCTTTCCGGCAAACTGGATGACGCGCAGCGCGCGCGTCTCGGCACCTGGATCGAGCGGGTCTGCGAAAGCGTCACGATCGTGCCGGTCACTGACGGCGTGCTGCGCCGCGCGGCCGACGCGTTCCCCACCGCGGTCGGCACGGCGCAGGCCATTCATCTGGCCACCCTGCTGGAACTTCAGTCCGCGCACGGCATCACCTGCCGCGTGGCGACGGTGGATGACGAGCTGCTGCGGGCGGCCGAAAGCATGGGCTTCGGTGACGCGCTGACCGCCCCGCCGGAACCGGAGCCTGCCGCCGCGCCGGAAGCGTGCGCGACAGCCCCGGCAGAAGCCGCCAACACCGCCGGCGCCTGAGCCACGCGCCATGCATACAGCCCTTGAATTCCTCCTGCAGGGAGCGGTGGGTTTCGCCATCGGTGCCGGCACCAACGACCTCGCGATCCGCTGGGTTTTTTGGGCGCTCTTGTCCAAGAAAAAGCATGAGATCGCCGAAGCGGTCCAGAAGGTCGTCAGCAGCGAACTGATGAGCCCCGACAAGATCGTGGCGCGCCTGTCTGCACCGGAGGTCGCCGCGAGCCTGCGCCAGGCGGCGCACGACACCCTCGAACAGGCCGCGAACCGCCCGTGGCCTTCGCTGCAAACTCTCGCCCTGGATTATGCAGGGCTGCCGCTCGCGGCGCTCCAGACGCAGCTCGCCGGCCTCGCCGCCAACGTGCTGTCCGACCGCATCGCAGCACCCGCCTTCCGCGACGAGGTCCTTCGTCCTTTCCTGGAGGAACGCTGGCAGGCGCTCTCGGGCGTCTGTCCGGCCGAATTGCTGCCTGCCGCCACGCGCGACCTGCTCGCCGCGCTGCCTGACCGTCTCGCTGAGACGCTCCTCGCCCCCGCCCAGCGCGAGCGGCTTTGCACGGCCCTCGCCGACGGCCTGCGCGCGTGGATGGCGGAATATCCCTCGCCCGCCTCGTTTCTCGGCCCGGCCACGCTGCACGAACTCGCCGCGCTGGCCGGCTCGCGCACGCCGCTCTTGGTCGACGAGCTGGCCGGCCTGCTTGCCTTGCCGCCGGCGCAGGACACGTTGCGCGTCGCGCTGCGCGATGCCGTGCAGACGCGCCTCGCGAGCCAGGGCCCGCTGGGCTCGCTGCTGAGCGGCCTCTCCGGCACCGCCGTCGTGGACCACCAGCTCGGCCGCTTCTGCGAATCCATCCCCGATTCCCTGCGCGCGCGGTACGCAAGCGCCGATGATCGCGCGCGCATGCGCGGCTTGGTCGAAACTGCGCTCCGCAAACTGCTCGCGCGCTCGTGGAATGATCTGCTCGATGCCCGCACCCCCGGCGTGATGGAGCGTCACGTGCACGCCCTGCTCGGTGCCGAAGCCCTGCGCGATATCGTGCGCCAAGGGTTGGCCCGCGTGACCTCGTCGGTGATTGAAACCCTTCAGCGCGGCACGCTGGCCGACGCCGCAGGCATGCTGACCGCCGGCGGGGATGTCACGGCGCATCTCGATTGGCTGGCGCACACCTTGCATGCCGCCCTGCTCGCCGCAGACATCCGCCCGCAGCTCGAAACCCAGGCCTTCGAGGCGGTGCGCCGAGTGTGCGCCAGCCCGGTCCGCCCCCCCATCGATTTTCTGCCCGAAGACACCGTCCCGCGCCTTGCCGACCTGATCGCCCAACAGGCGCTCGCGTTCGCGCGCGACCATGTGGCCGAACTGGTCGAACACACGCGCATCTGGGATATCATTTCGGAATCCATCATCGTCTATGACGACAAAAAGATGGAAGCGATCGCCCGCAGCGTCGCCAACCGCGAACTGCGCTGGGTCACGATCCTGGGCGGTGTGATCGGCCTGGCGGTCGGCATCGCGCAAGGCGTGCTGTTGCTCATCCTCAAACGTTGAAGAGCGGACGGTCAGCCCAGCGACCACGGCGCGCGCATCGCCGGCGTCATAAGTCGGTTGGCCTCGTCGTCGTTCACGAACCGCTCCTTCACCGGGTCCCAGGTCAGCGGGCGGCCCAGCCGCATCGCCATCATGTTGACCAGGCAGGCCGTGCAACTGCGGTGCCCGACCTCCGCGTCGGCGAACGGGTGCACGCCGCGCTTCACCGCGTCGATGAAGTTTTGCTCGTGGCTGCGCGTGCGGCCGAGCCGCACCTTGAAGGCCGCCGGATCAAGCTTCAGCAGCTTGTCGTCGGAGGCCTCCAGCGTCCCCTCGTGAATGCGCAGGAAGATCCAACCCTCGTCACCCTCAAAGCGCACGCCGCGCGGGCTGCGCGTGGTGCCGCCGATCATTTTCACGCCGTTGGCGTAGACATTCTCAAACTCAAAGGCCATCGGCGTGTTGTAGAGGCCGTGCCGGTCATCCCAGCCGCG
>JAQUEX010000206.1 GCA_028684935.1 Kiritimatiellia bacterium | reverse complement strand
CCGGCAACACGCGGCTGATCATCGATACCTTCGCGCAAGCCTGCGACATGGCGGAGGACGCGGGCGAATGGCTGGCCGCCGAGGGCGAGATCTGCTGGGGCGGCATGCATTCGTGGCGCGCCATGCTTGACGTGCTCGAAGGCGTGGACCGGCCCAAGACCTTGGGGTTTCAGGCCGACATGGCGCACACGCTGCTCTATCTGCTCGGCTATAACGCGCCCGAAGCGCGCCTGGTGCCGGATGATTTCGACTGGGCCGACACCGCGACGTTCCGCGCGGCCTATACGAAACTCGCCGCCGCTCTGCGGCCGTGGACGATCGACTTCCACGTGGCCCAGAACGACGCCACGGTCAAAGGTCAGGGCTCGCATGACAAGACCGGGCGCCACTGCTTGCCAGATGATCCCAACGCCAAGCTGGATATCGTCTGGTGCGCGGGCCAGTGGCTGCGCGACGAGAACGGCGAGCTGACGCGGACGATCCGCCACCTCTGCTGGGACGGGTGCATGTTCACCAACGAAGTGATGATGCTGCCCGACACGTGGAACAGCATTCTCGGTGCGATGCAGCAGGTGCGAGACGCACACGGCTGGAGCGATTCGTAGTCCGTACAACCACTCGTTTTGTTTGAGTGCCTTGACGGCCGAGCGGCCGTGGCGTCACGGAACCTCAACGACCGTGTCCGCCCACGCCGCTTCGGTCAGGCCGCGCGCGAGGCGGGCGAACGCCTCCGGGATTGGCGTGTCGAAAAAGAGCCGCCGGCCGGAGTACGGATGGTCAAAGGCGATCGATTTCGCATGCAGGCAGAGACGCTCGCGGAACGGGTCGCCTGCACCGTATTTGGGATCGCCGGCGACGGCATGGCCCGCCTCGGCAAAGTGCACCCGGATCTGGTTCTTGCGGCCGGTCAGCAGGCGGATCTTGATCGCGCTCACGGCCGGCGTTTCAGCGATCACGGCGTACGCGGTCTGCGAGAGTTTGCCGGCGGCCGGATCATCCACCGAGTGCACATAGAGATCCTCATTCTCGGCGAGGTAACTTGAAAAGAGCCCCTGCCGCTGCGGAAGGCGGCCCCGCACGATGGCGAGGTAGAGTTTTTCGGTGGCCTTCCAGTTCTCTTTCAGGCGCTGCTGAGCCTCTTCGGTTTTAGCAAAAAGCAACACGCCAGAGGTTTCGCGATCCAGCCGGTGGACCAGATAGACCTGCTTGCGCGAGCGCGCACAGCCTTTGCGAACATACTGATTGAGCACATTCTCGGCCGTAAACGCCTCATCGCGGCGCGTGCCGGTCGTCAAGACACCCGGTGCCTTGTTGACGACGAAGAGATCGCGGTCCTCGTGCAGGATCTCAAGGCCGCGCGGCCGGTGTCGGCCTGATGTGTGCAGACGTTTCATGAACTCAAGACTCAAGCAACGCGGCCCCGCCCCCTGCAAAACCCGAATGAATAATCGTTCCTCTTTTCATGTCAGCCATCAACGTGTGAGATCATAAACCCAGAACGCCGCGAGGTCAATCCGTCGCGTGGGCTTATCCGCCCCTCATCATTGCGGCGGCCGACATGAACGCGTCGATATTTTCGAGGGGGCTCAGCGGCGGGATGTCGCACCCCGTGGACGGGATGTAGTTGGCGTAGCCGCGCGCCTGGGCCACCATCGTGCGCATGGCCGCCGCCACGCGGTCCGGAGTCCCGTGGCGAAGGTACCGGGAGGGACTCAGGTTGCCCATTACCGGCACCTCCGCCGGCATCCGCTTCAGGATCTCGCCGATGTCCACCGCGTCGCCG
Organism: Kiritimatiellia bacterium; assembly: GCA_028684935.1. Classification (GTDB taxonomy): domain Bacteria; phylum Verrucomicrobiota; class Kiritimatiellia; order RFP12; family UBA1067; genus DUPH01. Next base: position 4,100 of record JAQUEX010000206.1, on the reverse strand, counting down.
AAATGGCAGGCGCGTGCGCCGATCCCGAGGATGCTGCTGAGCAGCGGCAGCGTGAGGCCGAGCACCTGAATCCCCGGGAAAGAAAGAACGGGAAACGGCTTGGGGCAGGACGCCCCGGCCAGGGTTTTGAAGAACGCGCGCATGTCCCCTGTCAGTCTATCGCGGCGACCAGCCGTTTGGCCAGTTCGGCGGCCGACGCAGCGTCGGCCGAATACCCGTCCGCGCCGATGGCGTCGCAATACTCTTGTGTGACGGGCGCGCCGCCGATGATGACCTTCGCGGGCACGCCAGCCGCCCGGATCGCCTCGACCGCCGTCCGCATGTTGGGCATCGTCGTGGTCAGCAGCGCCGAAAGCCCCACGACCTGGGCGCGATGCTCGCGGGCCAGTTCGGCGAAGCGTTCAGGCTCCACGTCCACACCCGCATCAACCACCGCGAAACCCGCGCCCTCCAGCATCATGATCACCAGATTTTTGCCGATGTCGTGCAGATCGCCCCGGACCGTGCCCATCACCGCCGTCGCGGCCGCCTCAACGCCAGCCCGGACGAGATGCGGTTTCAGCAGTTCCGTGCCGGCCTTCATCGCGCGCGCCGCCACCAGCACCTCCGGCACAAAGACTTCGTTGCGCTTGAAGCGCTGGCCAACCTCGCCCATCGCCGCGAGCAGACCGTCGTTGAGAATCTCCTGCGCCGCCACATTTTCCTCCAGCAACGCGCCAACAAGGGTACGGACATCCGCCACCTTGCCACCCTTCATCGCCACCTTCAGCGTTTCCAGATCCGCCATGTTCTGCTCCTTCCCGCATCGACAACCGATTGAAAAAGTATGTCACGAGCATACACCCGCAGCGCGTGGAACGCGAGAAAGAGTGAATGCACTTGCTTTTCCAAAAACATGCTCTATATTTGCCTCATGAGCGTCAAGGCGTTGGCACCGATCTTCACGGTCCAGCAGGACCGGTTCTTGGCCGAGACTTCGACGGCGGTCTTTCTCTATCTGCTCCAGGACGGTGAAGTCTATGCCATGAACAGTTTCCCGCATCTTCAAAAGCTCGGGTTTCTGCTGGATGCCGATGAGATCGGGACCTTTCATAGCCATGAGTTCACCGAGGTGATCCTGCTGGTCAAGGGCCAGCTTATCCACGACATCAACGGCGCTCGCCGAACGCTGCCGTCCGGGTCGCTCGTGTTTGTGCGTCCGTACGATCTGCACCGGTTGCTGCCGGTCGATGCCGGGCGCGCCGTCTTTGCGAGCCTCGTGCTGACCGCCGCTGTCGTGCGCGACCTGATGTCTTATCTTTGCACCCCGGCGATCGCGCACCGCTTCAACGCCGCCCCGGAGGCACCCTGCCTCCATCTGCCGCCGGACGAGGCCCGCGACCTGATGCTGGAGATGGAGAAGGTCAGCAATGAACAGGCTGTCGCGCCGCAAAACAGTGTGCTCATGGCGCGCGTCCTCGCCGCCCGGCTTTTCGCGGGACACCTCTTGCCGACCCGCGCAGGCGCAGCGCGGGACGACAAGCCCCTGCCGCCGCCATGGCTGGAGCATCTCCGCGAGCAGGCCGAACGCTGGGACTCGCTCGCGCGCGCGCCGAGCCGGCTCCACGCCGCCTGCCCCTGCCACCCGAGCCACCTCTGCAAATGTTTCCGGCGCTATTATGACGAGACGCCCACGGATTTCATCAACCGATTGCGCCTGCGACAGGCGGTGCGTCGGCTCAAGCATCCAGAGGCCAAGGTCGCCACCATTGCCGCGGAACTCGGCTTCGACAGTCTCAGCCACTTCCACCGACTCTTCAAGCGCCAGTACGGCATCACGCCGGCCGCCTGCCGCAGGGCGGGGTTTGACGGGGAAGCGGTAGACCTGCTATTCTGAAACAACCTAAGGAAAGGAACATGATCATGAAAACGATGAGTCCCCTGCTGACCGCTTGTGCCTGCGCCCTGCTGATGGTGACCGGCTGCGACAAGAAACCGGCTGCGGACGCGGCACCTGCTGCCGACGCGGCAGCCGAAAGCAGCGTGCTCGAACTTGACGACGCGACCTTCGCCGCGCAGACTTCACAAGGCGTGGTGCTCGTCGATTTCTGGGCGCCTTGGTGTCCGCCCTGCCGCATGCAGGGGCCGATCGTGGATGCCGTGGCGAAACAACTCGGCGAGACCGCCAAGGTTGCCAAAGTGAACGTCGACAACGCGAAGGCCACCGCCCAGGCGTTCGGCATCCGCAGCATTCCTACGCTCGTGGTCCTGAAAGACGGTAAAACCGTCAAGTCCTTCACCGGGCTCACGCAGGCGGACGCCTTGGTGTCTGCCGTCAAGGAAGCCCTGTAAGCGCCGTCCCTCAACCTCTTTTCCAAAACCACCCCTCAACAAGGATTTCCATGCGCACGACTCTTCTTCTTGCCGCCACACTCGCAACTGCCCTTCACGCCACGGCGGCCGAGCCCCAGGCGGCGCCGGCCGAGACGCCCGGCATGACCCGCATCTTCAACGGCAAAGACCTGACCGGGTGGGAGGGCGACTTCTCGCTTTGGTCGGTCAAAGACGGCGTCATCCGCGGCGAGACGACTGCCGAGAATCCGGCGCAGGGCAACACGTTCCTGATCTGGAAGGACGGCACGACGCGGGACTTCGAGCTTCGGTTATCCTTCCGCTGCACCGCCGCGAACAACTCGGGCATCCAGTACCGCTCCGCGCGCCTGCCGAATAAACCCGGCGCCAAAAACCAGTGGCGGCTCAAGGGCTACCAGCACGAAATCCGCAACGAACAGAAACTGCCGAACGTCGCAGGCTTCATCTACGACGAGGGCGGCAAGCGCGGCCGCATCTGCCTGGTCGGCGAGCAGGCGATCTGGGCCGACGGCAAAAAACAGGTGCAGGCGTCGCTGCTCGACGGCGAAGCCTTCAAGGCGCTGTTCAAGCTCAACGACTGGAACGAGGTCGTGATCGTCGCAAAAGGCAACCGCATCCGCCACTACCTGAACGGGCGCCTGACCCTAGCCTTCACGGACGACCCCGCGCTGGCCCTGCTGGACGGCGCCCTGGGCCTGCAACTGCATGCCGGCCGGCCGATGTGGGCGGAGTTCAAAGATATCCGCATCAAGACGCTGGACTGACGCGGCCCTCGTTTGCACCCTTTTTGCTAAATTTGCACGCCGCACACGCTTGTGTGCGGCTTCTTGATCTTGCTACAGTAGGTGCCAAAAGGGAGGCTATCATGTTGAAATCTGTTTTACTTTTCGGCGCGTTGAGTTCCGCGTGCGCGGTTTCGGCCGCCGAGATCATTAAAGTCGGCATCATCGGGCTCGACACCTCGCACAGCATCGAATTCGCCAAACTTCTGAATGCCGAAACCCCGGCGCCGGAGTACGCGGGCTGCCGCGTGGTGGCGGCCTATCCGCAAGGCAGCCGCGACATCGCCTCAAGCACCAACCGCGTGCCCGGCTACATCGAAAAGGTCAAGCCGTTCGGGGTCGAGATCGTCGACTCGATCGACACCCTGCTGTCAAAGGTCGATGCGGTGTTGCTGGAGAGCAACGACGGCCGCGTTCATCTGGAGCAGGCGCTGCCGGTTTTCAAAGCGGGCAAACGCGTGTTTATTGACAAGCCGATCGCCGGCTCGCTGCCGCATGTGCTGGCGCTCTTCGAGGCGGCCCGGCGCCACAACGTGCCGATGTTCTCCAGTTCGTCGCTGCGTTACACGCTCATGACGCAGGAGATCCGCAGCGGCAAGCATGGAGCCGTCGTGGGCGTCGACGCCTTCAGCCCCTGTTCGCTCGAGGCCACGCATCCCGACCTTTTCTGGTACGGCATCCACGGCGTCGAGACGCTCTTCACGCTGATGGGCACCGGCTGCGAATCGGTCGTGCGTGTCTCTACCCCCGGCACGGATCTGGCGGTCGGCACGTGGCGGGGGGGGCGGATCGGCACCTTCCGCGGCAACCGCGACTCGAAAAATGGCTACGGCGCGACAGCCTTTCTGGCGAAAGGCTTGCAGCGCGTCGACGATTTCAAAGGTTACGGCCTGCTGCTGGCGGAGATCGTGACCTTCTTCAAGACCGGCATCGCGCCGGTCAAACCGGAAGAGACGATCGAGCTGT
>JAQUEX010000205.1 GCA_028684935.1 Kiritimatiellia bacterium | reverse complement strand
CGCGCAGCATCTGGGTGTTGGCCGTGAGCGCGCCGCCGGGCATGGGGGACCAGGGGATCATCGGCTCGACCTTGGTCGCCTCCGGCGGGAGGAAATAATCCTTCATGCACTCGCAGAAGACCTTCTCCGCCTCGCGCACTTTGTCGATATCGATGCCCAGGTCGTACTCGCTGCCGCGCAGCGCGTGCCACATGACGATCACGTCGGGCTGGCAGGTGCCGCCCGAGACCGGCGAGAGCGAGAGGTCGATCGTGTCCGCGCCGGCGTCCAGCGCGGCCTTGTAGGCGGTCACGCCGCAGCCGGCCGTCTCGTGCGTGTGGTACTGGATGCGCGTGCCCTCGGGCAGCATCTTGCGGGCGCGCTTGACCGTCTCGTAGACGTAGGCCGGCACGGAAGTGCCCGAGGCGTCTTTGAAGCAGACTGAATCAAACGGAATACCCGCATCGAGAATCGCGCGCAGCGTTTTCTCGTAGAAATCCGGATCATGCGCGCCGGTGCAGCCCGGGGGCAGCGCCATCATAGTGACCACGACCTGGTGCTTGAGGCCGGCCTCGTGGATGCAGCGGCCGGAGAAGATCAGGTTGTTGACGTCATTCAGCGCATCGAAGTTGCGGATCGTGGTGATGCCGTGCTTCTTGAAGAGCTTCGCGTGCAGGCGGATCACATCCGACGAGGCCGAGTCCAGACAGACAATGTTCACGCCGCGGGCCAGCGTCTGGAGGTTCGCATCCGGTCCGGCCACCTCGCGGAAGCGGTCCATCATATGGAACGAATCTTCGTTGCAATAGAAATAGGGCGACTGGAACATCGCGCCGCCGCCGGCTTCGAAATAAGTGATGCCGGCCTCGCGGGCGGCTGCCACGGCGGGCATGAAATCCTCGGTCAGGACGCGGGCACCGTAAACGGACTGAAAGCCGTCACGGAAGGCGGTGCACATGAAGTTAACGTTTTTCTTGGCCACGGGTTGCTCCTTCGCAGGGGGTGGGGTATGGGGTTGGGGTTGGAAAGGGTGTTAGGCCGCGCGCGCCCGGGCCGCTGCGATCGCGATCGCGATCAGAGCGGTCTCGTCATCCCCCGCAGCCTTGGCGGCAGGACGCGTTTTTTTCTTGGGCTCGTCATCCGGCAGAATGTGGTTAAAACGCGGCACAATCGCAGCAGAGCGGTTCATGACCCAGACCAGCAGGGCGAGAAACAGGAAAACGATGCCCATGCCCGACACCAGCAGGACTAAACCTTGTAGAAGAATGGCCATGAAGAGACTCCTAATGAGGGAAATAACAATATGCCGATTGATTATAGTGCCAACGGGGCTGCGATGTATAGCCCAAAAAATGGGCGGTGCATTTTCTTTTCGCTCGCAAAAATCCGTCGTGGCGGGGCACTGCGTTTTCTGATAAAGTGAATGCTTCAATTTTCAAGGACGAACACCATGCATCTCTACCGTACGCACACTTGCAGTCAACTCCGCGCTTCCGACGCGGGAGCCACCGCCAAACTCTCCGGCTGGATTTTCCGTGTCCGCGACCACGGCGGCATTCTGTTCATTGATCTGCGCGACCATTACGGCCTCACACAAGTCGTGGTCCATCCCAGCCGCGCCTTCTTCGAGGCGCTGAGCCGGGCGAAACTCGAGACGGTCATCACCGTGACCGGCGAGGTTACGCTGCGCGAGCCCTCGACGGTCAATCCCGATCTGCCGACCGGCGAGGTCGAGCTCGTGGCGAACGCGTGCATCGTGGAGTCCCCCTCGGAGCAGACGCCGCTCTACCTGCCGGGCGACGAGGACGGCGCCGAGGATCTGCGCCTGAAATACCGCTTTCTGGACCTGCGCCGCCAGCGCATCCACGCCAACATTCTGCTGCGCTCGCAGATCATCGCGTTCCTGCGAAAGGCGATGGAAGCGCACGGCTTCAACGAATACCAGACGCCGATCCTGACGTGCAGCTCGCCTGAGGGCGCGCGCGACTATCTGGTGCCGAGCCGCGTTCACCACGGCAAGTTCTACGCGTTGCCGCAGGCACCGCAGCTCTTCAAGCAGTTGCTGATGGTGGCCGGCTTTGACCGCTATTTCCAGATCGCGCCGTGCTTCCGCGACGAGGACGCGCGCGCCGACCGCTCGCCCGGCGAGTTCTATCAGCTCGACATGGAAATGTCGTTCGTCACGCAGGACGACGTCTTCGCCGTTGTCGAAGACGTGCTCTACAAGACCTTCAAGAATTTCTCGAAAAAGGCAGTGGACGCCACGCCCTGGGTGCGCATCCCCTACCGCGAGGCGATGCTCAAATACGGCAGCGACAAGCCGGACCTGCGCATCCCGATCGAGATGTTCGACTGCTCGGATCTTTTCAAGGACTCCGGCTTCAACGCCTTCGCGGCAGCGGTCAAGGCCGGCTCCGCCGTGCGCGCCATCCCCGTCAAAGGCATCAAGGACAAGCCGCGCAGCTTTTTCGACAAGCTGGTCGAACACGCCAAAACACTCGGCTCCAAGGGCCTCGCCTATCTGATCTGGGACGGCGATGCGGTTAAAGGGCCCATCCAGAAGTTCCTGACACCGGACGAACTGAAGGCGTTGGCGCGCATGGGCCATGCGCAGGACGGCGACGTCATCTTCTTCCTGTGCGATGAACCGGACAAAGCGGCCAAGATGGGCGGTGACATCCGCAGCAAGCTCGGCCGCGACCTCGACCTGATCGACAAAGAGGTGTTCCGTTTCTGCTGGATTGTGGATTTCCCGATGTTCGAGAAGGACCCCGAAACCGGCGAGATCGGCTTCTCGCACAACCCGTTCTCGATGCCGCAAGGCGGCATGGACGCGCTGCTGAACAAGCACCCGCTGGACATTCTCGCCTTCCAGTACGACGTGGTCTGCAACGGCATCGAACTCTCCAGCGGCGCCATCCGCAACCACCAGCCCGAGATCATGTACAAGGCTTTTGAGATCGCGGGCTACGGGCCGTCGGTCGTGGAAGAAAAATTCTCGTGCCTGCTGAACGCCTTCAAATTCGGCGCGCCGCCGCACGGCGGCATCGCACCGGGCGTCGACCGCATGGTGATGCTGCTGGCCGGCGAAGAGAACATCCGCGAAGTGATCGCTTTCCCCATGAACCAGAAGGCGCAGGACCTGATGATGAACGCGCCCTCTGAGGTCAGCGAGAAACAACTGCGCGAACTGCACATCAAGGTGCGCGGCCACGATCACCTGTCGGCCACAGGCGCGATTCCTGTTGCGCACCAGTCATAACCGCAACGCAACACAGCCGCCTGACCGCCCAGCCCGATCTCCTGTTTTTTTCAGAGGCAAGGCAAGGTAGCCGCCCGCCGAGCGGGATCAAGCGTCAGTGGATCTTGATCATGACCCCCTGCCGCAACGACGGCAGATTGGTGGTCACGCCGCGCCAATCGGTCGCGAAGCGCACCTCGTCAAACTCCCAGCCGTTAAGTTCAGGGATATTGCCGGAACGATACGCGAGCTGGCTGAAGCTGAAGTCGCCCGTCACCGTCGCGCGGCACACCGACCACACTTGGTTGTCGCCGTGATCCGGATTGGGGTCAAGCCAGACGGTGGCCGTGTCGTTCGCCGTGTGGTTGAACGTGATCTTGGCCACCATCAGGCGCGTGGCGGTATTGACGCTCACATAGGTCGTGTTGTTTGTCTGTTTGAGATCAGCCGTGCCAAAAACCCCGCCGATACTGTAGGCCCATTGCCCCCAGCCGTTCCCCATGCCGAGCGCGCCCAAGGCACTCAAGCCCGGACGGGTAAGTTGCACGAACGCCTCCATGCCGTCCGGCGGCGTGCCGTCTTTCTCTTCCGTCGCGGGAGTTGATCCATTGACGGAACGCACGAGCGCGCCGAAATAGAGCACCCGGCTGACCTCGCCGCCGCCGATCAGTCCTGACACGCTGTCGTAGAGACCGGCTTCGTCCCACACGCTGCCCGCAGACGGATTCAGCGGCAAAATGTCCGAGCCGCTTTCGCCGCTTCCCGGCGTCACGCGCTTGCCGCGGGAGACCGGCATCGCCACCCCGTTGGCCATCGTGTAAGAAAGCCCCTCGCGGTCATAAGAGGTATTCACATAGGTGGAGAACCAACTCTGCCCGTCATACCAGAACGCCACGTTGTCCGGGACGCCCGGCGCCACGCTGTCCCAGTCCGTGCCAAAACGGACCTCGTCGAAATCCACGCCGTTGATCACGGGAATATTGCCGGCCCGGTAGGCCAGACGGTTGAAACTCAGATCGCCTCTCGCCGTGCCGAGATAGCGCCGCATACCAATGTTTCATGCTCATGCGCCGCCTCCTGCCTGACCACGCCTGCCGGTGGATCTTTACGTGCCCTGAGACAGATTAAACTCCGTCCGCGAAACAGCATAGGCATTCCGTGAGCCGACGGTCAATGAAAAATGACGCTTGGGTCAGAAGGGGGGCGCATGGCAGTTCTGTTGGAGCCAATCAATCATAATCATAATCTTAATCTTAATCTTAATCATAATCTTAATCTTGCACATCGGACTTTCTCGAGAGTAGACTGCGCCCATGAAAACGAGCTTTGATCACGAGAAGCTGTCTGTCTATCAGGAAGCGATTCGATGTGAGGCTTGGGTTGGAGATCTCCTGGAAACACTTCCAAAAAGTCTGGCGGTCTATGACCAGTTGAACAGGGGAAAGTGATGTGGGTGCCCATCGTCTCGATGCTGGTGGGCTTGATCCGCGGCACCTCCGCTGATCGTGTTTATGAGGAGCCGGCCGAATATGAGGCCGACAATCGGCGACAAGCAGATTAAGATTAAGATTAAGATTAAGATTAGGATTACGATTACGAGAAGGTCTCCCCAACAGAACTGCCATGCGCCCTCAGAAGGGGATATCCTTCAGTACCTGATCGAGCACTTCGCGGCAATAGGAGCAGGCCGCGCAGTCGCCGGGACAGCGGCCGATGCGCTCGGCCCAGTCGGCGGGGAAGGCCGCGTTGTCGATGACGTGCGGCACGAAGGCGGGCGCAAAACCGGGCTCCAGCAGATCGAGCAGGTTGCCGCGGAAGCGGCCTTCCGCGTATGCGCCGATGACCATGCGCGGGTGCGCGTGCTGGCGGGTCGCAAGTTTCGCCGTATCGATCAAACCCTCGTACAGGTGCAGGTCTTCAGGCCTGATCCAGGTCGAACGCAGAATCTCCACGAAGTTCTTGGGGTCGCGATAGAGGTTCCAGCAGACGTGCGGATTCCAGTCCGGCAGGTTCTCCAGCGATTCGGCCGCCGCACTGTGGGCGATCAGATTGTCGTGGAAGGTCTGGCCCGGGCAGAAGCGCAGGCAGCCGCTGTTGGCCAGCAGGCAGAGCTTCTTGCCGTGACGGTCGCACCACGCGCGGACCTTCCGCACATGACCGAGATCGCGTTGCAGGTCGCGTTGCAGATAAAAGCTGTCGAACAGGTCGGCCACATAACCCATCGCCTGCGTCGTGCCGATGCGCATGTTGACCGACGCGCGGACTTCGATTTCCGGAAAGTGTCGTTTGATGGTGCGGGCGATCATCAGCGACGTTGTCGTCACGATCTCGGGACAACAACCCAACGCGCCAAGACGGTCGACAGTCGAAACAACCTCTTTCCCCAAACTGACGCTGACGGCCCGTTCGCCGTAACAATTCGCATTGAACAGCAGGTCGAGTTTTACGCCCATGCGGCGCAGCGTCTGCAACTCCTCTTCCAAGACCTGTTGAATCTCTTCCGGAGAGACATCGACGGCGTGTCCCAAGGGGGGGCGCCCGGAAGCCTGTCCGGGCCACGGAAAGTAGACCTCACCGATGCGGTCACGGTAATCGGCCACGATGGCCGAGAACGGCTCGCCCTCCCCCGTGTGCTGATAGCCGATGGCAACCTTCATATCCGTATTTCCGATAGGTGTTGGCGCTGCGGTTGACTTCCGCAAAAACGGTGGCCGGCGCCTGAATGCCGATCTTGGTGCTTTCCCCCGAAGCGTCCGCAACGTCGAGCGGGGGCCGCCCCGAGCGAGACCAG
>JAQUEX010000025.1 GCA_028684935.1 Kiritimatiellia bacterium | reverse complement strand
AGGGCGGTCTCGCCGAGACCGCCGCCGGGACGAATGCCCTCCCGTATCTCGTCACCCCCCAACTCCGAAGGTTGAACCGGTTGCCAGCCTTTCCCGCGGACGGGGCCGTCCGCGCCCCCGGTCTTGCGTATCCTTTTCACTGGAAACGCGTGATCGCGGCCCGCCTCTGCGGCGGTCTCGGCGAGACCGCCCTACCGGCTGCAAGACCCCTGTCGGTTGAGAGACAGAAGTAGAAAGAAAGGATGCGTGACCGGAACCGGAAAACCGAGACTATAAACCTCAACGGTCAGTGAAACGGGGATGCGCCCCGTGCCGCGCGAAACCGAATACCGCCGCTTGACATTCGGCGGCGGAAAAGGTTTAATGCCGTCGTTCTCAGATGAAAAACAAAAGCGTCTATTTTTACTTTAGCTACTTTAGGTCGCCGGACACACGGTTCGGGTCGGCCCGGTAAGCTATTGTGAATCGGGAACAGACTTTCGAATGAACCGCGTGTCCGGCAAAGGACACGCGGTTTTTTTGTTTTGCAAACCTCCAAAGAAAGAAATAACCATGATTATCGTCTTGAAGCGGCATGCCTCAGAAACAGACATTGCGACCATCAGCGAGCTGGTCTGCTCGCTGCGTTACCAGCCGCGCATCATCCGCGGCGTCGAGCAGACGGTGATCGCCTGTATCGGCGACGAGCTCAGCAACCGTTCGCTCGAAGTGCTCAGCAACCTGCCTGCGGTGGAGTCGGTCTTCCCGGTGCAGAAAAAATTCAAGCTGGTGTCGCGCGAGTACCACCCGAGCGATTCGGTGGTCAATGTGAACGGGGCCTTGATCGGTGGCGGCAACATCCAGATCATCGCGGGGCCCTGCGCGATCGAGAGCTACGACCAGTTGCGCGCGGCGGTGGTGGATCTCACGGCGTGCGGCGTGAAGATCATCCGCGCCATGCCGTTCAAGCCGCGGACATCGCCCTATGATTTCCAGGGCCTGAAACTGGACGGCGTCAAGATCATGCGCGACATCAAGGCGGAGTTCAATGTCGCGATGGTGGCCGAGGTGCCGGGGCCGGCGCAGATCGAGATGCTGCGCGACGTGACCGACATGTTCCAGATCGGCGCGCGCAATGCCCAAAATTATGATCTGCTGGAGCATTTGGCGCATGCCGGCCGGCCGGTGCTGCTCAAGCGCGGCATGGCCAGCACGGTCGAGGAGTGGCTGACTGCGGCGGAGTACCTGGTGGTCAACGGCTGTCCGCAGGTGGTGCTGTGCGAGCGCGGGCTTCGCTCGTTCGACAAGGCGACGCGCAACCTGCTGGACCTCGGCGCGGTGGCGGTGGCCCGTCAACTGACGCATCTGCCGGTGGTGGTGGACCCGAGCCATGCCGCCGGCGCGAGCAGCCTGGTTCCGGCGCTGGCGCGGGCGGGATTGGCGGCGGGCGCGGACGGCCTCATCATCGAAGCGCATCCCGATCCGGTGAACGCCTTCAGCGATGCGTCGCAGCAGCTTGAATCCTCGTCGTTCGGAGCGTTCCTTGAAACGCTGGCACCGTGGATCGAGTTGGCGAAAGCCTTGCGCAAGCAGGCGTAACGTATCGGAACCGAGTCAACAAAAAGGCGAACGTTTATGGATGTCCCCGTCCTTTATTTGGGTCCGGAAGGCACGCATTCGCACGAAGCCGCGTTGCGCCGTTTCGGCGCGCGCTGTCGGCTGCTGCCGTGTCTCTCGCACTATGATGTGGTTGACAGGCTGCGCGCACCGGCCGCGCGGCCGCGTCCGCTGGCCGTGGTGCCGGTGGAGAATTCGAGTGAGGGGCCGGTCACGCAGACGCTGGACCTGCTCGCCGCGCATCCGGAGATCTCGATCCTGGAAGGCTTCTCGATGCCGGTCCGCCACCATCTGCTGGCGGGCCGCGCGCTGAAGCGGCTGGAAGAGATCGAGCGGGTCTACAGCCATCCGCAGGCGCTGGGCCAGTGCCGCTCCTCGTTGCGGAAGTTGGTGCCGCGTGCCGAGTTGCTGGCCGAGTCGAGCACGGCGGCTGCGGCGCGGCGCGCGGCTGCCGAGCCGGGCAGCGCGGCGGTGGCCTCGTCGGCGGCGGCCCGCATCCACCGCTTGAGCGCGCTCGCGCGCAACCTGCAGGACAGTGACGCGAACGTGACGCGCTTCTTCGTGGTGACGGCCAACCGTCGGGCGGCGCGGCCGGCCGCGCCGCGTGCCGGCGCGATGCGCTCGCTGCTCTATCTGGTGATCGGCAACCGCCCGGGCGCGCTGCTGCACGCGCTCGCGCCGTTCGACGCCGCCGGGCTCAACCTGACCTTCATCCAGAGTCGGCCGCTGCCGGGCCGGCCCTGGGAGTATGGCTTTTTCGTTGAGGCGGCCACCGACTGGAAGGCGCCTGCCGCCGAGGCGGCCTGGCGTCTGGTGCTGGCCCTGTCGGAAGCGGGGCGTAAACTGGGGACGTATCCGGTCCGCTAACGCCTCACTCCTCCTTAACTCCCTGCCCGCAGGTTGGCATGGTGGAATACGGCAAGAAGTGGTATAACGAAAGACATCGCGCCGCATCGAAGGGCACGCCTGGCGGGCGGGTGTGCGCCGGGCCCTCCGGCATGAGGGCGGCGGCATGTGGCTATCATGAACAAGCTGGCACAACTACGAACCATCATCGCCTCTCTGGACGAAACGCTGGTCAAAGCGCTTTGCGGGCGCGCTGCGTTCAAGGTGAACGCGGAACTCTACAATGAGCTGAAGCGGCCGCTTTCAGTCGCGGAAACCGCGAACCTGTTCGGCGCGGCGTCGACCATTGCGGGACGGGTTCATATCGTGCGGCCTTTTTATGTCAATACGCTGCTGCCCGCGCTGTGCGAGGCGGGGGGCGATGAAGACCGGCGCAAATGCATTGCGGCGGATGCCAACAGCATGAATGCGCTGGTCCAGCGCCTTAACCTCTCGGTCCATGTGGCGGCGCTGAAGCTGGAGGAGATCCCGGAGGCGCTGCGGCAGCCGTTGATGGATCGGGACCCTGTGCGGCTTGAAGAGGCGATCACCAATCACACGGTGGAGGCCGATGTCATCGCGCGCATTCTCGACATGTCGCGCGAGCAGCGTGCCGGTGGCGCGTGCCCTGAGAAGATCGCCCGCATGTATGAAATGTGGATCATTCCGATTTCAAGGAAAATCCAGGTGCATGACCTGCTGGTGAAGTACCGGTAGACGCGTAACCTTTTCAAGGAGGATACCATGACACTGTTTGATGACAACTCATTGACGATCGGCAACACGCCGCTGGTGCGTTTGAACCGGCTCGCGCGCGGCCTGGGCGCGACGGTGGCGGTGAAGGTGGAGGGGCGCAACCCGGCCTATTCCGTCAAGTGCCGCACCGCGGCATCGATGGTCTGGGAGGCCGAGCGCGACGGCACGCTCAAGCCCGGCATGGAGATTGTCGAGCCGACCAGCGGCAACACCGGCATCGCGCTGGCGATGGTTGCGGCCGCGCGCGGCTACACGGTCACGCTGGCCATGCCGGAGAGCATGAGCATCGAGCGGCGCCGCGTGCTGGCCGCGCTGGGGGCCAACCTGGTTCTGACGCCCGCTGCGGCGGGCATGGCCGGCGCTGTGCAGCGCGCCAAAGAGCTGATGCGCGAATCCCCCGGGCGCTTTTTCATGCCGGACCAGTTTTCCAACCCGGCGAATCCGCTGATCCATGAGCGGACAACCGGGCCGGAGATCTGGGCGCAGACCGACGGCCAGGTCGCGGCGGTGGTGGCCGGCGTCGGGACCGGCGGAACGATTGTCGGCACGGGCCGCGCCTTTAAGAATTTAGGCGCCAAGGTTCAGATGGTTGCGGTCGAGCCTGCCGAAAGCCCGCTCCTGACGCAGCGCAAGGCGGGGGGCGCGCTTGCGCCGGCGCCGCACGGCATTCAAGGCATCGGTGCGAATTTCATTCCGCAGGTGGTGGACTTCTCGGTGATCGACCGCGTGGAGTCGGTGAGCACGGCGGAGGCGACAGAGACGTCGCGCCGGCTGGCGCGCGAAGAGGGGATTCTCTCGGGAATCTCCTGCGGCGCGGCTGTGGCCGCAGCGTTGCGGCTTGCCGCGGAGGATGTTTTTGCCGGCCGGCTGGTCGTCGCGATTCTGCCGGATTCGGGCGAGCGTTATTTGTCCACGCCGCTCTTTGCCTGAACGGCTGAGGGATCGGCATGCGGACTGTCGCGTTTAAAACCTTTGGCTGCCGCTTGAATCAGGCGGAGACCGTCGCCTTCGAGCGGGCGTTTGCAGAGGCCGGGATCAGCCGTGTGCGTTTTGGCGAGCCGGCCGACGTGGTGGTGGTGCACTCCTGTGTCGTGACGCAATCTGCGGAAGACGAGTGCCTGCGCGAATTGCGCGTGCTGCGCCGCAGGTTGCCGGATGCGCGGGTGGTGCTTTCCGGATGCGCGGCCGAAGCGGTGGCATGCGAGCGATTGCTGGTGGCCGGTGCGGATCTGGTGGTGGACCGCGCACGGCGAGAGGCGCTGGTGCAGCGGGTGCTGGAAAAGTGGCCCGAGCTGGTCGTGGAGCGGCCGGGGTGTGTGCCGGCCGTGCCTGTGCCGAAACGCCGGTCAAAACGTGCGCTGCTGAAGGTGCAGGACGGCTGCGATTTTTTCTGCACCTACTGCATTGTGCCGCATACGCGCGGGCGGCCGGTCAGCCGACCGCTTGAGGTCTGTGTCCGCGAGGCGGCGACGATGATCGCGGCCGGCTATCACGAGATTGTGGTGACCGGCTGCAACATCGCCTGCTATGCCGATGGATCGCGCGGTCTGATCGACCTCTTGGCTGCGCTGGCCGCTTTGCCGGGCCTGGGCCGCTTGCGGCTGGGTTCGATCGAGCCCGGCACCATCGAGGGCGCGGTGGCTGACTGGATGGCCGGCTCGGAGAAGCTGTGCAAGTTTCTGCACCTGCCGATTCAAAGCGGCGACGATGATGTGCTGGCGCGCATGGGCCGGCGCTATACGGCGGACCAGGTGATCGACACGGTGCGCCGCGCCCGGGCGCGTATGCCGGATGCCGCATTCGGCGCGGACCTGATCTGCGGATTCCCGGGCGAGCGTGCGGACGCCTTTGAACGGACGCTGCAGGTGGTGGCCGATCTGGGTTTCAGCAATCTGCATGTTTTTCCGTACAGCGAGCGGCCGGGCACCCCGGCCTGCGCGTACGACGGGCGCGTGCCGGTCACGGAGCGTCGGCAGCGCGCCAAGCGGCTGATCGCGCAGGGCGACGCACAGCGTGAGGCGTTCGCACATCGTTTTGCAGGCCGGCGCACCGAGGTGCTGGTGGAGCGGTTTGACCGCGAAGGGCGCGCCTGCGGCTGGAGCGGCGAATATCTGCCCTGCGCGGTGGCAGGGGTGTCGCGCGACCGGCTGGGCGCGCTCTGCGCGTTTACGGTGGCGCGCGTTTCGGGAGCGACGCTTGAGGGCAACACAGATCATGCTGAGCGTTGACCGGGTGGATGCGGGTTTGATATTCTCGCCTCCTCTAAATCGCTGACCGTGGTTCAACGTGTCGCAGCACACCCACAGACGCATGAGGGCCCCATGAAGAAAAATTTCGGGATGACGCTTCTGAGAATGCTGATCGGCTGGCACTTCCTTTACGAAGGAATCTGGAAGCTGATCCAGCCCGGCGGCTGGTCGTCCGTCGGCTATCTGCGGATGAGTACCTGGTTTGCCGCGCCGCTGTTCAAGACGATCGCCGATACGCCGTGGCTGCTGAAGACCGTCGATCTGATGAATATGTGGGGCCTGACGCTGATTGGCCTGGCATTGGTCGTCGGCGTGCTGGTGCGGCCGGCGGCGGCGGCCGGCATCCTGCTGCTGGCGTTTTACTACGTGGCCATGCCGCCCTTCCTGGCCGGGGCTTCTGAAGGCCACTTTCTCTTTATCGACCGCAACGTCGTCGAAGCGGTGGCGTTGCTGTCGATCATGCTGGTGCCGTCGTACGGGATCGGCGCTTATTTGGCTGCCCTGCCGCGTGTCTGTTTTAAGCGCAGCCTGCGCAAGGCGAAGGACGAGGAACGGGAAGAGCCGGTGGCCTCAGCCGCGCGGCGCGAACTGCTGATGAGCCTCAGCTCGTTACCGGTGCTGGGCGCATTCAGCTACGCTTTTTTCCGCAAGCACGGCCGCGTGTGGGAGCGCGAGAACCTGATGGCCCAGCCCGACGCCGTGACGAGCGCGACGGTCAAAGCCTTTAGTTTTGTGGACATCAAGGAACTCAAAAAGCCAATCGACCAGTACGGCAAAATCGGCCCGCTCACCTTGAGCCGGATGTTCCTGGGCGGCAACCTGATCGGCGGATGGGCGCACGCGCGCGACCTGCTCTACACCGACAAGCTGGTCAAAGCGTACCATGAAGACTGGCGCGTGTTCCGGACGTTCAAAATGGCCGAGGCGTGCGGGATTAATACGGTCCTGACAAATCCCGCACTGATGCGGGTGATCAACGACTACTGGAAGAAAGAGGGGGGCAAGATACAGTTCATCTCGGACTGCGGCCATAAGGAGGGTTTGATCCGCGGCGCGCAAGTATCGGTGGAGCAGGGCGCCTCGGCCGTGTACACGCACGGCGGGCACTCCGACAATCTGGCCAAGCAGGGCGATTACAAGCAGTTCGCGAAGATTCTGGAAGGCATGCGCAAGCTCGGGGTGCCGGTCGGCATCGGTGCGCATAAGCTGGAGACGATCAAGTTTTGCGTCGAGCATGATCTGGTGCCCGATTTCTGGATGAAGACGCTGCACCAGTTGAACTACTGGTCAGCCCGCCCGAATGACCCGCCGCATGACAACATTTTCTGTACGAATCCGGAAGAAACCGTGGCGTACATGGAGGCTTTGGAGCAGCCGTGGATCGCGTTCAAGATTCTGGCGGCCGGGGCGCTCCCCCCGAAAGACGCCTTCCCCTATGCGTTCAAGAGCGGGGCGGACTTCATTTGCGTCGGGACCTACGATTTCCAGATCGTGGAAAATGTGAATCTTTTGACGGGCATCCTGGATCAGCCGATTGAGCGGAAACGGCCCTGGCGCGCATGAGCGGCGCGCGCGACGCGGCGGTGGGTGCCTGATGGCCCAACAAGGAACGGATCGAAGACATGAAAACGAGACTGTTGACGACGGCCACGACGGCGGCCCTGCTGTGCGCGGGTTGTTTTGAAAACCGAGAAGCCCCCCGGCGGCCGGTCACGGCGCATTCGCTGGCCGAGGCGGTCACCCATCAGGCGGCGGTCGAGCGCGTGATTCTTGCCGGACAGACCCTCCCCGCGTTTCCGCGCGAATTGGCCGCGATGCCGAGGCTCGCCGTGTTGGAGTTGCGCGGGACAAAAGGCCTCGGCGCGCTGGAGGGGCTTGCCGAACTGAAAGCGTTGAAGCAGTTGGACCTTTCCGCCACGCAGTTGGACACCGTGCCGGACGCGGTGTTCGCTTTGCCCGGGCTCGAGCGGCTCTATCTGTCGGGCAACGGCCTCAAGGCGTTGCCCGCAGCGGTAGGCCGTCTGGCCGCGCTCACCTATCTCAACCTGGATGCCAACCAGCTCGCTGCGCTGCCCCCTGAGTTGGGCCGTGTCGGCGGATTGCGCTGGCTGCGGCTGAACAGCAACAAGCTGACGGCGCTGCCGTCGGAAATCGCCGCGTTGGGCCGCCTGCAGCGCATCTACCTGCGCGACAACCTTTTCACGGAGGTGCCTGAATGCCTGAAGGCGTTGCCGCTGCTGGAGGACATCAGCCTCAGCGGCAACAAAGTGATGCAGGTGCCGCCCTGGATGACCGGATTGCCGAAACTGCGCCAGGTGGATCTCGATGGCTGCCCGGTCGCCAAGCTGCCTGATGACTTGTCGGGGTGGGCTTCGCTGCAGGTACTCTCGCTGGTGCGCTGCCCGATCGACGACGTGGAGAAGGCGCGTATCCGAAACGCGCTGCCCAAGGTGCATGTCGCGTTCTGACATCGTGAGCACTCGGTATTCTACGCTTCATCTTCAACCTTCACCCGCAGAGTGGCGGGATTGGCGTTGGCAGATGCGCCATGCGCTGAACGGTGCCGCGCCGGAGCTGGCCGCGTATGGCGTCGACCTTGCTGTGGCTGAGCGGGTGCACCGGCGTTATCCGGTCCGTCTGACCCCCTATGCCGTGTCGCTGCTGCGCCGGTCTGAGCCGTCTGATCCGCTTGCGCTCCAGGCGCTGCCTGCGGCGGCAGAGCTGGTTCCCGAACCGGAGCTGACCGCTGATCCGTTCTTTGAAACCACGCAGGCGGCCTGCTGTTACGGCCTGAAGCAGCGCTTTGCGGACCGCGTGCTGGTGATGGCGCACGACCAATGCGCCGTGGCCTGCCGTCACTGCACCCGCAAGGGGCTGCTCGGTGCGGCGGAGGTCGTGCGCACGCCCGGGCAGGTGGCGGCCGCGGTGGCCTGGGTCAAGGCGCATCCGAAGGTGCGCGAGGTGCTGCTCTCCGGGGGCGAGCCGCTGCTGCTTTCCGATCGCAAACTGCTTGGGTTGGTGCGCGCCTTTGCGCGGCTGCCGCAGCTTGACGCCGTGCGCATCGGCACGCGCGTGCCGGTGACGCTGCCGATGCGCGTCACGCCGGCGCTGGCGCGTGCGCTGGGTGCCTCAAAGAAGGTGTGGGTCAACACCCAGTTCAACCACGCGCGTGAACTTACGGCTGAATCGGCTGAAGCGTGCGGGCTGTTGGTGGATGCCGGCATTCCGGTTTCGAACCAAACGGTGCTGCTCAAAGGCGTGAACGATTCAGAAGAGGCGCTTTTCGCGCTCTGCACGGGCCTTCAGCGCATGCGCGTGCGGCCATACTATGTGTTCCTGTGCGATCCGATCGCGGGCATCGCGCACTTCCGCGTGTCGCTGCGCCGTGCCCGATCGCTTGAATGCGCGCTCGCAAACCGGCTGGGCGGACTTGCGCTGCCGCGTTTTGTAAGGGACGTGCCGGGCGCGCCGCGCAAGCTGCCGATCGCGGTTAAGCGGCATGCGACGTTTTGAGGCTTGGGTGCCCCGCGAAAAACGGCCGGGGCCGTTGGGGCTTTCGCGTCCGGCAGGCTGAGATCGGGATTCTCGTGCGCGCCCGTTCATCTGCGACTCGAACAGGGACCAGAACAGGGTTGACTGTCCTGACCTCCCGCCACATAATAGAACCTGCAATGCCGCGTTCTGGCGGACTCTTCTGTCGCGGCACGCCAATAAGGAAACGGGGAACATGATGCGCGGTGTGATGTGTGTGATGATGTTGGCGCTGG
Source organism: Kiritimatiellia bacterium (assembly GCA_028684935.1). GTDB lineage: Bacteria > Verrucomicrobiota > Kiritimatiellia > RFP12 > UBA1067 > DUPH01. The sequence goes on along the minus strand of JAQUEX010000025.1, from coordinate 16,030 downwards.
CGTGGAACGGGCTGGCTGCCGGGAGCGTGGAGCGTCCTGTGTCCGTACGGATCCCGGCCGGGGTCAACACGGGAAAAGATCCTGATTTTGGCGACTATTCGCTGACGGTGGAGGAGCCCTTCCACATGGATGCCACCGAGGTGACGTGGGCCTTGTGGCGCGACGTGCGCGACTGGGCCGTGACCAATGGCTACGAGGATCTGGCCGGCGTGGGGTCGGGCAAGGCGGATGATCATCCGGTGCAGGGCGTCAACTGGGTCGACAGTGTCAAATGGTGCAACGCGCGCAGCGAGAAAGAGGGGCTTGGGCCCTGCTACCATGTGGGCGGCGTGGTGTGCCGGCGGTCCGGCGGCGCGCCCGACTGTTCAGTCTCGGCCTCCGGCTACCGGCTGCCGACCCATGTCGAGTGGGAGTACGCGGCGCGCGGCGGTCTCACCGGCAAGCGCTATCCGTGGGGCGACACCATTAGCCAGAAGCAGGCCAATTATTACAGCCATGCGGGCGACACCAATGATATGAGCGCGACGCGCGGCCACCATCCGGAGTATGCCAAGACCACGATGCCCTACACCAGTCCGGTCGCAACCTTTGAGCCCAACAGCTTTGGCCTTTACGACGTGGCGGGCAACGTCTGGGAGTGGTGCTGGGCACCGAAGGGTGCCAGCCGTACGTTCCGCGGCGGAAGCTGGGATGCGGATGGCGGCGGCGTACGCTGCGGCTACCGTAGCGAGAACAGCGGCAATGGCGAGAAGAGCGTGTTCGGCGGTTTCCGGTGCGTGCGCCGCGCGGGACAATGAGCGAGATCGGGGGCGCGATGCACATCGAGGTGATTCCGGTCGGGCCGTACGCGGCCAACAGCGTGCTGCTCTGGCAGGCGCAGGACCAGGCGTGGGTGGTGGACCCCGGCGCGGATGGCGGGGCGTTGCTGGAAGCCCTGCGGCGCAACGGGCTGACGGCGGCCGTCGTGGTGTTGACGCACGCCCATTTCGACCATATCTCGGCGGTCAACGAGGTGGTCGCCGCACACCCGGTGCCGGTCTATCTGCATGAGGCTGACGCGGTGTTCGCCTTTTCGCCGCTGAACGCGATGCCGCCGTATCCTGCGACACGCCGTCCGGCCACGCTGGACACCGGCAAGCGCGACGGCGACACGCTGTCGTTCGGCGGGCTGACGGCCCGCCTGATCCACACGCCGGGGCATACCCCGGGCGGTTGGTGCCTGCACTTCGAAGCCGAGGGCCTGCTGGTGGCGGGCGACACCCTCTTTGCGGGATCGGTGGGGCGCACCGACTTTCCGGGCGGCAGTCGGGACGAAATGGAGGCGTCGCTGCGGCGTCTGATGGCGCTGCCTGATGAGACGCGCGTGGTGTGCGGGCATGGTCCGATGACCACGTTGGGGGCGGAGAAGGGGAGCAATCCCTACTTGCCGTAAACGGCTGTTGACGGCAGCCCGGGGGAGGCGCAAGACGTGGAACAGAGGAGGGGGCGGGGTGAAGGCTGCGGACCAGATCGTGACGCTGCTGCGCGAGGCTGAGGGCGGCGAGGTGTCAAGCCGCGTGCTCTGCGAACGGTTGGGCATTACGCGCGCTGCGGTCTGGAAGCAGGTCGAAGCGCTGCGCGCGGCGGGCTATGCGATCGAGGCCTGCACGCGGCGCGGCTACCGGCTGGTCGGCGCGCCGGACCGTCCATGCGCCGCCGAGGTGCTGCCGCTACTGGCCACGCGGCGACTCGGGCGCGATCTGCGTTATCTGGCGGAGACCGGTTCGACCAATCGCGATATCGCGGTGCTGGCACAGGCCGGGGCTCAGGAGGGGGTCACGGTCGTGGCCGACCGGCAGAACGCGGGGCGCGGCCGCATGACGCGCGCCTGGTTCTCGCCGCCTGAGGTGAACCTTTATGTCTCCCTGCTGTTGCGCCCCGAGATCGAGCCGGGACGCGCCGCCTCGCTGCCGTTGGTCGCGGGGCTGGCGGTGGCTGAGGCGCTTGAACAGGTGGCGCCGGGCTGCACGCCCAGGATTAAGTGGCCCAACGACATTCTCAGCGGCGGCCGCAAAATCTGCGGCGTGCTCTGCGAGATGCAGGCCGAGGCCGACCGTGTGCGCTACATCATTCCCGGGCTCGGCGTGAACGTCAATCTGACGCGAGCCATGCTGCCCGCCGAACTGCGCGAACGCGCCACGTCGTTGCGAATTGAAGCCGGACACGCCTTCTCGCGGGCGGCGGTGCTGGCCGCGATCCTGAATGCGTTCGAGCCGCTTTACGACTGTTGGCGCGCTGACGGTCTTGAGCCGTTGCTGCCGCGCCTGGCGCGGCTGGACGCGCTGTTCGGACGCACGATTGAACTGGAGCAGGGGGGGCGCCGGTTGGCCGGCCGTGCGGACGGCATTCTGCCGGACGGCGCACTGCGGCTGGTGACGGCGCAGGGCTCGGTGCCGGTCTACTCCGGCGAGGCGCATATCGGCACCTGAAAGGGACGTGCATGGAGTACCAGGCGAAACAGGAGAAGGTCGGGGCGTTGCGCCGGATGAGGCGCTTTGTGAACGGACTCGGCCGCGCGCGGCACTGCTGTGTCTGCGGACGGAGCTTTTTCCGCTTCTCGCGGTTCCGCGGCGGCTGGAAAAGCTTTTCGCCGTACCTGCACAATGTCAAGTGGACCGGCAGCGATTTCGACAATTTCTGGTGCCCTTTCTGTCGCAGCCACGACCGCGAGCGGCACCTGATGCTGTACTTCGACCGGCTGGGCATTTGGGAAAAGCTGGCGGGCGCGGCCATTCTGCACCTGGCGCCGGAAAAGCATCTCGCCGGGCGCATCGAGGCCTGCAGGCCGGCCCGGTATGTCAAGGGTGACCTCTTTCCGAGCCGCGAGGGGGTGGAGCGCGTCGATGTGACGCAGATCCCGTACGCCGCCGCGTCGTTCGACTGGGTGATCTGTAACCACGTGCTGGAACATGTGCCGGATGATGTCCAGGCTCTGAGAGAACTCTGGCGCGTTCTGCGTCCGGGCGGCCATGCGATTCTGCAAACTCCCTTTGCCTCGGGCTTGGAAAAGAGCCTAGAGGACCCGGAGATCGCCGACGACGAAAAGCGGATCGAGTTCTACGGGCAGGAAGACCATGTGCGGCTCTACGGGCGTGACCTGTTCGACCGCATCCGTGGTGCGGGCTTTCAGCTTACGCTCATGAAGCATGCCGAGTGCCTGCCGGCGATGGACGCCCGGCGTTACGGCGTGAATCCCGATGAGCCGCTTTTCTTGTGCTGCCGTGACGGGGTTTCGTGATCAACGGAAAGGATGGACCATGACGCATAAAAGCATGTGTGGCTTATTGGCTGTGGCTTTGGCGCTCGTCTGCGCGGGGGCGCAGGAGATTCCGCCTCCGCCTGCCGCCGGCCGCGTGTTCCCGGAGTGGCAGAACGTCCGTGACACGGCGGGGGTTCAGCGTCTGCTGCAGCCGATGGCAGGCTCGCCGCAGGCGGACTGGGCGGCGGCGGGCTATGTCCGGTTGCCGGTGAATTTTGCGGGGACGCGTCACGAGCGCGTCAGTTGGGATATCAAAATCAAGGCCGACTTGCGCGGCAGCCGCGGTATCCAGTTTGATTTCTTCTGCCGCGAGCTGGAGCCGTTGACCGCGTTCAGCCTTTATTTCCGCAGCGGCGGCGGTTGGTATCACGCATCGTTCTGTCCGGATCGCGTTGGCGCTTGGCAGCGCATTGTTATCGACAAGGCCGACACGCGCATCGAAGGTCCCGGTGCCGGCTGGGGCGCCGTCGACACCCTGCGCCTTTCTGGCTGGCGGGGACGCGATCAAGATACGCTGTGCGCGATCGCGAATCTCGGGTGGGCCGGCGGGAAGCCGGAGGCGCTGGTGGTCCGTGCCGACTCGAATGTGGGCGGCAGTGGCGGCGAGGGGAAGGCGTTCGGCGACTACGCGTCGACCGTGTCAGCGACCTTTGACAGGCTGGGCATCGAATCGGTGCAGGTGGCCGATACCGATCTCGCTCCGGAGCTGTTCACGGGAATCAAGCTGGTGGTGCTGCCCTATAATCCGCGCGTGCCCGCAGCAGCGTCGGAGCAACTCCGCGCCTATGTCAATGGCGGCGGCAAGCTGCTGGTTTGTTATTCGCTCGCGCCGGAGATCGGCAAGCTGCTGGGACTGCGCGCAACGGGCAGTGTGGTGGCCGAGCCGGCGGCGTTCGCGGGGTTTGCGCGGACCGCGCAAGGGCTCCCGGAGCAGCCCGGCTTCGCGCCGCAGGCGTCATGGCGCACCACGTTGGCCGCGCCGCTGGAAGGGCAGCAGGCCCGCGTGGCGGCGGTTTGGCGCGACGCCCAGGGCGTCGACACGTTGCATCCGGCGGTGACGTTGACCGCGACAGGTGCTTTTGTGGGGCATGTCTGGTTCGGCGGCGGCGAGGGGGCGTCGCAGGCGTTGATGCGCGCGCTGGTCGGCGAGATGGTGCCGGACGTCTGGCGGCAATCGGCGGAGCGTGCGCTGGCGCAGGTCGGCGTGCTTGGCGGGGCGGCGGATTTCGCGGCTTTCCGTGCCGCACTTGCCAAGGCGAGCCCCCCGCGATCGGCGCGGTCCGCACTGGCGCTGGCCGATGCCGCCCGCACGGAGGCGGCCGCCCGGTTGCAGGCCGGAGCATGGAAAGAGAGCCTGGAGGCGAGCGGCCGGGCGACAGATGCCGCGCGGCGCGCTTGGTTCCTGACCCGCAAACCGCGCGCGGACGAGCACCGCGCGTTCTGGTGTCACAGTGCGTTCGGCTTGCGCGGCAAGACCTGGGACGAGTCGATCCGTTTTTTGAAGGAGAACGGGTTCAACGTGATTCTGCCCAACATGCTGTGGGGCGGCATCGCCTACTATCCGTCTCAGGTGCTGCCGGAGTACGAGGAGCTTGCGCAGCGGGGGGACCAGATCGAACAGTGTCTGGCGGCCTGCCGGAAATACGGCGTGGCGTGCCATGTCTGGAAAGTCAACTGGAACATGTCGGGCAGGGTGCCGAAGGCTTTTGTTGAACGTATGGTGCGTGAAGGCCGCGTCCAGAAGCTTTTCAACGGTGAAATCAAGGAGAGCTGGCTGTGCCCCTCGCATCCGGACAATCAAGAGCTGGAGGTTGCCTCGATGCTGGAGATTGTCCGCGCGTACAACGTGGACGGCGTGCATTTCGACTATATCCGCTATCCGGACGGCAACGCGTGTTTTTGTGAAGGATGCCGGGCCCGGTTCGAAGCCAAACTCGGCCGTCCGGTGGTGAAGTGGCCGCAAGACACGCGCGCCCATGACGACGTCCGGGCGGCTTGGCTGGCGTTCCGTCGCGACAACATCGACACGGTGGTGCGGCGTGTTTCACACGAGGCCCGCGCGGTCCGTCCGTCGGCCCAGATCTCGGCGGCGGTGTTTCGCAATTGGCCGGTCGACCGCGACAGCATCGGCCAAGATTGGGGCATGTGGTGCGAACAAGGATGGCTGGATTTCGTCTGTCCGATGGATTATGTGGACGCCAACGTTTCTTTCCGCAACATGGTGAGCACGCAGCAAACGTACGCGGGACGGGTGCGGCTTTATCCCGGGATCGGCCTTTCCTGCTGGAAGAATCCGCACGACGCGGTGAAACTCGCCGAGCAGATCGAGATCACGCGCGAGCTGGGGCTGTCCGGGTTCACGGTTTTCAATTACGACGCGAATGCCGAGACGGTCCTGCCTTGGCTGCGCCTCGGCGTGACGGCGAAAACCGGCTGGTGGGCGACGCTCTGGCCGTTCTGAGACCGCGGATCGGAATCAGGGCGCGTGCCGCAGCACGGCGGACAGCGTGTCGTCATCGACCGTGACGCCGGTGCGCACCTCGCCTATGGCGGCGGGCAACGCGAAGCGGACCTTGCCGCCGGCCTTCTTCTTGTCGAGTGTCATCGCCGCCTGCACCGCATCCAGATCGATGCCTGCTGGCAGCGTCACGGGCAGACCCACCTGCGCAAAGCGCGCGGCGAGTTGCGCCGCAAGCCCTGACGGCGCGATGCCCAGTGCCTCCGCGAGCCGCGCTTCCAGCACGGTGCCAATGGCGACCGCTTCGCCGTGGCGCACGGCAAACCGCGTGGCTTTTTCAATGCCGTGGCCGATGGTATGGCCGAGATTGAGCGCGGCGCGCACGCCCTTTTCAAAAGGGTCCTGCTGGATCACACGGATTTTGACGGCCATGGCGCGCGCGACAAACGGCGCCAGCCATTGGGCGTCTGCCAGGCAGGCGCAGGGATCGCCGTCGGCACACGGCTCGCAAACGGCGAAGCGAGGCAGATCGTCCAGCAGGCCCGGGTCGCCGATCACTGCGTGTTTGATGGCCTCGGCCAAGCCGCACCGCAGCTCAGCCGCGGGTAAGGTCGCCAGCGTTGACGTGTCGGCCAGCACCAGGGATGGCGGGTGAAACGCGCCGATCAGATTCTTGCCTTGCGGCAGGTCCGCGCCAGTCTTGCCGCCCAGTCCGGAATCGACCATCGCCAGCAAGGTTGTCGGCAAGCCGATCCAGCGCACGCCGCGCAGCCAGGTGGCGGCCGCGAAGCCGGTGAGGTCGCCGACCACGCCGCCGCCCAGCGCGATCACCGCATGGCCGCGTTCGATGCCGGCCGTGAGAAAGGCGGACCAGAGCGAGGCGACGGTTTCGATCGTCTTGGTGGTTTCGCCTGCCGGGATCGCGAAGGTGGTGGCCGCCATGCCGCGCGCTCGCAACGAAGCGGCCACACGTTCGCCGTAGAGCGGCAGGGTGTGGGTGTCGCCCACCACAACCGTGCGGTCGCCGCACCCCAGCTCGGACAGATGCTCGCCGACGGCGTCGAGCATACGGTCGCCGACGCGGACGGTATACGCGGCACCCATGCCGCTGATGCGGAAGAGTCCGAGCGCAGTCTGTGCGCGGTCCGCCGTCACGTCGGGCGGCAGGTCGCTGACCGGCAGGCGGCGCGCGAACGAAGCGTAGTGGCTGGCGCGTTCGGCCAGCAGCAGGCCGATCGGCTTGGCTTGGCCGGGATGCGGCGGCACGGCGCAGCCGCTATCCGGCATTGCGAGCAGGGGCCGTTTGCCGGGGTGGCGGTTGACGCGCGCTTCCAGTGTGACGGCATCCGCCTGCAAGCAGAGGACCTCGCCGGTGGCCTGGGCAAGAACGCGGTTCTGTTCGCTGAGCAGGGCGCCGCCCCCGAGGGCGATGACCGCAGACGCGCCGTGCGCGACTTGGGCGAGCGCGGCAGCTTCACGGATACGGAAGCCGGCCTCCCCCTCGCAGGCAAAGATGTCGGGAACGCGCTGCTTGGCCGTGCATTCGATGAAGGCATCGAGGTCGATGAAAGGCAGGTCCAGTCGCCGGGCGAGGATTTTCCCGAGGGTGGATTTGCCGCTGCCGGGAGGGCCGTAGAGATAGAGGTGCATGCGTGAAAGGGAGGGACGATTTGAGGTTACGGCCAGAAGGTGTGCGGCTGGCCGGACATGCGTGTGTCGTCGAGGGTTGCGCGGCGCAACGTGTCAAAACGGGGTTTCATCTCCGCGATGCTGTCGCCGCCCAGTTTTTCCATCAGGGCATCGGCGATGGCGACCGCGACAACCGCTTCGAGCACCACGACCGCGCGCGGCACGGGGCAGACATCGGACCGTTCGTAATACGTGAGACACGGTTTGCCGGTGGCGAGATCGACCGTGTCCTGCCCTTTGCGCGTGGTGGGGATCGGCTTCATGGCGGCGCGTAGCCACACAGGCTGGCCGTTGGAGATGCCGCCTTCGATGCCGCCGCAGGCGTCGCCCCGGCGCTCAAAGCCCGCGCTTCCCGGCAGAATGGCGTCGTGAGCCTGCGTGCCTTGTTTGCCGGTATTGCTGAAGGCATTGCCGATTTCAACGCCTTTAATGGCCGGCACGCCCAGCGCGGCTTGTGCCAGGCGGGCATCTAGCCGCCGGTCCCAGTTGACATGCGACCCGAGCCCGACGGGCACACCCTCCACGACGATGTCGATGATGCCGCCGAGCGTCTCGCCCTGGCTCTTGGCCTGCTCGATCGATGCAATGATGCGTGCGGCGGCTTCCGGGTCGGGGCACTGCACGTCAGAACGGCGGGCGCGCGCGACACGGTCGCTAAACGTCATGCCTTCCAGGCAGGCGGCGTGGCCGTTGATGGCCGAGACATAGCCGTCCACCGTGATGCCGAAGGTTTTCAGAAAAGCACGGCAGACCGCGCCGACGGCGACGCGCGCGGCGGTCTCGCGGGCCGAGGCGCGTTCCAGCGAGGGGCGGATGTCGGTATAGCCGTATTTGACGGCGGCGGCGAGGTCGGCATGGCCGGGGCGCGGCGTGGTGTAGGCGGGGACCGCCTTGCCTTTCCAATTGGCATGATCGCGGTTCACGAGCTGGAGCGTGATCGGAGCGCCGGTCGTGACGCCCTCCATCACGCCCGAGAGGATCGCGGCGCGATCCCGCTCGATCGCCATGCGGTCGCCGGAACCGGTCCCGGTCTGGCGGCGCGCGAGATCCTCGGCGATCGTCTCTTCGGTGAGCGGCAATCCGGCGGCCATGCCTTCCAGAATCGCGGTCAATGCGGGGCCGTGCGATTCGCCGGCTGTCAGGTATCGTAACGCCATAAAAAATCCGTTGTTTGTTTGCGTCACAGTTTAACGGGGTGAGGGAGGCGATTCAATGCCGAATTGGCTGTCCGCACAATTGCACCATGGCCGGGCTCGTGAGTTGAGAAGGCGGCTGAGATCGTGGTAAACTTACGCCAACGTGGTTATTTTGGGAGAAGGCATGAGAAAAGTTTTGTTGGGCGCGAATGGCTGGATGGCAGCGGTATGGATGCTGTGTGTGGGGGCGGCTTTCGCGGACGCCTCACAGGCGTCGTTGCCGCCACGATCGCAGGCAGGCCTGTCCGAACGCGTGGCCCTGCTGGACGATGCTTTGCCCGGGCATGACCGCGCGGCGAACGCGCGGCTGGCCGGCGCGTTGGCAGCCAAGGGGTTCGAGGTCACGCGGCTGACGGCGGATCAGCTTCTCGAGTCCGCCGCGTTGGCGGCGCAGCGGTTCAGCGTGCTGGTCTTGCCGAATTGCGCCTCGCTGCCGGCCGGGGCGGTGAGGACGGTGGACCGTCTGGCGCGCGAAGGGGTCCATACATTCTGCCTCGGCGGGCCGTTGGCCGACCGGTCGCTCTGGCGCGTCGGTGGGCGCTGGCTGGACGCGACCGGTCGAGCGGCGCTCGCGGAACGCGTTGTGCCCGCGTACCGGCCGTTTGAGATCAAGGCGGGCATGGACCTTACCGCGTGGCGCCGGGCGAGTTCCGAAGGTGCCGCGAACAACACCTTTTCGCTCGTGCCGGAAGGGCCCGAAGGGACGTTCTGCCTGCGCATGGATATTGAACGGCTGCAAGGCTGGGAGATCCGTCATTCGCCAGCAGTGGCCCGGCTGTTCGGGCAAGGCGACGACTTTGTGACCTTTTATGCAAAAAGCGGCGAGCCCATGGCGCAGCTCGCGGTGGAAATCATTGAGCGCGACGGGTCGCGCTGGATCGCCGTGGCCGAACTGACCCACGCGTGGCGCCGGGTCGGTCTGCCGTTGGCCGCGTTTCAGTATTGGCAGGATTCGGCGACGAAGGGGCGGCGTGGCGGCAAAGGCGACCGTCTGCGTGCGGACCAGGCGGTGCGCATCTGTTTCGGCATGTCGGCCTCGCATACGCCCGCGATGGTCGGTGGCGCGCATACGGTGTGGCTGTCCGATGTGGGATCGGCACGCGATCCGTTCGCTGCGGCGGATCTTGCGCTGCCGCCTGCGGATCTTTCGCTGGAAGGTCTCTATCCGCGTTACAAAACGCACGCGGTGACGGGTGAGGTGTCAGTGGCTGGCACGATCTGCCGGGATGTTGTGTGCGCGATTCCGCGCACGCGCGGCGAAGGCTACGGTCGCGGCGCGAAGTGGAGGTTTATGACGCTCGCCGAGGCGCGCCGGCCTGACGGCAGGACGGGCGGCGCGTGCGAATGGCTGTTGCTGAACAGCCACTCGAACCGGGCCGGGAGTGTGTTTGCTGGGTTCGGTTACCGTGACCCCGGTGTGTGGAGCGCGCCGCCTGTCTTGTCGCGTGTGGTGTCTGCGGTCGAGCGTGTGACGCGCGGAACCCTGATGGAAGCGGCCGGACCTGCGCAGTTCGCGTATTGGCCGGGCGAGCCGGTCACATTCGGCGCGTCGGTCCGGCGGTTCGGCGTGGCGCCGCGCGAGGCCACAGTGACGTTCAGCGTGGAGCGGGACGGACGGACGGTTTGGCGCGCGCCAGTGTCGCGTCCGTTCGCGCGTGGCGTCACCGTTTGTGAGGCGGTTTGGCAGCCGCCACCCGAGCCGGCCGAGTATCGCTATCGGGTGACATGGGCGGATGGCGAGAGCGAGGAGACGGTCAGCCAGACTTTTGCGGTGCTGGATCCAGAACCGGATCCGGCAGATGCGTTCATCACGGCGAGGGCGGGCAGTTTCTGGCTGAAGGGCGAACGGTGGTATCCGGTCGGGATGAATTATTGGCCGCTTTACGTGTCGGGCATGGATCATGCCGACTATTGGGCGGGCTGGCTGCGTGATCCCTTTTACGCGCCGGAAGAGGTTGAGCGCGACCTGAGTCATCTGGCGGACCTAGGTGTGAACATGGTCAGCATCCAGACGCCGCCGCCGCGCGAATACCGCAATCTGCTTGATTTTCTGCGGCGGTGCCGCCGGCACGGCATCTACGTGAACCTGTTCATGGGGCAGGCCTCGCCGCTGGCATTCAACGAAGAGGATCTCAGAGGGTATCTGGCGACGGCGCGGCTGCCGGGCAACGCTGCGGTGTTCGCGTACGACACGATCTGGGAGCCGGGCAATCACGTTTTCAAAAACGATGCGGCACGCGCGCGTTGGGACGGCGCGTGGCGGGACTGGATCAACGAGCGGTACGGGTCGCTGGCGCGCGCGGAGCGCGACTGGGGCGTCAAGGCGCGGCGCGGGGCGGACGGCGGCGCGATCTCGCCGCCAGACACCTGGTTTCGCGAGGACGGGGCATGGCGTGTGCAGATGGCCGCATACCGCCGCTTCATGGATACGCATACGAGCCGTCTTTGGGGCAAGGCGCACCGCCGTTTACGCGAGTTGGATCCGAACCACCTGATCAGTTTTCGCCAGGGAAACACGCTGCCCTATGATTTCGCGCTGAGCGGCCCTGTCAAGCACATCGACTTCATCTGTCCCGAAGGCTACGCCATCCCGGACACCGACGAGGGCGAAGACGCGATCGGATTCATCACGCGCTACGTGGCGTTCACGACAGGCGGCAAGCCGGTCGTCTGGTCGGAATTCGGCCTCAGCGTCTGGGACGGTGTGCGCATGACGCAGCACGCTGTGGCGATCGCGCGTCAGGGGCGGTATTCGGAGCGCTTCTACCGGACCGGTCTGGCGGCGGGCGCGGCAGGCACAGTGCCGTGGTGGTGGGTCGGGGGCTACCGTGTGGGAGAGCGCAGCGATTATGGGGTCATCGAGCCCGACCGGGTGGAACGTCCTGCCGCAAGGTTGATCCGGTCGTACGCGCCGCGTTTCAAAACGGCGCGCGAGCCGGTGGTGCCGACCGAGTGGTTTGCCTTTGACCGCGACGCGCACGCAGGCGGGTATTGGCGCGCGGCATTTCACGAGGGGGCCGCTGCGTATCGCGCCGCGCGTCAGGCGGGGCACATGCTGGGGGTCCGCTCGCCGGGCAGCGGGCTGAGCCAAGCCGAAGCGGTCGGACTCGCGGTCGGCAACGTGCCGTGCGACGGCACCAATCCGCCCAAATATCTGGATGCGGAGTTCACGCGGCTGCAGATCCGCGACGCGGACGGCACGTGGCGCGAGGCGGGAAACGGCGCGGTGGTCACGGTGGCGCAGGGGCAACCCGTGCGCGCGCGGATTGCGGTCGGGAACACGCAGGCAGCGACTTGGCGTGCCGACGACCGGCCGCATGCGGTGACGCTCCGGGTTCGCGAAAAGGCCGGCGGTCGGACGCTCGGCCGTCATGTGTTGCCTCAGCGGCGTGACGGACGCTCCGCCGATGTGCCTTATCTGGCCGATGCCGATTTCGGTGAGATCGATCTGTTCCAAGCAGAGGGAACGCCGGTGGCGGTGGTGTTGCCTGTGGAGATCTCGGTGCAGATGGAGGTCGCGCATCAGCCCTCGGTCCCCTTCGGCGAGGTGAGGACGTTCACACTGAACGCGAGGTGATGACGGGGTGGACCAGGATGAGCTTGCGGGCGCGAAGCCGTTTTGCCATACTCGCAAAAATCTCGAAAGCCCATGCGATGCGCGGTGTCGCGTGATGGCGAGGCCATTCAAGGGGGGATGCCACGATCATGACTCAAGACAAAGGTGCTGAAGAATCTGCGGTGAAACGTCCTGCAAGCGTGCGCGTTCTGCTGTTCCATGGGGTGTCGGTCATGGCGCTGGTCGCGGTCGTATTGCCGCTTGCGCTCTATCCCTTCACGGCGACGTTTCCCGGCAAGGCGCTCGGTGTTGTGCTGTATGTGGCGGCATGTCTGGAACGGATCTGGTCGATGTACCTGCGTCAGGGGTTGAACCGCGCGTGCAGCGGAGCCGGACGCGACTGGACGGCGATTGCCGTTGGATATGCCTACACCGTGACGCTGGCTGCGTCCTCGTTGCAGTTTCTGTTGAAGGGCGGGTATCCCGCGCCGGTGGCGGTCGGGTGCGGGGCTGCGCTCTACCTGGCCGGTGTCGGCGTGCGGTATTGGGCGTTTCACGCGCTGAGCCATCAGTGGCACGTGGATGTGTCCGAAACGGGCGAGGGCCGTTGCCTGGTGCGCCATGGACCGTATGGCCTCATGCGCCATCCGCTCTATGCAGGGGCATGCCTTGAAGTGCTCGGCATGCCCGTTTTTCTCGGGGCTTGGGTGGCACTGGGAATCGGCGCTCTGGCGTTCATTCCTTTGGAAATCACGCGGGCATACTACGAAGAACACTTCTTGAAAACGCTGTTCGGCGAGGCTTACCTGCGGTACCGCGCTGAAGTCTGGGCGTTTTTTCCCTTGCCGTTCAGGCCGTCGCGTCGGCGGTGAGGTCAGGTGCCAGCGGCAACTGGATGGTAAAGGTTGTGCCTTGTCCGATGGTGCTGTCCACGCTGATCGTTCCGCCGTGCGCCTGAACAATTTTCTTGGCGATGAAGAGCCCGAGTCCCATTCCCCCGTTTTCGCTGCGGGTCGTGAAGTGGGGGGTAAAGAGGCACTTCAGGTTGTCGGGTGAAATTCCGCAGCCGGTGTCGCGGACCACGATGCGTGCGCAATCGCCGGCCCGCTCCGACTGGAGGTCGATGCGGCCTTGTCCGGCGGGTAGCGCGTGCGAAGCATTCTGGATGAGATTAATGAGGACACGCGAAAGTTGCGTCGGGTCCGCGAGGATCGTGGCGTCAGGGCCGACGGCGGTGCACGTCAGCGACACGGAAGGGCCGAGGCCGACGCGGCCATTCTCCGCGCAGGCGCTGACGAATGCATGCAGGCGGGTCCTCGACTGCTGCACGGGGTCTTGACGGATCAGCCGCTGCCAGGCGTCGAGCAGGCTGATGCAGCGCTGCGTGGCGTTTTCGAGCATCTTCAAGTATTGGTCCGCATCTGACGCCAGTGCCGCCGTTTGGCGCGTCTGCAGATTTTCAACTTCCATACGCAGCAGGATCAGAGAACCGCTCGAGGCGGCAATGGCATTGCGCAGGTCATGCACGAACTCGCTGGATGACTGTCCGAGGTTGGCCAGCCAGTCTTTCCTCTCGAAATCATTCAATTTGGTTGCCAGCGAGTCGGCTTCCTTCAGCAACTGCCGGCGCTTGCGGCGTCGAAGCGTCTGCTCAACATGGCGGCTCACCGCCTGCCGCATGTCGACGGCGTCGAACGGCTTCTCCATATAATCGCTGGCTTCAAGTCGGATCGCCTCCTGCGCGGTCCCGATCGCAGCGAACCCCGTCAACATGATCACCGAGACCTCGGTGTCAAGGGAGCGTATCTCGCGCAGCCCTTCGATGCCCGAACGCCCGGGCATGCGGATATCCATGATGACCGTGTCAGGCTGATGCGTGCGCATCAGCGACACGCCTTTGTCAACCGAATCCGCGCAGAGCACACGGTAATCGTCTTTGAGCAGAAAACGCAGGCTTTCGCGCGGGCCGAGCTCGTCGTCGATGACCAGAATCGTCGGTTGAGCATGAGTCGTTGGGTCGGGAGTCGTCGCATTCATGATGTCATCTCGAGTCGTTTATCCGACGGCGTGCAACACATTGGGGACGGGCGTGAATGAGGGCCGCGTCAAAAGGAGAAGGTGTAGGTGAGCGCCGCCAGATGGCCGTCGAACTCATAGTTGCTTTGGCTGTAGAGCGGATTTTGGTTTGAGCGGACGCGCCGGGTTTCAAAGAGCCCGATCGCATAGGCCACGTCGATCGCGTGGCGGCCGCGCTGATAGCCCAGGCCGATGCTGGCGATGGATTGGTCCACATCCAGGGCGATGGGTGAAAAGGCGCCGTCAGGCACAGGGCTCTGGAGATACAGATAACCCGCGCGGAACGTCCAGTCGCGCGCGAAACGCCATTCCGGGCCGAGACCGAATGTCCAGGTGTCGTCCCAGTTTTGCGGCATGCGCGACATGCCCATCATGTTGACCAGTGGCGCGTTTGCCCCGGCGTCGATCTCCATGGATTTGAAGCGTGAATGCTGGAGCCACTCGACTTTCGCCTCGATGCTCAAGGTTTCGGTGACGCGGATGCCGTAGCCGAGCGCCACGATCGTGGGGAAGGCAAACGTCGTCTCAACGTCGCTGGAGGAGACGGCCGGCGCGGGTACGCCCGTTGCGTCGATTTCGCCCTTGAACGTCATGTCAAAGGGCGCGTGACACGTCAACGCCAGCCGCTGGCGTTCCGTCATGTCCCAGGTGATGCCGGCGTGCCCGCCGAAGGCGTACCCGTCCGCGTCCGCGCTGATGCGGCTGCCCGCCGCGAACGGCAGCAGTTGACGAAAGCGGAGCGTGCCATAGTAGAAGTCAAGGCCGGCGCCGACCGCGACGGTTTCCGTGACCCGCCAAGCCAATGTCGGCGAGAGGTCGGCCACCATCATTTCCGTGCTGACCGGGGCGGTATAACGAAAGACCCCTTTTGAATCCCAGCGCGTTTGACGTCCGAACGGAAGGTGCGCGCCGAGCCCTACGGCAAAACGGTGGTCGGCCAAGGGAATCCCGAGCGCAAAAGAGGGCAGGGCGCTCCAGGGCCGCTCGGTGTCCGTCTTGCCCAACCGTCCGTCATAGTCGGCGTGGCTATATCCGGCCAGTACTGAAAGCTGGACCTGCGGCGCGGGCAGATCAACCAGGTTTGCGGGGTTGTTAAAGACGGCTGACGGGTCGTTCACCCAGACCATGTGGTTGCCTGACTTGCCCAGCGCGGCCGCAGTGTCAGGCGGGTTGCGAAAACCGTCTGCCCATAGCGCGGGTTGAAGAATAAACATGACACACAGAATGAACAAACATGAACAACGAACGTAGGTCATTGAGGATAAGTCCTGATTTTGAACGTGGTAACTCGTTCTTGGGTAAGAATAGCAACTCTCGTGCCGAGAATCATTAAGCATGAAAACGGTGGAATCTTAAGTTTTTATCTGTAAAATTGCCAGCGTAAAGAGTAAGGTCTCAGGATTCATGTCCAGAATTGCACAATTGCGGGAGGCGCGTGTTCAATTTTGATCGGCCTTGTTGCCCGTTGAGGGGGGCGATTTTGGTATGGACAGTAACTGTACACGGGTGAGAGAATACAACCACCATATGATGAAGTACGGGAATCGAAATGACGAGCGGCGTGTTGTCGTGACCGGGGTGGGGATCGTGGCGGCCAACGGAATCGGGGTGTCCGATTTTTGGCAGACGTTGATTGAGCGGAGGTCCGGTTGCGGCTCGATCACGCTCTTTGACGCGTCTCAGTTGTCCAACCGCATCGCGGCGGAGGTGAAGGGATTCGATCCTAAGCGCCATTTGCCGGCCACGGCAAAATGGAA
>JAQUEX010000204.1 GCA_028684935.1 Kiritimatiellia bacterium | reverse complement strand
CATGAGGAACGGGCCGAATATGAGACCGACGACCGGCGGTTAGCGGATTAGGATTACGATTAGGATTAAGATTAAGATTAAGATTACGAATAAGCAGGGTATCCACCAACAGAACTGCCATGCGCCCCTTGCAGCGCGAAAAACGGAGGAGTTGAAGCGGCCGACGGATCGCGGTACACTGGATGCATGGGTGGGTGAATAGGGACCGGGGGTGATTCATGACGAGCAGGGTGTGTCGCGTGGCGGCAAGTTTGGGGCTGGGGGTGGCATTCGCGCTGTGCGGAGCGGACGCTCCGAACGCGCAGTCTGAGCAAGAGATTGACGACGCGGTCGGCCGTGGGCTCGACTGGATCGCGCGCGGGCAGCGTCCGGACGGCACCTTCGGTACCGGGCAGGCGCAAAACACGTCCGGCATCTGGGCGCTGTGCGGCATGGCTTTTCTGGCGCGCGGCCACGTGCCGGGGACGGAACCTTACGGACCGGTGGTCGAGCGCATCGTCAAGCGACTCGCCGAAATCCAGCGCGCAGACGGGTATCTGGGCGGCAACGACGGCAAAATGTACTCCCACTGCATTGCCACGTTATTTCTTTCTGAGGTCTCCGGCATGGTGCGCCCCGAATTGCAGGCCACGATCGACCAGGCGTTGCCGCGCGCCCTGAAGATCATCCTCGACGCGCAGAAGATCGACAAAGAAAAGAACCACCAGGGCGGTTGGCGCTACCAGCCCGATTCACGCGACAGTGATTTCTCATGCAGCGGCTGGGCGCTGATGGCGCTGCGGTCCGCCCGCCTCAACGGCGCGGCCATCCCGCCGGAAGCGATCAAAAACGCGGTGGACTATGTGCTGCGGCGCCACGACGAGAAGCAGGGCTGCTTCGGCTACACCGATCAACAGTCGCACGCGGTCACGCTCACCGGCGCCGGCATTCTCTGCCTCTCGCTCTGCGGTGAGCACGGCCACCCCGCCGTGGGACGCGCCGCCCGCTACCTGACGGAGAAATATACCGAGCTGCCCAAACAGCAGTACTGCTTCTACGGCATGTACTACGCGGCACAGGGGCTGTTCCAACTCGGCGGACGCGAATGGCAAACCTTCGCCCGCTGGATGTACGACACGTGGATTCCCGAGCAAAAGGCCGACGGGTATTGGGACCGCAACGAGCAGGACCGTTTTTACCAGACCGCGATGGTGGTGCTGGCTTTTACCGTCCCCTACCGCCAACTGCCGATCTACCAGCGCGACGAGACCGTTGACGAGTGACCTGTCCCCGCAGTGCCTTACGAACCGACAAGCACAATAAAACACAAGTTGTTTTCACCCCTCGCCCTCTGGGAGAGGGCCGGGGTGAGGGTTGTGGGCTCTGCCCACATTAGGCGGAGAAGAACGCCTTCGCATCAGCGGGCCGGATCTCGGTCAGTGTGCCCTTGTAGTGGCGCAGTCCGATCGGCTGATACGGATGCTTCGCGATGGCGGCTTCGTCGATATCTACGCCGATTCCAGGACGGTCCATCGGGATATGCATCTCGCCGTCATGCAGCGTGACCGCTTCGTCGCACACCTCGCGCCGCCACGGCACGTCGCTGGCCATGGTTTCGAGCAGATAGAAGCCCGGCTGCGACGCGGCAAGCTGGAGCGTGGCGGCATTGGCCACCGGCCCGCTGGGATTGTGCGGACAGAAGGGAATGTGGTGCGACTCGGCAATCGCCGCGATCTTGCGCAACTCGGTGATGCCGCCGGCATGCGAGACGTCGGGCTGCACGAAATCCGCGCCGCGCGCCTCCAGCAGCGTGCGGAACTGCCAGGTGCTGTAGAGCCGCTCGCCGAACGAGAGCGGCACCTTGACGCGGCTGCGCAGATCGGCGACCGCCTCGATGGTATCGGGGATGATCGGCTCTTCGAACCAGAGGATGTTGAAGGCCTCCAGCGCCTTAGCGATGCGCAGTGCCGTCGGCAGATCAAAACGGCCGTGTCCCTCGATCAGGATCTCCGTGCGACCGTCCACCGCTTCATACACCTTTTCGACGCAGCGCAGCGCCTTGCGGAACGCCTGCGGCTCGAGCTGCCGATAGGCCGAGCCGAACGGGTCCCACTTCAACCCCTTCCAGCCTGCCGTCTCAACCGCCTCGACCGCCTTTGCCGCGAACTCCTCCGGCTCTTTCGCGCCCGCGAACCAGGCGTTGGCATAGCACGGCACCTTGTCGCGCATCCGCCCGCCCAGCAGCCGCCAGACCGGCACGTTCAAGCTCTTGCCCAGAATGTCCCACAGCGCGATATCGACCGCCGAGATCGCGCTCATCAATACCGGACCGCCGCGCCAATAGGCGTCACGGTAGTTGCTGTGCCAGAGCGCCTCGATGTCGCGCGGATCTTTGCCGAGCATGTCGCGCTCCAGATCCTGGCACGCAGCGACGATGGTGGCTTCTTTGTACTCCAGCGTGGCCTCGCCCACGCCATAGAGCCCCGCCTCGTCGGTCAGCACCTTGATGAACACCCAGTTTGTCCGGTACGCGTGACAGACAAACGTCTTAATTCCAGTGATTTTCATGTTTTTACGACTCCATCCGCGTCCAGCCGATCACGCTGAAAAGTGAACAGCAGCGAAGCCAGCATGGCCACGCCCCCGATGACATAGGCGGCCGCCATCAGTTTAAAGCCGAGTTGCATGCCCGCTTCCGTGCCGATGCGCTTCATGTGGAACCCGACCAACCACGGCCCCACCGTGCCCCCCACAAGAAAGCCGGTCATGGTCAGCAGCCCGACCGCTGTCGCCCGATACCGTGCCGGGACCACATCGAAAAGCGAGGTATGCGTGTTGATCTCGAAAAGCCCGCGGAACACACCGTAGAGTGCGCAGAAGACCCAGACCATCACGACCGTCGTGGAGGTCCCGACCCTGTACAGCGCCGGGGCGCCCAGCAGCATCGCCGCCGCCTGCAGGCGCAGCCGGAATTTGGGATCGCGCGTCACAAAACGGTCTGTGACAAAACCGCCGCACAGGATGGTGATCATGGCCGCGATCACATGATACGTGAACGCGCCGCTGGATTGAGTCTTGCTCATGCGGAACATGCCCTCGGGATCCTGCAAATATTTCGGCACCCAGAACCAGTAGATGTTGTTCACGAAAACAATCGCCGTGAACGCGACCGTCAACAACAGCGCACTGGGTATCCGGACTAGCGCGCGCACGGATTCCAGAATCCCCGGCTTGTCGCGCGCGCCCGCTGCCTCCGCCTCGTCGTGCGGCGCGTCTTTCAGCCGGAAGATCGCGATGAAGCCCAACAGCACACCGAAGAGCCCGAACGCGGCGAAAGACCAACGCCACCCCCAATGATCGGCGATCATCGCCGCCAGCACACCGCAGGTCATCACGCCGATATAGAGCGCCGACTGATGGACCGACATCGCCACCGCCCGCGTCTCTTTGTGGAACGAGGCGAGCAGCGAGTATCCCGAAGGCGCATACATCGCCTCACACGTGGCGGAGGTCACGCTGTAGAAGAGCACGAGCGTGAAAAACCCCACGGAGGCACCGGCCAGCGCGGTCGCCGCGCTGCCGATGATCAACGTCCAGGTGATGATCCACTTGCGGCTGTAGCGGTCACCCAGAATCCCTGAGATCGGAATCATGATGCCCAGCACGATCGACAGGCAGGCAGGCACCCAGCCCATCAGCTCATCCGAGAGCCCCAGGTCGCGCTGCACGTCCGGCACCACGATCCCCAGTACCGCGCGGCCGGCCTGGTGTGTGAAAAAAGCGAGCGAAAGCCACAACAGCAGCTCCCACTTGTAGGTTTTCGGTGTTTTCATGATTGTGTTGTCAGACTCGGCAGAATAGTCAGACCTGTCAGCCCCGTCCGACACGTCTGACATTCTCTAAAAAAGCCTCACACATCCACATCCACCGGCATGTGCTGCGCGCTGCAACCGGCATCCACCACCAGCCGCTCGCCGCAGATGTTGCGTGATGCGTCAGACGCCATAAAGGCCACCGCCTGCGCAATGTCATCGGCAGTCGCCTCGACACCGATCGGGCAGTTCAGCCGGCGGCGCTTGACCTTGTCGTCCGCCAGTTTTTCCCAGCGGTCAGTGAAGATGTACCCCGGCGCCACCATGTTCACGCGGATGCCTTTGGGGCCCAGATCCACGGCCATCGCGCGCGTCAACGCATCCAGTCCGCCCTTGCTGGCCACGTAGGCGGTGCGGTTGCGGATCGCGCGCGTCGACACGTTCGACCCAAGGTTGACGATCACGCCGCGGCTCTCCTGACGCAGCATCATCTTGACCGCCTCCTGCGACACCTGGAAGGTGCCCATCAGATTGGTCTTGATAACCGACAGAAAATACGCGGGGTCCATCTCTTCAAAGGCCGGTCCGATGCCTTGGTTGCAGGCGTTGTTCACCACAATGTCAATCCGCCCGAACTTCTCCCGGATCACACGGAACATGGCGCGAACCTGCTCAGTGTCGGAGATGTCGGCGGGCGTCTCGGTGAAGCCGTCCAGCCCCATCGCGCGCAGTTCGGCCGCGCCTTTGGCCGTGCTCTCCGGCGTGGAGCTGCACACGCAGACGTGGGCGCCCTCGCGGATAAACAACGCGGCGATGCCGACGCCGGTATTCCGGCTCGTTCCGGTCACCAGCACAACTTTATCTTTAAAACGCATGGTCATTCTCCCCGACCCGTTCCGCCCCGTTTCGGCTCGAAACAGCCCGGGTCGAAGCCGGCCGCTCCAAGTCGCCTCTCGGCTCATTTCCCGCTGCGGATCTCGTACATGCTGTAGCCGACCTCGCGGATGCCCTTGATCGTTTCCGGATAAGGCGTGTTACAGCAGTCCACAAACCCGACCTGGAAATTTTCTCCGTCAAACCGACCGGTCGTAGCCTGGTCTCCGAACTGATGCCAGTGCACACCCACCACGTTCGCATGCTTCAGCGCCGACGTGACATACTGCACGTAGACCCGGCCGCGCTCTTCTTGATTCTCCAGTTTGATCAGACCGGGGTGAAAGAGTCCGCGGTCCAGCGCCCCGAAATGAAACTCGCCGATGATCACCGGCTTGTCGACGCCCTCCGGCAATTTAAAATCATCGAGCTGCCGCGCGTAAATGTTGTAGCTGACCAAGTCGCAGTGCCGGGCCGCCACGCGCACCGCAAACTCCGGCCCGCGTCCGGCAAACCGGCAACCCATGTAGAGCTTGTTCGGCGCCGCGGCCTTGAACTCCTCGCGGACGTTCTTGAAGTAGGCGTCGGCGATCTCCAGCGTGAACGCTGTGAGATCCTGATTCGCGCCGGCCCCCGGCCGCTGGCAGACGGTGAGAAACGCCTCCCAGTCTGCATACGTTGTGCCCCACGCCGCATTGAGTTTTTCGACGGCGCCATACGCCTTTTGCAAGCGCTCGCGGAAGACGCGCTTGGCCGCCTGATCCGCCGGCGACTCCAGTGTCCACGCGGCCAGATCCGTCTCGCCGCCCCAGCTCAGCTCGTTATCCACAAAGAAGCCGAAACACCACGGATCTTCCATCTCGGCCTTGTGTTCGTTCATCAGCCGCCGCACGTCGGCGCGGAACGAAGGATCGAACGGATCGCGGAAGGGCCACCAGCCGTCATGGCTGCCGGCGATCGGCTTCGACTTCAACTCGAAACGATCGGTGTAGGGCGTGCGGTCCATCAGGCAGATTTTTTTGTCCGAGCTGTTGGCAATGGTGTTCATGCCCCAGCTCCGCAGCCGGCGGTGCGCCAGATCGGCAAAGGTCTCGTAATAGCCCGCTCCGTATTTGCGGTAACAATTCGCTGACGAGAAATCGTACGTCCGCTGAATGTTGCGTTTGACGTAATACGGATAGAGCAGTTCGTCGCGCGTCGTGTAGAACTTGGCAAATGGCGAATCCGGCGCAGGCAGATCCGTAAAATAGAACTCGCGGTTGTCGAGCGGCGTGATCGCCGTGGAGGGCGTCACGCGCACCGGCCCGTGCGACCAGTACAGATACCCTTCGGGATCCACCATCCACCACACGCCGTCAATCTTCTCCACGCGGAAATGGCCGGTTGCCTCGCGCCGCGG
>JAQUEX010000203.1 GCA_028684935.1 Kiritimatiellia bacterium | reverse complement strand
TGCGCGTCGCCCTCGTGCCCGATGTGCACGCCTGGATGGACGACACGAAGCTGGAGGCGCTTAAGGCCGAACATGTGCACCCGCTCTGGGACAAGAACGGCGAGGCGGCGCGGCGCATGGGCGGCCATGGCGGCATGGATTTTCTGATGGACCTGCGCCTCTGCCACTGCCTGCGCCACGGCCTGCCGCTTGACATCGACGTGTACGACACCGCGCTGTGGAGTTCGGTCGTGGAGCTGAGCGAAAGGTCGGTCCTGAACGGCGGCTCGGCGGTCGTTGTGCCCGATTTCACCTGCGGCGGCTGGCAGACGGCCGAGCCGCTCGGCATCGTCACGATGTGAGCGGAACGCGGTGAAGCAGGTGCCCGTCGCCGGCGAAGAACGCGGCCGCCTGCTGGACCGCGCTGGCCGCCATGCGCGCGTTGGCCTCGGCCGTGTTCGAGCCGCAGTGCGGCGTCAGGACCATGTTCGGCAGCAATCGCAGATCTTTGTCCGGTGCGGCCGGCACGTACGGCTCCGTGACGAACACGTCGCTCGCCGCGCCGTCGAGATGGCCTGACGACAGCGCGTCGTAAAGCGCGGCCTCATCCACTATGCCGCCGCGCCCGGCATTGACAAGCACACTGCCGCGCTTCATGAGTGCCAGACGCTCTGAGCCGATCAGCCCGTGCGTCTCGGGGGTCAGCGGCAGGTGGATGGTCACGAGATCGGCCGCCGGCAGCAGCGCGTCGAGGTCTTGCGAGTACGCTTCGATACCGAAGACCTCGCGCAGCGCGTCGCGCGTCTGACCGGCGCGGGCAAGCCAGTCGGACTCCGGGGCGGAATCGCAAATGAGCGTGCGCACACCGAAGCCGAGGTGCAGCATGCGGGAAACCTTAAGCCCGATCTTGCCGCCGCCGATGATCAGCGCGGTCTGACCGCACAGCTCGCGGCCGCCGACCGCCGTGAAACCGCCGCCGCGTATCGTCGCATCGAGGCACGCGATGCGGCGCATCACCGCGCCGACCAGGAAGAGGGTCAGCTCCGCCACGCTGGTCTGGATGTCCACCGGCGTGTTGACGAGCGTCAGGCCCTTTGCGACCGCGTACCCTTTGTCAATGCTGTCGGTACCGAACCCGAACCGCACCAGCAGCGCACCCTGACCGTTGGCCTGGTCGGCCAAAGCGTCATAGAGTTCTCGGCGATACGGGGTCACGCCCAACACGACCGCGCGGCAGCCGGTTTCGCGGACGCGCGCGGCGAGCGCGGATTCGTCAGCCGGTGCGGGACGGCAGTCGAGACCGTACGCAGACGTAAAGACGGAAGCGGCTTTATCGAATTCAGCCTGCGTGACAAGAAGAGGCGGGAAAGGAGTGTTCATAACTGAGGGGGCTTTACTTGCGCAGCATCTCGCGGCAGCCTTGCATAATGAAGTGGGTGTCGAGGCTGCAGCCGATAAAGCGGTAGCCGGCGGCAATGCGCTCGTCGATCCGGCGCCGCTCGGGCGCCACCACGTGGTAACCGGGCGCGACGCCGTGCCGGCTGCACGCTGCCAGGACCTTCTGCTCGGCGGCTAGCACGCGCGGATCATCGAGCTGGCCGGCAATGCCGAGCGAGGCTGAGAGGTCGTACGGGCCGATGAAGGCCGCATCGAGGCCGGGGCGCGCCAGGATCTCGTCGGCTCGTTCCGCCGCGAGGACGTGTTCCAGCATGACCGCAACAAAGACCTCGTCGTTGTGGCGACGGATGGTGTCCGCGAAGTCGCGTCCATAATCAAGGGCGCGTGAGAGCGAGGTGCCGCGGTTCCCTTGAGGCGGATAGCGGACGGCGGTGGCCATGCGATCGGCGTCTTCGGCCGACATGACGCTCGGCACGATCACGCCCTTCGCGCCCGCGTCGAGCACATGTTTGGCGAGCACCGGGTTCACGCCGTCGAGGCGTACCAGCAGATCGCAGCCGGAAGGGCGCACGGCTCGTTCGATCTGCTCGACGACTGAGAGATCGACGGCGGCGTGTTCCATGTCGAGGGCGATCCAGTCGAACCCCTCTCCCGCCATGAGCTCGGCGATCGCCGGATGCGGGATCAGCATCCAGCCGCCCAGCGCCGTTTCGTTGTTTTTTAGCTTTTGTTTGGTCTTGTTCATGGGAACCTCTTTCGAAAGCGTGTCAGTGTGCGCCTGAAGGTGGGACTCGATCAAGTGTGAAACGGGTGAAAACGGGCAAAAATGACATTTTTTGATATATCGAGAAGGCTGCCGTGACGTGGATCATGGCAAGCCCTCCGTGATGCGGGAGCGGATCGAGGTCAGATCAAGGGTGACGGCGATGTCGCCGGACGGCGACGAAGAGGGATAACCCTCGCCGAGGTAGAGCCAGTTGGCTTGGGGGGTATGACGGACGGCGGCGGCGGGCGCGCGGTCGAGCATGACGCGGGTCGTGTCCGCCCGGGAAGAGAGCGCGAGCCGCTGCCAGGTGCCGGGACGGGCCGCACCACAGGGCTGCGATGTGCCGGCGGCCTCAATCAGGATGCTGCCGTTGCGCACCACGACGCGTGCAGGATGACAGGCGTCGCCGACCGTGCACAACGTGCCGGTGACGCCGCACTCAAGGCGGAAGGCGAATTCGAACTCGAGCAGGTCGCCGGCGGCGCGTTCATTCGCAGGCAGTTCGACGCCGGCGGACGCTGCGCCGGCGAGTCGCAGGAGGGGACGTCCGTCAGGGCCGGCGGGGACGGTACAGGCGGACGTCTCGGACGCCCGCGTTTCGGCGGTCCCGGAGGTCCCGCCGTACTGGGTGAGGCCCGCCGGGCTCGTGACGTCAAAGAGGCGGTTTGTGCCGTCGAGGATCAGCGAGTGGACCTCGCCCTCGAAGGCGGCGAGCGTGCTGGTCGCGAGGTTGGGCCCGAACAGCGTGGCTGTGCGGCCGGCGAGCGAGCGACGGCCTGGCTTGAACGCGATGCGTTCCGTCTGGCTGTTCAGGGTGAAGTGGACCTCGCCTTTTGGGTAGTCGATCGACACGCCGAGGCGGCTCCAGCGGGCACACGGCACCGGCAGAGAAGAGCGCAGGTTCTT
The DNA here is from genome assembly GCA_028684935.1 of Kiritimatiellia bacterium. GTDB lineage: Bacteria > Verrucomicrobiota > Kiritimatiellia > RFP12 > UBA1067 > DUPH01. Next base: position 3,018 of record JAQUEX010000203.1, on the reverse strand, counting down.
GGCGGGATCGCCGAGATGGACGAAGGCCGAGCCGGAGAGGCCCCAAACAAAACCGCTGGTCGCGCCGCGGTTATCAAAGAGCACGCCATGGTCATCTGGCTTCACGTCGACGTCGATACGCACGCGGTCGGCGGCGATGCCGGGCGCGGTGCGGCAGGTCAGCGACGCGCCGCCTTGCAGCGTGAGCGTGCCGTTGGCGATCGTGCAGAGTCTGGGCACGGGCAGGTTGGCGCGCGGATAGAGATAGAGTTGATCCGGGGCTGGCAGCGGCGAGATCCGAACGGCGCGGATGTTGCGCAGGGCGCAAGGCCCTTGGCTGTACGTGAAAAGGAGCGCGTCGCCCTGAATGTCCATTTGCGGATAGGCGACCTCGGGCTCGCGTCCGGTGAGTCCGGTCCCCGCGACAAAGTCGATGCCCCCGCCGCGGTTGACAAAGAGCGCCAGGTTGCGCCGGTCCACGCCGAAGCGGCCGGCGGGCCAATCGTTATGAAGCATCAGGAAGCGGTCGGAGCCGGGCTGCCGCAGGACATGCATGCGCGAGACCACAGTCTCGAGCGGCACATAAGCGTGCGGCGTCCACGTCATGCCGGCGTCCCGCGAGACGGACCAGGTCAGCGCTTCCTCGGGACGGATGGCGGCCCGCTCAAACGCAGGAATGAAATTGTTGCGCGCAAACATGAGCACGGAACCGTCGGGCTGCTCGAAGACGGTGGGCTCCCACTGCCGCCACTCCAGGCCCGGGAGCACCGTGCCGGGCGAGACCCGCCAGGTCACGCCGTCGTCGGTAACCAGCACGCTGTTGCGCTTCTCGCGCCCGTACCAGGCGTTTGCGCCGGCCGCCGCGTTGGTGGAGGCCGGCCCGATCATCGTGACCGGCGCCAGCACGCGGCCCGAGGCCAGGCGCAGCGGATTCTGCGAGGGGAACAGGCGGTAGGGGTGGCCGTCGATGACGGGGTCGGGCTGCCCGTTCCAGGTCAGCAGGCGGTTGGTCCAGAGCCCGTCCGGCGTGTCGAGTGTCGAGAAGTAACACCCGTTGTGGGTATCCTTCGAGTTCTGGCTCCAGAGGCACCAGAGGCGGTCGCCGACGACCAGCAGGTTGGGTTGCCACTGCGTGCCTGAGGGACAGGGTATGGGGTTTGCGCTGCGCGCCGGATCTGAAAATACGGGCTGCGGCGGACTCCAGGTCAATCCGTCCGGACTGGTGCTGACGACGTTGAGCTGTCCGGGCGCCCCCTCTGAAGGAGTCGTGTTGGCGTTCCAGACACAGAACCAGCGGTCACGGAACCATGCCACCGAGCTGTCGTGATTGTAGCGCAGCGGCTGTTCGGCGGCATCGACCACGACGGTGCGCTCGATCCGCGGCTGATAGACGGCGTAGGTGCGCCAGGCTTCGGCGTGAGAATGGAAAGCGGTCACGAGGAGTGCGCAATAGAGGGCGGGCCTGTGGTGAGCCGTGTGTGCGGCAGGGCGCAAACGCGCACGGCTCGGCACAGCCTCGCCCTCCAGCGAGACGGCGGGGACGGGGTCTTGAGGGCGGGGCTGCATGCTTGGCAAAAAGATGTCGTGAGAGAAGGACATGGGGAGAAGGTTCAGCGCGCTACTCTGCGTTCGGGATGCTTTTCCCGAGCAGGAAGAATTTCCGTTCGGGATACCAGAGTACCGGCACGCCGCCGCGCACGGTGAAACTGGCATACAGGGCGAGGTCGAGCCGGCCGCGGGTACCGGGTTTGCCGAGGCTGACGCCATCATGGTCGAAGAAGAACTGCGGCTCGTCGAACCAGACCGGCTGGTCAGCGCCGGCCTTGAACGTGCCGCGCACGAGATGGATGGGACGGCGGTGATAGCTGGAATCCTCGGGCGTGTAGCCCATGTAATGGCCGTCGTGGTTGTGGATGAAGAGGGCGTAATGGCCGCTGCCGGCCTCGTTGCCGCCCACATCGTACATCGGGCACGGCGAGAGCGGGTGCAGCAGCGGCGCGCCGCCGTCACGGCGCAACAGGGGACGCGGCACGGTCCACGTCTCGCCCTGATCGGCGCTGACGCTCCAGCACGGGCTGCCGCTGCAGGTGCGCATGACGCAGAAGAGGCGGCCGTCGGGGAGTTTGACAAGCGAGGGCTCTTGGCAGGCACTGACTTCGGCGTGGCCGGGATAGGGCACGCTGAGCGCCTGCTCGTTGAAGGCGAACCACGCGATGCGGATGTCCTTGGGCTCGGGGTTTTCATCGATGTTCTCGAAGCGCATGAACTCGACGCGCGCGTCGGCTGACATCCACGACTTTGTGGGGTTCGGCGTGACCGCGAAGCTGGTCCAGCGCGTGACGCCGGCGAGGTAGCGGCCGTCCTTGCCGAGGCGCAGCGGCTTCTGCCAGCAGAGCACATTGGGCGGCATCGCGGGGTCGGGATTGTCGCGCATGCTGCGGCGCATCGGCACGTTCTGGGGCGCCGACCAGGTGGCACCGTTGTCGTCGCTGAAGATGCCGTGCAGCCAGCCGGTGTGGTGGAAAAACTGGTCAGTCTTGCCGATGTGCTGGCTGTAGAGAATATAGATGCGGCCGCTTCGGGTGACCAGCGGATACCCCCAACTGGCGATGTGGCCGTCACCCGGTTTTTTGGGCCCCGCGATGATGCGTGGCTTGGACCAGGTCTTGCCGTCGTCGTCGCTGCGGGCGAAGGCTTGGTGTTGATCGGGTTGCGACTCGGCGGAGCTTTGCGTCCAGACGGCCATGAGCGAGCCGTCCGGTCCGTCAAAGACAAGGAAATGCTCGTTGCCGGTGTCGTTGACGGCGGAATCGGTCACCTCCGGCACGAAAACCACGAAATCGGGTCGGGTGACGTGGAGCTGTGAAGGAATGCGCGCCTTGAGTTCCGCCGGCGATGCGATGATCGGCGGCGGCGGCGGTTTCGCCGGAGCGCCGGCCGGAGCGGCATGGACCGCGAGGGCGGCCAGGCAGGTGAGCGCGAAAAACGGATGCAGGTTCACAATGGATACGTCAGACATGTTCAACATACTTCCTCCAA
>JAQUEX010000202.1 GCA_028684935.1 Kiritimatiellia bacterium | reverse complement strand
AGCAGATGCGCCATGCTGACGGCGTTGTCCGGCGCGTCATACGAAATCAGAAACGGAAACAGCGGCGCGAAGGCCTCCGCCGCGAAAGACGAGATCCCGATCAGCCCGACTACCCCCATTACCAGTGTCTTCATTGCAGCTCCTTCTCTAGCTTTCAGTCCGCTTCGTGTGATGATTTTGCTCTCCCCTATTCCGTATTCACTGTAACGCCCCGCCGCGAGACAGACCAGCTTGTTTTGCGCAAAATAAACCTCTGTTTTGCGCATGACTGAGGGATGCGTCAAGGCATCATCGCGGTATCAGCGCGAACACACCCCAACCCAGATACTGGCGTGTTGGGCAACTTTCCGCGTTCAGTGCGTATGAGCCTCGACATAAGACTGCAAGACGGCATTTATACGCGTCTGGTATCCGGGTCCTTGCCCTTTGAACCATTCGATTACCCGAGGGTCAAGACGCAGAGAGAGAGCCGCTTTCTTTACAGGCATTCGGATAACCATTTTTTTGAACATGGCTTTGTCGATTTGGGGAATGTCGGTGAAGTCTATCTCCGTATCCTTCATCCTCTGCAGCCTCTTCCAGTCAGTCCCCGATTTCTTCGGTGTAGATTCTTTGTTCATGACGGTTCGCCTTTCGTGCGGAAATGATTCGTGTCAGTCCTGTTTTCGGCTCGGTGTAAACGACAACAGCCAGGATATCACCAAGCCAACCGATTCCGATCCACCGGTCTTCGCCGTACTCTTTCCTTTGATCCAAGAAGGTCACCATGGGGTAGTCGAACATGGCCGGCACATCGACAAAGTCAATACCGTGCTTCTGCCGGTTCATCGCGTTCTTCGTTTCATTCCATGTGAATTTCACCGTCATTAGTGTATATACTCCGAGTATCTACGTCAAGAGCATGGCTGCCGTCATCTCTTGGACACTGTATTGCATGACATTCAAACACGTCTTCGCGATCAATTCCTGACCAGCTCAAAGAAGGGCGTCGGACCGTCCGCCAGCGATGCGGTCTCAATCTGGACACGAAGCTGACCGGCAACAACAGACACGGGCAGTTTCTCGCGGCGCACCCCGTCGAACCCGAGGGCGTAGAGGGAGACGCGCTCCGGATCTTTGCACGCCAAGGTCACGCTGAGCTTGCCGCACCGCATCAGGGCGGGGCCCCTGCCGGTGTCCTTCATCATTTCCCTGTCAGGACCAACGACCATCCCCGTGTTGACCATCTCGGTCGAATACAGCAGAACCATCCGCCCGGATGACGCGACGGGGTCTGGCGTGACCGAGCAAACGGCGACACACGCGGCCACGCTTGACCCTTCAACCGTCAGGACACCGACTCTCTCCCGCTTGCCTGCTTCCAGCGACACGGCCTCGGTGCGGGAAGATTTGACCTGTAGCAGGTGCTCGCGCGAACGCATCGTGATCTCGCCGGTGTCGCTCTGGAACACGCCGTTCTCCGGATCGCTGAGGTTATCCGGACTGAGAACCCCCTTGGCCTTCATTTTCCGGACGGCGTCGGCCAGGGAGAAGCCCCCCTCTTTGCTTTCGACAACGTCCACAAACCAATCCTGCGCATTGACCGCCGCGACCCCGGCCGGCAGCAGGCGCAGATCAGTCTGGCCGCCGTCTGCGGTCTTTTCCATGCGTCCGGCCCACGGGAAGGACAGGCTGAAGCCGGGCATCAGGCCCAGACGGCTCTGTTCCGTTGAAACGGCGCCGAGGCTGGTCGCGCCTTTCTTGAGGGCTTCCTCCGGCACCACCAGCTCAACCCTTTTTTGGGCGCGCGCCACATCCCCGCGACGGTAAAGGCAGGCCGAGAGGAACTCGCTGGCGCGCACCACGGGCGACGCCGCACAGGTGAAGCTTCCGATCTTTGGCGTGCCCACCTCCAGCGCGACCGGCCCCGAGTGGATTTCCAAGGCACTGAAACCCTGCAGGGCGGAGTACGCCCCGAAAACAAGCCCGCCTTCATGCTGGTACGGATTCCAGAAACAGTGGTTGAACTCGCTGACGATGATCGTAGTGCTGCGTCGACCCGAAGAAACTGAACAGGCTAAGCCCCGCCGCAGAGAAGTGCTCGACCTCGTACGGCTCGGGCTTCCACTGCCAGAAGACCATCGGCGTCACCGGCTCGCCGTCCCGCCACAGCCCGGGCGCCCCTCGCCACTCGCGCACGGCCCACACGGGCCGCTCTTCCGGCCGCTCGACGGCCGACATGTCAACCGCCAGCAGCGCCCCCAAGATGACGACCGTTTTGCGCATGCTTCACCACTCGGACCGGTTATTGAATGCTGAACAGCGTCCCTTGCCGGAACACGCTCACGCTGAACGTTGTTCCGCTTGCGTGGAACTCGACGGCCAGCGACGGCTGCGCCGGCTCGATCTGCCATCCCGCCACGCCGTCCGGCGCGGTGACGGCTGTCGCGTTGAAGAGCGTCAGCGAGCCGGTCGTGAACCCCTGCGGCAGCGACACCGTGCCGTTGGCCGCCAGCGTCACGCTGCCGTCCACCGTCAAGGCGTCCCCGCCCGCGATGACCGCGCCGTTCTCCAGGACGACCACGCCCGCCAACGCCCCTGCGCCGCCGATGACACCGCCGGCAAGGACGGCCACCGCCGCGCCCGTCCCTGTCGCAAGGCCGCTCGCGTTTTCAACCTTCAGCGTGGCGTTTGACACCGACAGCGTGCCGCTGAACGTTCCCGCGCCCGCCAGCGTCTGGACCGCGCCGTCGCGAACTGCGATCGCGCCCGCGCCTGTCAGCGCGCCGTCGAACGTCGCGGTGCCGCCGGCAATCGTCAGCTCGCCGCCTGTCGCGACGCGCACCTCGCCCGCGCCGCTAAGCCCGCTGACCCGCTGCGCCGCCGTGCCGACATCAAGGACCGCCCCGGCCGCCACTTCCGCCGCGCGCTCGGGCGGCAGGACATCGGGCCGGCCGCGCAAGGTCTCGAGGATCTCGGTGCGCGACAGGGCGCAGTCGTAGATCGTCACGTCGTCGATCATTCCCTGGAACCACGCCGTGGGCGCGTTGGGCTTGTAGCCGATCGAGAAGGTGCCGGGGTCCACAGTCTGTCCGCTCACGCGGTTCCTTGCGACGAGCGCCCCGTCGACGTAGAATGAACGGAGCCCTCCCGGCCCGACCACCGCCGCCAGGTGATGCCACCCTTCCTCGCGGTCGCCACGCTCGAAGGAGACCAGCGTGTCGTCTCCAAGATACTCCACGCCGTCCACCAGCCGGAAAACGACCTGCCCGGCCGTGTTGCCCGCCAGGCGCAACAGGTGGCATCCCTTGCGACCGTTGAGGGTTGTCCCCCAAAACACCATGCTGCCTTCTTTGTTGGGATTGGTGGCAGGATTCACCCACGCCGTGACCGTGACCGGCGCGTTGCCGGTCGGCAGCGCCTCGGGGAAGACGCTGTTTGTCCATGTCAGGTAACCCTGACTCCAGATGTTGAGCGACATCGCCTGCCCGACTTTGCCGGCCGCCGACGCGACGCTGCCTGTCCGCGAGAGGTGATATCCGTACGGTCCTGAATCCCGCCCAAGGTTGGCCGCGTCCTCGAAATCATAGCGCGCCACCACGCGGTCGGCCAGGCGCGATCCCCAAGGCGCGGAGAACACACCGGTCGCGACATCAGACACCTCGTTGTTGTCCAGCGCACGGTTGAAGATCATCACCTCGTCCAGCAGGCCGTCGAAAAAGTTGGCCGAGCTGTACGGCGCGCCGCCCAGCCAGAACAGATTTCCGACCACGGTCAGATCAGACGTTATTGTCCGCGTCTGGCTCAGATTCCCGTTAAAGTAGACGCGCTGCACACGCTGCGCGGCGTCATACGTGCAGACAATGTGATGCCAGCCGCCGTCCGGCGTATCGCTCGCCAGATCATACCCCGCGTTCACCGTCCAGTTGTTGCCCATGTTCGAGGTCATGATATTGGTGGTCGAGTTGAACCGGAACAGGACGGAGCTGTTTCCGAAATTGTTGCCATAACCCCAGTACACCGGCAACCCGAGCGTGTTGCCGCCCGCCTTGAGATTGCACCAGGCCGCGACCGTATAGGAGGCGTTGCCGGTCGGCAACGTGGCCGGGAAGACCGGCGCGTAAAAATGGGTCTTGTCCGCCGCCGTGAACGAGGCCGCGCCGTTGAAGAGGCCCGGCGCGAAGGCCGGCGCGTTGCTTGCGGCCAGATCATAACCGTTGCCGCTGCTGTCTTTGCCGAGCACCGCCGCGTCGTCGAAACGGTAGTAGGCCTGAAGACCGTCGGGGGTGCGGCCGGCCAGAGCCAGCGTGCCTTCGGCGATCTCGACGGCACCGGTCGCGTCCACCCGCCCGCCCAGCGTGAGCGTCGAGGCCGCGCCGCGTTTGACCAGCCGGCCGGCGCCGCTCACCGCGCCGTCCAGCCGGCCGCTGCCGGTGACCGTCAGTGCCGCACCGCCCTGCAGCGCGACGCCGCCGACCGCGCCGGCGCCGCCCAGCGTATCCAGCGTCTGGTCGCCCGCCAAGCTCAGCGTCCCGTTGTACGCGATCTCGACATCGGCCATCGCAGGCAGCACATTCTCCGGCGCTTTCTCCGCAGGCACCTCCCCGTTCAGCCGTAACGCCCTGAGTTGGCCGTACGACAACGCGCCCTGCGCGATCAACAGATCGTCGATCAGCCCTTTGAAGGTGTCGGATGAAAACCCTTTGCCCAGCGTGAAATTGCCGGCTGCCACTTGCAGCGGCACCGTTGAAGAGTCAGCCCCCACCGGTTCCCCGTCGATGTAGTAAAGATAAAAACCGTCGCGATAGACGATGGCCACATGGTGCCACGCACCGTCCATCAGCCCCGGCGCGTAAGGGATCTCGCGGTTGTTGCCCCAGTTGGTATGCATCAGCGGTTTGTCCGAGGCGGGTGTGTTGAGTCGGAGCATGTTGTAACGCCGGTCCTGATTGGGCACCCCCCATGCAAAAAGTCCCGCCGTGAGCTTCACGTCCGAGTCCGGTTTCACCCAGAATGCCACCGTGAAGGACATATTGGAGACCGGCAGACCCTCAATTTCCCCGCCGTTCGGTCCGGCGAGCCACGTCCCCGCGCCCTCTAGCGCGAGCACGCTGCCGCGCTCGGAATCGTTGGCCAGCCACTGCGTCTGCGTGCCGCTCTCGACCAGATGGTTGGCGCGCGGACCGGCGTCCTTGCCGGCCTGCGCCGCATCGTCGAAGCGCCACCAGCCGGCGACGGTCACGCCGACCCCGCACGCCAGACTGCCGTTCTCCAGCCGGACGGCCGTCACGTTCTGGGTGTCGGTCACAACCAGTGCGTCGCCGCGCGTGAAACGCAGCGCCCCGTTCGAGAAGCAGCCGTCGAAGGCCCTCGCACTGCCCACGCCCCCGATCGACAATGTATGCCCGCCCAGATCAACCGTGGTCTGCGGCACGCACCGCGATTCGATGCTGCCGATCTGCGCGTCGCCTTCAAGTTGCAGCGCGGCGTCTGGGGCATCCACGATCACCGCGCTGACCGCCAGGCCCGCTCCGTTGGTCAACGCCAGACGCCCCGCCTTCAAGTGTGTGAATCCGGTGTAGGTATGCGTCGACGAGAGCCGGAGCGTGCCGGTTCCGGTCTTGGCGACCCCGTAACCGCCATTGTTGACCGGTGCCACCAGATTTAATTCGCCTCCGTCCACCCGGATCTCGCCGTAGCGCTCCGCCAGAAAATCCGGCGCGTTCGCGAGGCCCAGGCTGCCCCCGGTCACCGTCCAGAAATCGCCGGCAAGGCCCGCGAACCGCAGGGCGCCGGAGCCCGTGTAGTTGGTGACCGTCACCGTTTCACCGGCGGCCAAGGCGGTGAAATCCGCGACATCCCCGCTGCCGGGTTCGGAACCCGCCGACGACGGCACCACGCTGTCCTGCCAGTTGGCGCCGTCGGCCCAATAGCCGCCCGAGACGTTCGACCATACACCGGTCGCGGCCTGCGCCGCGATCGCACCCGACACAGCCCATGCACACACCCACCGCACCGCACTTCCACCACGCTTTTTCATCTTACTGCCTTTCCCTGAACATCTCCGCGAAAGGTTCCGCCTCACGTCAATATCGTTACC
>JAQUEX010000201.1 GCA_028684935.1 Kiritimatiellia bacterium | reverse complement strand
CCGGCGGGAGCTTCCGGATTGACCGGCGGCGGGGCAATGGTGCATGCTGGAAGGGTATGGCGAATCGGAATGAGACAGTGAAGGCATCTGAGCGGCCTGAGATTCGGCTGCGGCAGATTTTCGTGAGTTTTGCCAAAGTCGGCGCCGTGTTGTTCGGCGGCGGGTACGCCATGTTGCCGTTACTGGAGCGCGAGGTGGTCAATCGGCGCAAGTGGTGCAGGTTCGAGGACATGGCGGACTATTACGCCATGTCGCAACTGGTGCCGGGCGTGGTGGCGGTGAATACCGCGATGTTGATCGGCCATAGTCTGCGCGGCTTCCGGGGGACGGTGGCGGCCACGCTGGGCGTAGTGGCTGCGCCGTTCTTTGCGATCTTGGCCTATGCGGTCGCGTTCGACAGAATGAGCGAATCGGCTCTGGTGTCCGACGCGATGTCAGGGTTGCGCCCGGCGGTGGCCGGCTTGATGCTGGGGGTGGCCTACACCTTGTTTGCGCGCAGCCGCACGACGCGTCTGGGGTGCGTGGTGTCGCTGGTCGTGACGTTCCTGACGCTCGTTTGCGGCGTCAGCGCGGTGACGGTGATTCTGCTCGGCGTGGCGGCCGGCGCGGGCTGGTTTGCCTACGGGGCATGGCGGCGATGAATCTCTTTGTCAAACTTGCTTACGCGTTCTTCAAGATCGGGCTGCTGACGGTCGGTGGCGGTCTGGCGATGATCCCCATTATCCAGCATGAAATGGTGCGTCGCGGTTGGCTCGACAACCAACAATTCCTGGACATTCTCGGGATCGCTCAGATGACGCCCGGGCCGATATCGGTCAATACCGCGACGTTTGTCGGATACCGCGTGATCGCCGATGCCTTTTCGGGATCGGTGGCGTTGGCGGTGGTCGGGGCGATCATTGGTACGCTTTCCGTCTGCGCGCCCTCGCTGCTCTGCATCAATCTGTTCGGTGCGTTCTGGAACAAGAACCGCACACATCCCTGCATGATGCGGATTTTTGACATCTTGCGTCCGCTGGTGACCGGTCTGGTCATTACGGCGGCGGTGTTGCTGCTGATGCACGCGTTGTGGGGCGAGTCTTGGCACGACGTGTTCAGCCGTGTGCCGGATCTGCGCCTGGCGGCGATCGCGGCGGCCGCTTTCGGGCTGACGGCATTCAGCAAGGTGTCGCCGGTCTATATCCTGCTGGGCGGCGCGTGCGCCGGCGTCGTGCTGGGAGGGGGGTAGCCACAGCGATGACCGTCGATTTTACAACATGTGACGATGCCATGCTGTGCGCGGCGCGTGCGGTGGCTGCGCGGCTGGCTGAGGCTGGCCATGACGTGCTTTTTGCAGGCGGGTGTGTGCGGGATGCGCTGTTGGGCCGGCCGTTCAAAGACATTGACGTTGCGACCTCTGCCGCGCCGGATCAGGTCGAGGCGCTCTTTGTAGGGCAGACGGTGGCGGTCGGCAAGGCGTTCGGCGTGGTGCTGGTTTTGCGCGACGGATTTTCTTTTGATGTGGCCACCTTCCGTACCGACGGGGCGTACGTGGACGGACGGCATCCGTCGGGTGTGCGTTTTGCGACGCCGGAAGGGGATGCCGCGCGCCGCGATTTTACCGTGAACGGTTTGTTCTGCGACCCGTTCAGCGGCGTTGTCCGTGATGAAGTGGGCGGGTTGCAGGATCTTGCGGCGCGCGTGATCCGGGCGATCGGCGATCCGGCGGCCCGTTTCCGCGAGGATCATCTGCGCATGCTGCGCGCCGTGCGGTTCGTGTCGGTGCTGGCTTTCACGCTGGACGCGGCGACGCAGGCCGCGGTGGCGGCGCATGCGGCCTGGATCGCGCGTGTCAGCGCAGAGCGCATCGCGTCTGAAATGACTCGCCTGCTGTGTGAGTCGCCGCGTCCGTCAGTCGGTCTCAATCTGTTGCGCGAGACCGGTCTGCTGCGGGAATTCCTGCCTGAGGTCGCGGCGTTGCACGGCACCCGACAGCCGCCCCGTTATCACCCCGAGGGTGATGTCTGGACGCACACCTGCCTGATGCTGGATGAGGTCCCGGCCCCGCGAGATCCGGTCTTGGCGTGGTCGCTCCTGCTGCACGACATCGGCAAGCCGGTGACGTTCTGCCGCGAAGCCGATGCGGCGGACGGGGAACCGCTGATCCGCTTCCCCTGCCATGCGCCGGTCGGGGCGGCGATGGCCGAAACGATCCTGACGCGGTTGCGGCAGCCGGCCGCGCGGGTGGAGCAGGTCAAGGCGGTTGTGGCCGGCCACATGCAGGGGGTTGAAGCTGAAAAGATGCGCCCTGCCACCCTGCGGCGCTTTATCGGAAGCCCCGTCTTTCCCGTTCTGCTGGAGGTCATGCGCGCGGATATTCAACACAGCAACAAGCTGTTCGGCCCCTGGCTGTTTCTGAAGGCGGCGTTCGAGGCGTACCGTGCCGAACCCGTGTTGCCGCCGCCGCTGGTGCGAGGCCGTGATCTGGCGGCATGGGGCATTGCTCCGGGACCGCGTATGGGCGAGCTGCTGCGCGCTCTGTATGATGCGCAACTGGAGGGCAGGATCACCACACGCGACGAGGCGCGGGCCTTCATGGCGACTTTGATATAGCGCCTGCGCGCCGAAGTCAGGATCAGTCCGCGCGTTGACGATGAGGCGTCAATGACCGCATCCTTGCGGTAGAACACGTATTGTGCTATAACCTGTTCTCAATGCGCAACATGATGGACATGGGCGCTTCGAGGTACGTTTGAAAACATCCTTGCATCTCGTTGTGATCGGGCTGGGGCTGCCGCTACAGGTTGCCTTGTCGGCGGTGGGGGATCGGCCCGCCACCGAGCAGGCTGCCGCAGAAGAAAAGTTGACGGCCGCAGAGACGCTCAACGCGTGCACACGGCTGATCCCGACCGAGCCCCTCTTGCTGAAGGGGACGTTGACCGTGCGCAAGTTGCGCGGCATCGTGCTGATGGAGCAGCCGTTCAAGCTCATGATGGAGTGGGGCGCGCGTCCTCCCGCAGCCGAGGTGCTGCTGCTGGATGCGAAGGGCACGGGACTGGTCGAACGCGCGGTGCTGACGCGGCCGCCCGGACAGCCGGCGCAGATCCAACTGTTTGAAGGCCCGGAGCAAAAACCCGTGGACTCTCCCTCCTACGCCGGTCGTATCCGGGGCACGGACATGACCTGGATGGATCTGACGCTGGATTTTCTCTGGTGGCAGGATGTGCGTTTTGATGACAAGCCGCGCGGCGATAGCCACAACGGGCGCGATTGCGACATCCTGGTGGCGGTTCCGCCGGGACCGATCCCCGGCTGTTCGGCCGTGAGGATTTGGGTGGACCGTCAGTTGCGTTGCCTGATGCAGGTTGAGCAACTTGATCCGCAAGGCAATCCCGTGCGCAAAATGTGGGTGCAGCGCGTCAAGAAGATGGATGACCGCTGGATGATCCGCGATATGGAGATCGAGACCCTGAACAGCGGGCACCGTACCAAGCTGTTTGTGGATGACGTTTCCAAGCCATGAATCCTTTAGTCACGGTGGGATGCGGCGTTGCTTTATTGGGCTTGTTCGTGCTTTCAGCCTTTTTTTCGGGCTGCGAGACGGTCTTGTTTTCATTGTCGCCGATTCAGGTCCAGCGCATACGCAACCGGCATGCGGCGGCAGGCCGGCGCCTGGAAACGCTGTTGGCTGATCCTGCGCTGACCCTTTCCACCCTGCTGGTCGGCAATTCGCTGGTCAATTTTGCGATCGCCAGTTTGGGCTACATGGTGATCGACAGCTTGATCCCGCGCTGGGGCGAGGTGGTCGCCATTCCATTCATGACGGTCAGCCTTTTGCTGTTCGGTGAAGTGACCCCCAAGCGGATCGCGATCAGTCATGCCGAGCGGCTCGCGCCGGTGTGCTGCCGGCTGCTTCTCTTTTGGCTGTGGTTGCTGCGGCCCTTCAATGTTGTGCTGACGTTCGGATCGCGCATCTTTAAGAAATCATTGCGCCGCGAGCGCCGCGCGCTCTCCAATGACGAATTGCTCACCGTGGTTGAGGTCAGCGAGGAACAAGGGGTGCTCGATGCCGAAGAGGCGTCGATGGTCGACGGCATCCTGCGGCTGTCAGAGTTGATGGCCAGTGACGAGATGACGCCGCGCGTGGATATGGTGGGCATCGATCTCGATACGCCGGTCGACACGCAAGTTGCGGTCGCGCACCGTGCGGGGCACCGCTATCTGCCGGTTTATGTGCGGACCCCCGACGCGATCGAAGGTTTTTTGGATACGGTTCAGTTTTTGCTCGATCCCGCGCATGACGCGCGCAAAGCCACGCGCCAGGCGTTGTTCGTGCCTGAGAATGTGTCGCTTGATGACCTGCTCGTGACTTTCCAGCGGAGCGGCAAGCACATCGCGTGCGTGCTGGATGAATACGGCGGCACGGCGGGGTTGATCACGCGCGGCGATATTCTGGAGTTGATCACCGATCCTGTCACGCCGGCAACGGAAGAGGCCGACTCGCCGATCCGTCGCGTTGCGCCGGACGTCTGGCTGATGGATGGCACCGTGAGCCTGGAAGAAGTGAACCATGAGCTGGATCTGAGCCTTGAAGCGGATGACGCGGACCGGATTGCGGGATGGGTGACGTTTCACGCCGGCCGCCTGCTGCCGGCGGGGCAGTGCGTCGTGGCGCAAGGTTGCCGCGTGACGGTCCGGCGGCTGCGCAAGCGGCGGATCGACGCCGTACAGCTCGAGGTGCTGGAACGGCCGGTGGAAGACGCGCTCGAACTTTCCGCGAGTGACGACCTGTTGCTCGAAGGCCTGGACGAGGGAGGGGAGCTGTGAAGGCTGAACTCCACATCGTCGGTATCATTCTCTGCTTTTTGGCCTCGGCGTTCTTCTCCGGGACTGAGTCAGGCATGCTGTCGCTCAACCATGCGCGGTTGATGCACCTGGTCCGCGCCGGTTTGAAGCCGGCGGTGCTCCTGCACGGCTATTTGTGCGACATGCAGCGCTGCCTGGCCACGATTCTGGTCGGCAACAATCTCGTGAACGTGATGTTGTCCACGCTGTCGGCCAGCCTGGCCCAGAGTTGTTTTCCGAGCAGCAGCGGCATGCAGGCGGCCTGGGCCGTTGTGATGGCCTTTCTGATGCTGTGGTTCTGTGAATATCTGCCTAAACTCTTTTTCACCACGCGTCCTCTGCGCCGTACCCTGCTGGTGACACGTGCCTTTCATGCGGTCGACTACATGCTGGTGCCGTTGACGACAGCCATTCTTTTTGTGACGCGTTGGCTGGTGCCGGATCCCCGAAAAGGCGCCGGGCAACGTTTTCTCATGACGCGTGAGTACATCCAGAACGTGGTCAGTGACGCGAAGGACGGCTCTCGCATCACGGCGTTTGAACGCCTCATGATCAATCGCGTGCTGACGCTTCAGGCGCAGACGGCCGCACAGATCATGACACCGCTGAGCCGCGTGACCACGGTGCGCGCGGACGTGCCGCTTCGTACCTGTTTTCAGGCGGTACGCGATTCCGGACATGCGCGCCTGCCGGTGTTCAGCGAGAGTGGCGAGCGGTGTGTCGGTGTCTTGAACGTGGTGGAGCTGCTGGCACGCGATCCTGATCCCGATGCCACGCTGGCCAAAGACGGCATGGAAGCGCCTTTTTTTGTCAACGCCGACGAACGCGCGGATGATGTGCTGCCCTTGATGCGCAAGCACCGTCACCCGATGGTCCTGGTGCGGGAGCGCGAAGCCGGCACGGTGCTGGGTATCATTACCGAAGAGAATGTGCTGTTCGCGTTGACCGGCAGCCTGCAGAAGGCCAGGGCGTGACCGTCGCTCAGTGAGGCAAACGGCGAAAATGGAGGGTCATGCCGTCTTCGGCGAGTGTCCAGCCGCGTTCTGAAGCGAGCCGTCCGGCCTCTTGGGGATCGGCAGGCCACAGGGTGCGGGCGATGTGATCCAGCACGCAGACGGTCCCGCTGTCGACGGCGCCGGTCGTGGTGAGCGACGCCATCATCAGCCCGATCATGGCGAGGTCGTTGTGCTCGAAGGCGCGAAAATCGCCGCTGTGCGCGACCGTGGCGTCCCAGATGATCATGTCAAGCCGCCGTTTACCGATCAGGAGCCGCGCCTGTTTGAGCAGCCAGGCGCC
>JAQUEX010000200.1 GCA_028684935.1 Kiritimatiellia bacterium | reverse complement strand
GTCTCGATGCTGGCGGGCTTGATCCGCAGCACGTCCGCTGATCGTATCCATGAGGAACGGGCCGAATATGAGACCGGCGGTTAGCGGATTAGGATTACGATTAGGATTACGATTAAGATTACGATTAAGCAGGGTATCCACCAACAGAACTGCCATGCGCCCTCGCACTTTCTTTTTATCCACTTTGGGGTTGAGTTCTGACGGCCGAACCGCTATAAAAGAAGGCCTTTTGCATGGAGAGGTGACCGAGTGGCCGAAGGTGCAGCACTGGAAATGCTGTGTGCTCTTACGGGTACCGGGGGTTCGAATCCCTCCCTCTCCGCCATTTCCCGCCTTCTCGCGCCGCATTTCGCATTCCTTTGCCGAACATTCTCGGGTATACTGCCATCATCATGCCCGATATTTTCTACAATGCCATGGTCTTGCGTGAACCGTATTCCGGCGTGGAGGTCACGGTTCATCAATTGGCATGCGCGCTGGCGCAGTATGGCTCGCTCCCGGCCTGCGCCTGTGTTCCCGCTGGACACCGCGCGATCCCCGCGGCACCGCACTTGAGTCTGCGCACCACGTGTGCGCCGGTTTCGCGCTCGCGCCTGTTGCGTATCCTGTGGGAACAGACCGCGCTCCCGCTGCTCTTGTTGCGCGCCCGCGCGCCCCTGCTGCACGCGCCCGCCTACGTTGCCCCGCTGCTGGCGCCCTGCCCCGTGGTCCTCACGATCCACGATCTGCATGTGATGACCCACCCCCAGTTCTGCCGCAAGCGCAACATCCTGCACTACAAGCTGCTGATCCCGCCTTCGGTCACAAAGGCCGCCGCGATCATCGCCTTTTCGCCCTATACCAAACACACCGTCCTGACGCGCTTCCCGGCGGTGCGCGAAGCGCGCATCCATGTCATACCGCCCGGCCTCTCGCAGACGATGGCCCGCTGCACTGACTATGCGCGCCTGCAGGCCGTGCGCCAGCGCCACGGGCTGCCCACCTCGTTCCTGCTCTTTGTCGGTGATCTGACGTCGCGCAAAAACATCCTCGGCCTCATCAGCGCATTCGCCATCGTGCAAGGCGAGCGGCCGGACCTGCACCTTGTGCTGGCCGGCGCCGCCGATTCAGCCACCGCCACAGCGATCGACGCGGCCATCCGCCAGAACGGCGTGCGCCACCGCGTGAGCCGCACGGGCTATGTCAGCGCCGAGGATCTGCCCGTGCTCTACTCGCTGGCGCAGGCCTTCGTCTTCCCCTCCCATGACGAAGGGTTCGGTCTGCCGCCGCTCGAAGCCATGGCCTGCGGCTGCCCGGTGGTCTGCTCGGGCGGTGCGGTCATCGAGAATTGCGGCGCCGCGGCCGTCACCTGCGACCCGCGCGACCGAACCTCCATCGCCAGCGCGGTGAGCCTGCTGCTCGACCATCCGGTTTTCCGCAAGGAAAAGATCGAGGCCGGCTACCGCAAGGCAGCCGAATTCACCTGGGAAAAATCGGCCCGCGCCACGGAAGCCGTCTACCAGAGCGTGCTGGGCACCTCCGCAACCGCCCGGCAGGAGGTGCCGGCATGAACGCACGTCCTCTTTTCTGGCTCGCGCCGCTCGTCCTGGCCGGCGCGTGCCGCACTGCCGTGCCGGCCTCCCTTGCGATGACCGCCCAAGAGCGGCATGCCGACGCGCTGATGGAGATCGTCCCGCCGGAGATGATGGTCGCCCAACTGGCGCGGCCCTACGCCGCCGCCTACACGCGGCCCGAGAAGCAGACGCAGGCGCACGCGGCCTTCATGCGCAACCTCGACGCCACCGAATTGCGCCGCGTCATCCGCGAGGCGCTGCTGCACCACTTCAATGAAGCGGAGCTGCGCGCGCTGGCCGCCTTTTACACCACGCCGGAAGGGCGCGCCTGCATGGCCAAGAGCGCCGCGTTCGCGGCGGAGGTGGTGCCGGCCTGTGCGCACGAAGCCACCCAGGCCTTCCGCAAAACCGCACTCGACGCGGCGCGCGGCACGCTGCCCTAATCCGAGCAGAACCGGCGCCAAACCGGGCCAGCCTGATTGACAAAACCGTAAGGCTGGCGTAATTTGCTCTACCATTTTGAACGGCGCGGGTTGCCGGAAGACGTTGCCTACGGATTGGCCGATTTTCTTAACACACGTGCTCTGGACACCTATTTCCGCAGTTTTAATGGCCATACACAGGTCAACGCGACCGATCTTAGGCACTTGCGTTATCCGAGTTTGCCGTTATTGTCCCGCCTCGGACGTTGGGTTCGCAATCATCCGCAGGCGGGAGCAGATCAAGTCGATGAGAAAGTGATGGCTATTACCGCATGAATAAAATTTTAAACAGGCGTTGCAGGTTTTGTCTGAGCTTGGATTTCCTCGAGCCCAGCAAAATGAGCGCTCGGCTCTTTGCCTCTTGTGTCTCCTTGGATTGACTCGCGACAAAACATGGGCGCAGGCTTCGAACCCGCTTATGGGGATAACGCCGATCATGGACTGGGCGAGGCGCTATTATCAGAAAAAGTATGCGCCCAATACACGAGAGACCATCCGTCGACAAACCATGCATCAGTTTGTCGACGCGGGAATTGCCGTCTATAATCCTGATGACTCCGCACGCCCTGTAAACAGTCCGTATGCCGTTTATCAGATCGACCGGTCGGCCCTGAACCTGTTGCGGACCTTTGGATTGCCTGAATGGGAAGCAAATCTGAAAAGTTATCTGGCAGATCGCCCGACCTTGTCAGAAAAGAACTCGCAGCGGCGAGCCTTCAAGAAAATACCGGTTGAAATTGCTCCCGGGCAGTACGCTAGCGGTGAGGCGGCGGTATCCCGTCGCCTCCACCGCGCTGTTGGGGCTTGGTCTCATCCAAATCGCTATCGCTATCGGGATCGGGATCGATTGGGTTTCCGTCGTAGGCCGTCGCCTCTTCCCGGACCTGATATCCCCTGCCGCCCAACAGGCTCAGCATCGCGGCCATCCGGTCGAGTTCGGTCTTGCGATTCTGGCTTTCGGCTTCGTCCAGCGCCTTGCCAACATCCAGTACGTCCTGTATCGCGGCGCATTCCAAGGCCGAACCTCGCGCAATCTCGAAGTAGCGTCTCCGGTCCGCATCGGCCCATCCCGAGGCGACTGAAGACATGAAGAAGACGGCACAAAAGTTCTTGGATTTGGCGCAGCAGTATGCCGGTCTCTGAAGGCTGAGGCCATTCGAGACGTTGCCGGGCAGGGGCTCGCAAGGACATTATTGCGCGGCGGGCGCGGGTGCCGCGGGAGCCGGAGCGGCGGGCGCGGGTGCGGCCGGAGCGACCGGGGCCGGGGCCGTCGGGGCCGAGAACGGAAGGGCCTGCTGCTCGGCCGCAGGCGCGGGCGTCTTGACGCCTTCCATCACGGATGTCCCCACATGCGAGGTCAGGCGCGACAGCACCAGCGTGTTGAGCAGAAAGACCGACCCCAGAATGATCGTGGCCTTGGTGAGCACGTTGCCCATCTGCGCGCCGAAGAGCGCTTCGCCCATGCCGCCGCCGAAGCTGACGCCAAGCCCGCCCTCTTTCGGCTTCTGCAGCAGAATCACGCCGCCGAGCAGAAAACACACGACCACCTCAAGCACATACAAAAAACCAACCAGAATCTGCATATCCGCACTCCGTTCCGCGCCGTCCAAAAGGATTAAGCCGCAAAAGAAAGTTTCTTTATAACAAAGAACCGTCTGGCACCGCAATAGCAATCTCAACATTCGAAACGACGTGACGACAAAAAATCAAGGTGCTATACAGGCGGTTGTGGTAACCTGATGCCTTCGATATCCAAGTGGGGAGAGAGGATTGCGACCATGCCTGATTATGTGATCCCGAACTTGCTGAATGCCGGGCGCGTGCTCAAGCTGCTGGCCTCCGAGCCGGAGCTGTCCGCCCTGCAGATCAGCCGTGCGCTGGAAGTGCCGCGCACCACCGTGATCCGTATCGTCAATTCGCTGGTCAGAGAAGGGCTGCTGGAAAGCGATGAGCGCCACCTCTATGCATTGGGGCCTGCTCTGATTTATCTCGGCATGCGCGCTATGGCCGGCGTGGATCTCACCGGTCTCGCCAAGCCGCTGCTCAAGCAGCTTGCCGAGCAGACCGGCGAGACGGCGCATCTCGCCATGCTCTCGGATGAGAAATCGCTGCTGATGGAGGTGTGCCAGAGCCCGCTGCCGATCCGGGCCGGGGCGCCCGCCGGCACGCTCGCCGACCTGCACTGTTCGGCAACCGGCAAGGTGTTCCTGGCCTGGAATTTCCGCGACCGCCTGGACGACTATTTCCGCCGGATGATGCCGCGGACGCGCACCGGCCGTACGATCGTGACCGCCGAGCGGATGGCGAAGGAGATCGCGCTGATCCTCAAGCGCGGCTACGCGGTGGATGAAGAGGAGTTTTTCGACGGCATCCGGTGCGCGGCGGTGCCGGTCTTCAACAGCCGGGGCCACGTCGCAATCGCGCTGGGCATCACCGGCGTCACGCAGCGCTTGACGCGCGGCCGTGTCGCGGAGTGCGCGGCCCAGCTTAAGGCGGCGGCCGCGATACTTTCGGAAGCGCTCGGACACAGGCCGTCGGCCTGATCACCGCGCCAGCCAGCCGCCGTCAACCGCCAGGGTATGGCCGTTCATGTAGTCCGAGGCCGGCGAGGCTAGAAAGACCACGGCGGACATCAAATCCTCCGGCGTGCCCCAGCGCCCGGCCGGAATGCGGTTGAGGATCGCTTCGTTGCGCGCCGGATTCTCGCGGATCGGCCGCGTGTTTTCGGTCGCGATATAACCCGGCGCGATCGCGTTGGTGCAGATGCCGTGCGCCGCCAGCTCATTGGCCATCAGCATGGTCAGGCTCTTGATGCCGCCCTTGGAGGCCGCGTAGCCGGGCACCAGGATGCCGCCCTGGAAGGAGAGCATTGAGGCGATGTTGATGATCTTGCCGCCGCGTCCCTGTGCGATCATCAGCCGAGCCGCGGCTTGGCTGAGAAAGAAAGGCGTGCTCAGGTTGACGCTCAGCACGTCGTTCCAGTTTTTGGCGCTGTGCTCTGTGAAGGGCTCGCGACGGATGATGCCCGCGTTGTTCACCAAGATATCGACGCCGCCGAGCCGCTTCACGACGTCAGCGATAATAGCGGGCGCGGCCGTTTCACCGTTGCTGAGGTCTGCGGTGACGGCGCACACCTTGCGGCCGAGCGCCTCGATTTTCGCGGCGGTCTCATCCATCGGGATCACGTCGACCAGCGCGACATCCGCGCCGGCCTCGGCCAGCGCGACGGCATAGGCTTGGCCGATGCCCCGGCCGCTGCCGGTGACCACGGCGACTTTTCCATCCAGCTTGAAGAGATCGAGAATCATACGGGCCCCTTAGGGAGTTAGAGTTTAGGAGTTAGGAGTTAGGAATTAGGAGTTTGGAAGTCATCATTTGACTGAAACGGTGAGCGGCGTGCGGAGGGACGCCGCGAAGGCGGACACGTGGGCGGCCCACGCCTCGGCGTTCACGAAGTCGTCGGCCCCGCTCCAGGCCGCGCCGGCGTACCAGACAACGGGCGCGTCCGCGGCGGGCGCGCGCAGCAGATAGAGATTGTCAAGGGGATCGGTCGCCAGCGCGGCTTTTTCCGGCACCACGAGGGCGGTCGCGAGCGAACCGTGCTTGGGGTGCGCCGGCTCATAGTTCGCCAGCCAGCCTTGGTCCGGCTGCGCGGCGAGCGCGCCGTTGTGCTGGCGCCCGGCCGAGATGTCGAGCCCCGGGCCGGCCTGCAGCGCGGCGCTGCCGGTGACGGACAGCCGGCTTTCGATGCGCGTGAAGTGCGAGCCGGCATCGAGGCTCACGCGGCGCGTCTCGCGCGCCGTGACACCCTCGCCGCATGCCCACGGCGCGTAGGTGAGTTCAAACACAGTGCGTACAGGGCCGGTCGCGAGCGTCTTGTGAGTGACCCAGTTCCCGCTGACGTGCCAAGCCACGCCGTTGAAGATGCCCAGCCCGCCGCAGCCGCGGCCGGGGCCGACCTTGTAATAGTCGAGTCCTTCGCCGCGGTCGTCGTGATACTTGCCCGACGCATACCAATCATTGATCACGGGCCGGCGTGTTTTTTTGCACCAGACATCGATGCCGCTGGAGACCAGCCCCTCGCCGGCGGGCGCGGGTTCGGAGACCTTGGGGCC
>JAQUEX010000199.1 GCA_028684935.1 Kiritimatiellia bacterium | reverse complement strand
GGGTGTACGGGCACGGATGAACCTCTCAGTCTGTTTGATTCCCCATGTCACGATTTGTCATTAAAGGCGGCCGGCCCGTCAGCGGCGTGCACCGCGTGCCGGGCAACAAGAACGCCGCGCTGCCCATGTTGGCCGCGAGCCTGCTGACGGCTGAACCGGTGGTGCTCAGCAACCTGCCGCTGATCGCGGATGTGCGCACCATGATCGATCTGCTCGCCGAGCTGGGCGCGCAGGTCGAGCTGGACGGCGAGCGGCGGACTGTGCGCATCTGCGCGCGGCGCGTCAAGAGCACGCACCTGAGCAAAGCGCTGTGCGGCAAGGTCCGCTCCTCGATCCTCTTCGCCGGGCCGCTGCTGGCGCGCTGCGGCTGCGCCAAGCTCTACCCGCCGGGCGGCGACGTGATCGGGCGCCGCCGCATCGACACCCATCTCGACGGTTTCCGGCGGCTCGGGGCCTCGGTCCGTACCGGCGGCACCTATCTCTTCAAGGCCGCGAAGCGCCTTGAGGCGCAGCGCATCCTGCTGGACGAGGCGAGCGTGACCGCGACCGAGAATCTCGTCATGGCGGCGGTGCTAGCCAAGGGCACGACGCTCCTGTACAACGCGGCCTGCGAGCCGCACGTGCAGGACCTCTGCCGCATGATCAACGCGATGGGAGGCCGCATCGGCGGCATCGGCACGAACCTGCTGACGATCGAGGGGGTCGAGTCGCTGCACGGCACCGAGCAGCGGGTGGGGCCGGACTATATCGACGCGGGCAGCTACATGGCGGCGGCGCTGGTCACCGGCGGCGAGCTGACGGTCGAGGGGGTCGAGCCGGCCGATTTCGAGGCGCTGGAGCGGCCGTTCAAGCGGCTCGGGGTCAGGTGGGCCTTCGACCGCGAGGCGCGGAGCCTGCGGCTGCCCGCGCGCCAGCGGCTCAAGACCGCTTACGACCTGGGTGACGCGATCCCCAAGATCGAGGACGGGCCGTGGCCGATGTTTCCTTCGGACCTGATGAGCGTGCTGATCGTGCTGGCCACCCAGACGCGCGGCACCACGCTCTTTTTCGAAAAGATGTTCGAGAGCCGCATGTACTTCGTGGACCACTTGATCGGCATGGGCGCGCGCATCGTGCAGTGCGACCCGCACCGCGTGGTGGTGACCGGCCCGACGCAGCTCCACGGCACGCGCGTGGCGAGTCCGGACATCCGGGCCGGCATGGCGCTGCTGGTGGCGGCGCTGTGCGCCAAGAACGAGACCGTGATCCTCAACGCCGGCAGCATCGACCGCGGCTATGAGTCGGTCGAGCTGGAGTTGCGGCGGCTGGGGGCCGGCATCGAGCGCGTGAACGACTAAAAAAGCGGTTTACCTTCCGGGAATGATCCGGTAAGCTGTTGCCGTTTCGAATCATGCGTTGAAAGGGGGCGTTTCTGGAAACGCGACGGAGTGGCAGGGTCAAGTACCGGCGGATTGTGTTGAAGCTGAGCGGCGAGGTTCTCGGGAATCGCTCGTCGGGCGAGTGCATCGATCCGGACGCGCTGGCTTCGATGGCGCGCCGTGTGGCGCGGGTGGTGGAGCTGGGCGTGCAGATCGGCATCGTGCTGGGTGGCGGCAATATCTTCCGCGGGCTCAAAGGCGAGTCCAAGGGCGTGAACCGCACCACCGGCGACAACATGGGCATGCTGGCCACGATCATCAACGGGCTGGCGATGCAGAACGCGCTTGAGCATCTGGGCCTGGAGACGCGCCTGCAGACCGCCATCGAGATGCATCAGGTGGCAGAGCCTTTCATTCAGCGCAAGGCGGTCCGGCATCTGGACAAGGGCCGCGTGGTGATTTTTGCGGGTGGCACCGGCAACCCCTACTTCAGCACCGATTCGGCGGCGGCGCTGCGCGCCAGCGAGATCGGGGCGGAGGTGCTGCTGAAGGCCACAAAAGTGGACGGGATTTACACGGCGGATCCGAACCTGGACCCCAACGCGACGCGCTACGACAAAGTGACCTACGAGGACGCCCTGCACAAGCGCCTCAAGGTGATGGACTCGGCGGCCTTCGCGCTGTGCATGGACAACCGGATCCCGATCGTGGTGTTTGATTTTTACGACGAAGACGCGCTGGACCGGATCGTCTGCGGCGAAACCATCGGCACGCTGGTGGGCGACACGACGCAGCTCAGTTAGGTCAGGAGAGATGACGATGGATACGCTGGATGATGTATTGCTGGACACCATCGACAAGATGGAAAATTCGCTCAAGGTGCTGAAGGGCCAGTTCGCCGGCCTGCGCACCGGCAAGGCGTCGCCCGCGCTGGTGGACGGCGTGCAGGTCACCTACTACGGCACCCCGACCCGCCTGCGCGACCTCGCGAATATCTCGACCCCGGAGCCGCGCCTGATCGTGATCAGTCCGTATGACCCCACGGCGCTGCCTGAGATTGAGAAAGCGATTCTCGCGGCCAACCTCGGCGTGACCCCTCGCAACGACGGCCGCGTGATCCGCGTCCCGATCCCGGAGCTTAACGAAGAGCGCCGCAAAGAGATCGTGAAGGTGGCCAAGCGCCAGTCCGAAGAGGCCCGCATCGCGGTGCGTAACGTGCGCCGCGACGGCAACGACGCGATCAAAGCGCTGCAGAAGGATGGCAAGATCACGGAAGACGAGCGCGACCGGGGGCTGGACGAGGTGCAAAAAGCCACGGACGCCCACATCGCGAAAATTGACGGCGAACTGAAAAACAAGGAAGCGGAAGTAATGGCCGTGTAAACGGCTGTTGCATGTCACGGAGGCACGAGTCATGGCTGAGCAGGACGATGTTAACAAGGGAACCATTCCCCCCAAAGTGTCACCCTTTGCCAAACCGGAAGGCCAGGCGGCAGTGACCCCCGCCGGCGGCGCGCCGCGGCCGATCACCGTGCGCCTGAAACCCGTCGCGCCTGCCGCAGGCGCGCAGGCTCCCGCAGCCGCCGCGCCGCAGCCGCCCGCCAACCCGAAGGCGACCGCGCGCGTGCCGGTGCCCGAGGTGATGGCCGCTGCGACGCCGGCGGCGATCCGCCCCGCGACCGTGCGCCTGCGCCCGGTCGCTATGCCCGGCGCTGCACATGAGACGGGGCCGCAGTCCACGCCCGGCGCCACTCAGGCGATTACCCAGGTTGAACTGTCGGCCACGGCGCCGATCGCGCCGATCGCGCCGATTTCGCCGGCACAGCCCCAGCCGCAGCATCCGCCGACCCCCGGCGCCCATCCGCTGCCGGAGGGTATCAAACCGCCTTCCGTGGCCCAGGTTCAGGCCGCCAAGTCCAAGACGTCGCGCATCTCGCTGGACTCGGCCATCGGCGTGGCGCCCGAGAAGGAGGGCCCGAAGACTATCCGCCTGAAGCGGCCGTCCGATCTGACCGCTCCGTCCGCGACGCCCACGGCCTCCGCTTCGCCGCTGTCGTCGGCTTCGGCCCGCAAGACCTCGCGCATTCCGGACTCGGCGCTTCCCTCAGTCGAGGACGGCGGCGACAGCGCGGCGGTCACGCAGAAAAAGACGTTGAAGATCAAGCGCCCGGGTGCCAAGCCCGACGCGGCGACCGAAGGTGACGCGGCGGCCGGCGGCGACGGTTTTCCGGATGGCGTGCAGATGACGCCCATCGGCTCGATGGATTTTGCGGCGAAAGAGGAGTCGTCGTTCTTTACAACCTTCGCCGTCATTTGCGCGGTGGCCGCCGCCGTGGTGGTGCTGCTGCTGACACTCTGCCTTGGCGCGCATGCCGTCGGTCCCCGCGCCGGCAAAAATGAGGTGGCTTCGGTCAGCGGGCCGGAACTTCCCTGGCCCGGACGCATCGCCAACTGAAGGCACGTTCAGGGGGGCGTCAGCACGCCGAGCCGCCGCGCGCGCCAGTAGGCGGCCGTGACATGGATGATGCGGGCGGCGCCGGGCGAGCGGTGCGCCTCGCCGGTGATCATCGTCATCAAGAGATCGCGCTGATGCGGCGCATACGCGAAGCCCGGTGTCATCAACTGGGCCAGCGCCGTCTCGCCGCTCGCGCAGATTGACCCCGCATCGTCGAACCCGTTCAGCCCCGCTGCGCGTTTTTCAGCCATTCCGGCGATCACCCGCATCGCCTCGGCCAGCTTGCCTTTGAGCGCCGCGTCGCGTTCCAGCTCGTGCAGCAGTTCCAGCGACGACTGCATCTGCAGCAGCGTGTAGCAGGGCATCCAGCGGCTGACCTCCGCCGGCGGCATCGCGGCCACCGCCAGCGAGTGCTCGACGGCCGGCGCCAGGTAGCGCCGGTACGCGGCGTGATAGGTGTCATTGCGGCTGAGGTCCCAGGCTGCGGCGTAGACCATCGGCAGGCGTGCCGCCTCGTGCGGGCGGACCTCCCACATGCGGCAGATGCCGCGCGGGTCGCGCGTGCCGTCGGCGCGCAGGAAATCGTAGTCGTTCTCGGGCGTTACGTTGCGCAGCATGCGGTCGGCCACCGCGCGCAACAGGGTGCGGATCTCGTCGCGGGTTGCGTCGCTGCATAGCGGACTGCGCGCGTAGCGCCAGAGGCCGTGCACGAAGTGCGTGACCTGGTCGCGCGACGACGTGAGACAGACGCCGCGGCCGTCTTCCGCGCAGATGCCGCGCGCGACGAACCCCGGCACGCCGTGAACAGTGGCGCAGCCGCGCAGTCCTTCGAATACGTCGCGCGCGGTCGCGGCCAGCGCCGGGTCCTGTGTGGCCGCGTGACGGTCGACCAGCATCGAGAGCAGCACGCCGTTGAAAATGGCGCAGTCGGCCATGCCGGGACCGTACCCGACCTGGGCCGTGTCGGGGTCCAGAAAGCCGCCGGTGAAAAGCCGCGCGGGCGCCACGCGGTCGACCGGCGACGCATAGAAAAGGTGCGTCTTGGGACTGTAGTACTGCGTGTTCAAGCGCTGCCAGAAACGTTCCAGCGTCTCCTGCATCGCCTGTTGCTGCACCGGGGTGGGGCCCTGCTGGAACAGTCCGCGGCGGCGCGCTTTCCAGTAGGCGCACTGCAAGTGAAAGATACCGCAGGTCGACACACGGTCGTAGTCGAGTTTGTGCAGCATCGCGGCCAGGTCGCGCTGTGCCGACTCAGGCAGCGGGCGGCGGGCGTCCATCAGCATCCCGATCAGCGCCTCGCCGACCTCGCGCACGGCATACCAGGAGAGACGATAGGGATTGACCAGCCCGCCGCTCACGCGCCAGTCGGGCGCGACGGCCTGAAGATCGAGGGTGTCGGCGCGCTTGACGGCGGCGGACGCCCGCGCGGCGCAGCGGACCGACACGCGCCGCATCGCCTCGGCGATCTGTTTTTTGAGCGCGGGGTCCGTCTCCAGCGCGTCCAACAGCTCCAGCGAGCCCTGCATCTGCGGCAGCACCCACGAGGGATGGTTCGCGTGCTTGGCCTCGAACGCCAGCGACTGCTCGACCGCCGGCGCCACGTAGCGCCGGTAGGCTTCGTGATAGGCCGGACGCCGCGTCAGATCCCAGGCCGCGGCGTAGATCATCGGCAGGCGCGCCGCTTCGTGGCCCTGCACGTTCCACATGGTGCTGATGCCGCGGTCATCGCGCGTGCCGTCGGCGCGCAGCGAATCGTAGCCGTTTTCAGGAGTCACGTTGCGCAGCATGCGGTCGGCGATCGCCGCCAGGAGTTCCGCGGCTTGCTTGCGGTCCGCCACGCCCGCGAGCGGGCTGCGCGCGTAGCGCCACAGTCCGTGCACCGCGTGCGTGTACTGATCGCGCGACGAGGAGATGTAGATGCTCGTCAGATCCTCGTGGCAGACCGCGCGCGCGACGAAGCCGGTGAAGCCGTGGCCGAGCGTGCAGAGGCGGATGCCCTTCACGATCTCGCGCGCGCACGCCGGCAGATTCGTCTCGCCGGTCACGGCATAGCGGTCGACCGTCATGTCCAGCATGACGCCGGCCGAAATCATGCCGTCCTCCATGCCGGTGCCGTAGCCGCAGGTGTTGGGATACTGTCGGCGCACCTCGTCGGCCGTGGGCAGGTGCGCCAGCTCCTTGCCGCGCTCGTAGCTGGTGAGATAATCGTAGAAAAGATGCGTCTCAGGCTTGTAAAAGCGGCTCCAGCTCGCGTGCCACGCGGCGTCGGCGCAGGCCTGGAGAGAGGCTTCGGGGCCGCCTTGTTGCGCGTCGCAGACGCGCGTACACAGCACGACACCGAGGACC
>JAQUEX010000198.1 GCA_028684935.1 Kiritimatiellia bacterium | reverse complement strand
ATACGCGGTGCGCCGCGCCTGCCGCAGCGTGGCCACGTGGTCAATATTCACACCCAATTGGAGCATGGTACTTCTCCTTCTTTATACCAAAGAATAACACAGTTATTTCACAGATGCGGCAATAAAAAAGGACGCAACGGGCACGCTGAACCGTTGCCGAGCCGGCGCAACAGTCTGTATACTGTAACGCTATGATGAACAAAACATGGAAGCAAGCGTTGGCTGCGGTTGTGGCCGTTTTCGTCGTGACGGCTGTGTGGGCCGCCGAAGTGGCCGTGCCGTCGGCACAGGCACAGCAGAAGGATTTCGTGACGTTCCGTCCGCCGCCGAACGAGGCGCACATGGCGGTCGACGGTTTTCTCTGGGTGGAGGCCGAGGATTTTACCGAGTATGGCGCATGGAAGCTGGACACCCAGTTCATCCATAAGATGGGGTCGGCCTACCTGATCGCGTGCGGCGTCGGCGCACCGATCGGCGAGGCCTCCACCGAGGTGCGCCTGCCGCAGGCCGGCACCTACCGCGTCTGGGCACGCACAAAGAACTGGCTGCCGCAGTATTCGCCCGGCACATTCACGGTGGCCGTCAACGGCCGGCGCGCCGCACAGACGCTCGGCGCGTCGCAGCAGCCAGGATGGATCTGGGAGCGGGCCGGCGACTTCGAACTGGCGGCCGGCCGGATGCGCCTCGCGCTGGTCGACCTTTCCGGCGCGTTCGCACGCTGCGACGCCCTGTTGCTGACCCGCGACCTTGCCTATGAGCCGCCGGCCGAAGCAGAGGCGTGCCGGCGTGAACGGGCGCGACTGACAGGCCTCCCGACAGAGATCCGCGACGAAGGCGACTTCGACGTGATTGTCGTGGGCGCAGGCACGGCAGGCTGCGGCGCGGCGGTCGCCGCGGCGCGCAACGGGGCGCGCACCGCGCTGGTGCACGACCGGCCCGTGCTGGGCGGCAACGCCAGCGACGAGCTGGGCGTGCCGACCTGCGGTGCGAGTGTCTCGCATCCGAACGCGCGCGAGAGCGGACTGAACGAAGAGGTTAATCTCTGGCGCGGCAAACTCAATAGCGGGCGCTACAGCGCGGCGTTCGCGAAACAGATGGAGGGCGAGAAGAACCTGACGCTCTTCAACAACCGCCGCGTGCTCGGTGTCGAGATGCGCGACCCGCGCGCGATCGACGCCGTGCTCGCGACCGACACGCTGACCCACCGCGCCAGCCGTTTCCGCGCCAGGCTGTTCATCGACTGCACCGGTGACGGCTGGGTGGGCTATTATGCCGGCGCGCAGTACCGGTTCGGCCGCGAATCGCGCGACGAGTTCGGCGAGTCGGCCGCGCCGGAAAAGGCGGACCGCATCACCATGAGCGGCTGCATCATGGGCAACTACGCGCTCGGCTACCGCGCCGTTGACACCGGACAGCCGCAGGCGTACACGCCGCCGCCGTGGGCCACCCGGCTGCCGCCGCCCGAAGCGTTTCACCGTTTCCCCAAAGGCTTCACGGGCGGCCAGTGGTGGCTGGAACACCCCGGCGACATCGACGACCTCGAAGATCCGGAGCACGCGCGCGACGAATTAATCCGCATCTCCTTCGCTTACTGGGGCTGGATCAAGAACCACTGGGAGCATAAGGCGCGTGCCCGTACCTACGCCTTGTCGTACGTGCCCTACATGGACGCGCGGCGCGAGACGCGACGCCTGGTCGGCGATACCATCCTCAAGCAGCAGGACGCCGAGCAGGGCGTGATGTTTCCGGACCGCATTTCCTACGGCGGCTGGAGCCTGGATGTCCACAATCCGCGCGGCATCCATTCCGGCAAGGATGGGCCGTACGACTTTGACGGCCGCGTGCCCATCTACAGTATTCCCTACCGTACGCTGTACTCCACGAATATCGTTAACCTGCTGTTTGCCGGCCGTTGCATGAGCGTCACGCATATCGCGCTGGGCACCGTCCGCGTCGAGGCCACGCTCTCGACCGCCGGGCAGGCGGCGGGCACCGCCGCCGCGCTGGCGATCCGGCATTGCGCCACGCCGCGCGAGGTCGGGCAGCGCTACATCGGCGAGTTGCAGCAGCAGTTGCTCAAGGACGACCAGTACATCCCGGAGCTCAAGAACGAGGATCCGGCCGATCTCGCGCGCGGCGCGACGGTCACCGCGTCCAGCACGCAGCGCTTCTCCGAATTCACGCGCAAGCAGGTGAAGACCGATGACGAACATGAGCTGAACATGCCGCGCGCGGTGATGTTCCCGCGCGGCCTGACCGAGCGGCTCGGCACCGTGCAGCTCTGCCTGATCTCCACGCGCGAGGAACCGGTGGATCTGACGCTGCATGTGCGCAGCGCGGATGCGGCAGGCGATTTCTCCGCGTCGAAAGAGCTGGCTGCCGTCACGGCCAAGGTGCCGGCTCGGCGGCGCGCGTACGTGGCGTTCAAGGTGGACTGTCCCGTGGCGCAGCCGTACCTCTGGCTGTGGCTGCCCCGGACGCCGGGCGTTTCCTGGGCGCTGGTCGCCAGCAGCATGCCCGAGGGGTGCCGCGCATACGGCGGCGGCGACACGCGGCCGTGGACCGTCGTCAAGGGCCAGCAGTACGCCTTCTTCACCGAGCCGGCTCTCCGCTTTGCCACCGACCACCGGCCCGAGAATGTCATCGACGGCGTATCGCGCATCGTCGGCAAAGAGAGCCACCTCTGGTCGACGGACCCGCAGCAGCCGCTGCCGCAATGGCTGGAGCTGGACTTCGGCAAGCCGGTGACGTTCAATGCCGTACGCCTGACGTTCGATACCGACCTCAACCCCAAGTTCCCGGTACGCCCGGTGGTGCCGCAGTGCGTGAAAGATTACCGGCTCGCCGTGCTGGAGGGCGGGAAGTGGATCGACGTGGCAACGGAGCGCGACAACTTCCTGCGCCACCGCGTGCACCGTTTTGAGGCGCGCAACGCGTCAAAATTGCGCCTGCTGGTGGAAGCGACGAATGGCGAGCCTTCCGCCCGCGTGTTCGAGGTCCGCGTCTACCGCGAGTGATGATGACGCGCGCCGCGCGCCTGCCGCCTTCGTGTCCGGCGTGCGCTCAGCCTGCGGGGATGTCCGCCAGACGGACAAAATCAAAGGCGGGCTCCTCGTAGGGATGCGCAGTGCGCAGCGCGGCCGTCGCCGCCGCGATCGCGTCATCGGCGCAGAGCATCTCCACACGGTATTCGGGCAGCCGCTCCTCGCGGCCGTGCGCGCCGATGAACGGCTCGCTGCCTGGCAGCGGGCGGAACTGCCCCTGTCCCAGCACCTGCCAGCAGCAGCGGTCATAGGCGGCGTACCGTCCCGCGCCGGCAGCGAAGAGCGCCGCCTTCAGCGCTTCGAGATGCGATTCGGGGACATATACCGTCAGCTTGTGCATTACTTCTCGACCATGTCTTTGACGGCCTGCAGGAACTGATTGACATCCGCGAAACGCCGGTAGACCGAGGCGAACCGGATATAGGCCACATCGTCGATACGGTGCAGGCGCGTCATCACCGCCTGCCCGATCTGTTCGGTCGTCACCTCACTCTCGCCCTCAAAGCTTTCAATCACCTGATCAACCAGATCGTGGATCTGATCCGCGCTCACGGGACGCTTTTCGCAGGCGCGCATCAGGCCCCGCTCCAGTTTCAACCGGCTGAACTCCTCGCGCCGCCCGTCGCGCTTGACGACACGCAACTCGTCTTTCACGATCTCTTCATAAGTCGTGAAGCGGTGCTCGCACGCGAGACACTGCCGCCGTCGCCGGATGGACGCACCTTCGCGCGCCGCACGGCTATCCAAGACCTTGTCATCCAGGTGTCCGCATTTTGGGCAACGCATAAGAAGTTAGGAGTTAGGAATGAGGAGTTAGGAGTTGTTAGGGAGGAAGGAAAAAAGAAAAAGGAGGAAGGGTTACGCGCCGGTCACGGCCATAGTGCGGTCAATGATGGTGTTGACCGTCAGGTCTTTCAGCATGCAGTTCTGCGGAATGTCGAGATTGGCGACGTGGTCGAGCTGCGCCTCCGGCAGATCCATGCCGTAGACCAGCGCCTGAATGTCGCGCGTGGTCGGCAGGCGCCGCAGCATGGCCACCACCTCATCGGCGCTCATGCCTTCCAGTTCCAAACGCATCACGACCGCATGCGGCTTGACCGTGACGCACGCCTCCAGCGCTTCGGTGCCGGTGGCGACGGCTTTCACTTCAAAGCCGGCCTGCACGAACTCAACCTCCAGCGTCTGCCGCAGGGCAGGATCGCTCTCCGCGATCACCAGACGCCGCAGCGCCGCAGCGCCGGCAGCGGGATACCCGGCGTTCGCCGTCTCGAATAGAATGCGGCTGACCTCCATCAGCAGGTCCGGCGGATCACACGGCTTGGCCAGGAACCCCGCGATCTGTTTGTCCGCAAAATACTCGGCCATCGACGCGCGCGCGGTGAGCACCAGAACCGGGTAAAGCGTATGGCCGTCAGGCTGGGTGATGCGGTCCAGAAAACCCGTGCCGCCCATGCCGGGCATGCCCATGTCGAGGATGATCAGGTCGGGCTGGAAGGGGCGCATTTTGATCAGCGCGTCTTCACCGCTCACGGCACACAGCACCTCGTAGCCTTCGAACGACAGGAAATCGCCCAGTGTTTCGAGCAGGCTCTGGTCGTCGTCGACCAGCAACAGCTTTCGTTTGTTCAATTCCATATGCAGACTATTTTATCCCGTCTTCCTACGGGATACAAGGGGGGATGCCAGCAATTAATTCTGAATATGCCGCCGCCGGCATCTCTGGCTTTCGTTGCGCACGGCGCTTTGCTACGATGCCCCCGTGTATCACGTTTGGAGATGAAGCCATGCGACTTTTCCTCGGATGTCTCTGTTGTTTATCTTGCTGTGCGGCCTCGGCGCAGACCGCGTCCGACGCCTCGGCAGCCTTGCCGGCGGAGGCCGCCCGCCTGCATGCGGCCTACCGAACGGGACTTGAGTCGATCGCTAAAGACTACGACGCCTCGCTCCTGCCGCTTGCGGAGAACTATGTCCTGGAACTGCGGCGTCTTTCGACACGGATGAAGGAGGCGAAAGACGCGGCTGGCATGCAGGCGGTGCGCAAAGAAGCCGGCCGTTTCATGCAGGCGCTCGCGGCCGAGCCGGATGCCTTTGAGACCGTGCCGGAATTGACCGCCGATAACGTGGTGGAGGCACCCGAAGCGCTGCGTTTGATCCAAGAGGCCTATGCGGCGCGCCGCACGGCAAACGACCTGGCCCGTAACGAGAAAGTGACGGCCCTCAGCGAAAAATATCATGGCGGGCTGGAGATGCTGCAGGCGCGCTACACCTCGGACGGCAAGCCCGCCGAGGCCGCAGCCGCCAAAAAAGAGGCGACGCGCCTGCGCGTGGCGATGCAGCGCAAAGATTTCGCCACGCGCGCCTTGCAGGATGCCGGACTCACGGTGCGCTTCATGCCTCCTGTTCCGGATGTGGCCGCCATCAAGGAGAAGCTTGAAGCCGCACCGGCCGGCGGCCCCCGTAATTTGACCGCGCTCGCCCTCAATGAACTCGCCCCCGCCATCCAGGCCTTCTTGATGAAGCCGCTGGATTACGACAGGGAGTGGCCGCCGGAAATCACCAAGTGGAGCTATGAGGGGACAGGCAACTACGCCCACGATTTCGCACTCTACAAGCAGCCCGGACAGCCCGACGAACTGGGGATTTTCGCCTATCCCAAAACGCTTCGGGCCTATGTGCGCGGCACCATCAAATACAGCACCATGAATTTCGATAACAAGGCGTTGAGCTGGATGGGCAAGGGGATGTCGTTCCGGCTCAACGACAGCCGCGACCTGGCCTGCAAAGTCGTGTTCCGCACGCAGCGCCCCGCGCTCAGCGAGGCGGGCGGTCCTGCCGGCTGCGTCGCCGTCTACAGCATCGACGAGGACAACCGCCTGATCGCCTCCATGTCTGTGCCCATGCTAAGCGAGGAGACCGCCCTCCGCATGGCCAAGCACTACTCGTATAACCGCATGAATATTGTCTGGGACGGCACCAAGCGTAAACGCGGCTTCACCATCCCCGACCACATGCCGATGCGGGTCGTTGCCGGCATCGCCGGCTTCGCGCCGGGCGAGCAGGTGGACGCCACCATCGAGGTGCTGCCCTGCGGCCCGCTCGGTGACATGTGGTGAAGGGTGCGCTTTAGATAAGGCTGAACCACACCCTTGGGCG
>JAQUEX010000197.1:3884-6248 GCA_028684935.1 Kiritimatiellia bacterium | reverse complement strand
GCATTTTGAGCACGTCATGATCGGCGATCCCCTGAGAGAGCAGCAACTGACGCGCCACGCCTTCGATCCGATTGTTCGCCACGACAATGCGTTTACCGGCTAAATCTTTGATGGTGTTGATCCCGCTTCGCCGGGTCGCCAGCACGACGGTCGGCGAGCGCTGCTGCAGCGCGGCGAGGACCACCACCGGCGCACCGTGCAGAGCCCGCTGGACCAGCAAATCGTTGCTGACACCGAAGTCCGCCTGTCCGGAAATCACCTCGTCGATGCTGTGCACCCCCGCCCGGCGTTCACGAAATTCAACATCAAGCCCCGCCTCGCGATAAAACCCCTTCTCCTTGGCCATGTAATAGCCGGCGAACTGAAACTGATGCCGCCAGAGGAGTTGCATCGTCACGCGCGTGAGCGGCTCGTCGCGCCGCGTCACCTTCGCCAAAGACGCTGTCGCCTCGCACAGGCAGGACAAACTCGCCGCGGCGATGATTACGCAAACGCATCGGCTGCACGTTCGAACCCTCATGCTTCAATCACTTTCACTGAACAGCCCCCGCACACGAAACCTCACGCGACTCAACCGGATCATTTGATACGCACAAAAAAACCGTCCCTCACACTTACACTCGTGCAACAAGGGCCTCATCAGTCGTTATACTTATATTGAACACGAATTATGGACCATTGGCAAGAAGCATCAAGCTGATTCATCCATAAGAGATATGCTTAAATGAATAACGTTTTTTTGCTGAACGCCTTCAACTGCCGAACGTGCAGAGCAGTGAAAAGCCGCCTTTGTCTTTCCGCCGCACGTCCAAACGCCCACGCAGAATGTCGGCGCGACAGCGCATGATCGCGATCTCCGGGCCCTCACCGTCAGGGAAAGTTCCGTTGTCGTCCACCTGAAGCTGCCCGCACACACCGTCATACGCAAGGGTGATGCGGACCTGCGACGCACGGCCGAGACGGGCCGCATTCTCCACCGCTTCCTGAACCATCTGAAACAGATGTCCTGCGCAGGACAGTTCAATGTCCTTCGCCTGACCGGCGACAGACACCTCGCACGAGACGCCCAGCCGTTCGAACGAATTCGTGGCCAACCGCCTCAACCCGTCTGCCAGCGGTTCATCAGGTCCGAGCGGCAGCAGCCCCGCGACAAATCCTCGGAGTCGGCGATGCGCGCGCCGACAGAGGGCGAGCGCGTTACCGATACACTCGGCCTGCTCCGGCGACAACGCCGCGCCGCCTGCCAGGAGCGCCTCCAGCAGGTACGCCATCCCCGTCAGGTCTTGGCCGATCGTATCATGCAGATCCTGCCCGATCCTGCGTCGTTCCCATTCGACAATTCGGACCGTGTCGCGGGCCATGCGCTTCGACTCGGACAGATCGCGGTGGACCGACACAAACGCGCGTTCGCCCCGCACCGCAACCTCATTGACTGAAATCTCCACCGGCCGCAGATCGCCGTTCTTGGCGCGCAAGGTCGCTTCATAACGATGCAGATCGCGCCGCTCCCCCTGCACCCTCAGATCAAAATACCGCCTCAGCCGCTGCGCCTCCGCCGGCGTCAGCAAGAGGTCGAACGTCTGACCGACCAGTTCTCGCACCTTATAGCCGTAGAGGGCGGCCATCTGCGGATTCACGTAGAGATAGCGCCGCCCGACATCCGTCAACGCGACTCCGTCCGAGATCCCGTCGGACAACGCCTTGGCCAACGCTTCCGCCTGTGCCAACTCCTTCGCCGCGATCCGCCGCCGCTCGCTCTCTTGCTGCAAACGCACATGGACGGCGTTGAGTTCTGCGGCACGCCGTCGCAGCATGCACTTGAGCCACAACATCGCCAGCCCGCCGACGCTGACGAGAACGGCGGCGCCCGCCGCAAGCATCGTGATGAGCCAGCGCCGCCGCCGCAAACGATGGGCCAAATAATGATCCGCCAACAACCGGTCCGCATAGCCTGCGGGCATCCGCGGCACCTCGATGCCGATGCTTTCCGCGATGTCACGCACACGTTCACGCCAGCGCCTGCGGTCAATATACCCCATCTCCAAGAAAGCCGGCGCCATCAGGTCGCGGCGCACCTCTGCCTCGCGCAGCACGGTGTCGCGGTCGGCCGACGGCACGACCCGCCGGCAATAGAGGTCAACCGCCTCCTCGATGTGGCAATTCGCATGCTCCCATCCGCGCAAGGAGGCCTCGCGAAACGCCAGCACGCATTCGGGCGCACGCTTGATGTTGTCCCGTGTGGTGAAGAGCAATTCACCGTATTGCGGGGCACGCTGGATCCAAGCGGCCAGCACCACCACCGGCGAACCGTGCAGGTAACGCGCGATCAAGCGCTCATCGCAGATTCCGAAATCCGCCTGTCCG
>JAQUEX010000197.1:0-3784 GCA_028684935.1 Kiritimatiellia bacterium | reverse complement strand
CCCTGCCACGTTTCCCACCACGTCACCTCATACTCGCCGTCCGGCATTGCCGTCAGCGTGTACGCCGCCGCGGGGAACGGACGGATCTCGCCGGCGTGGCGCGCATGGTTCACCCACGTGCTGTCGCCGTTCTGGATCCAGACAATGGCCGTGCGTTCGGCGGCCAGCGCGTAACAGTTGACCGCGTGGATCTCGGTCGCACGGCAGCCGCTGAACAGGTAGCGCGACACCGCCACCCAATCGCGGCCGTGGTTCTCGACCCGGATGCGGCGGCGTCCTGCCTTGACCGGCACCGTCACAGTCTCGTTGTAGACCGACTCCCACAGCTTCCACTGCTCGATGTAGCGCCACGACACGCCGTGCCCCTCGCCGCACGGCAGCTCGCGGTCCAGCACCGGCACATCGTCGACAAACACCTTGAGATGCCCGCCGTGTGAAACCTTCTCGACGTGCAGCCCGAAGGTGCCGTCCGCCGGATAGGTCACCTCAAAGGTCGGCGGCCGGACCAGGTCGCGGTGGCCGCCGCCGTGCAGCAGCGCCAGCAGCTCATCGGCCGGCGCGACCGTGCCGTCCGGCCGGACCTCGAAGCGGTCGGCCCCTGCCCTGCGGAAACCCGCGCGCGTGAGCGCAACGACATCGCGCTGCGACGGCCGTGCCGGTGCCGAGCGCGTGCCGGGGCTGCGCACCTCGACCGGGCTCCAGCGCTCGGTGCCGAACGGCAACCCCGTCACAAAGCGCCGCAACGCGCGAAAATGGAAGTAGAGGTTCTTGGGCTCGATGTAGTTCTCGTGCCACCACGGCATGGCCGCGCCGCAGGCGCCACTGGCGAGCGACGCCCACGAGGTATTGTGGATCGCGCGGCCGTCCGGATCGTCGTCCGGCTTGAAATTGTGGCTGCGGATGCCGAACTCGGCGAAGAGGTGGGGCTTTTCAAAGTCGTCCCACTGCTTGCGGCAGAAGGCGCGCGCCTCCAAGGCGGTATTCAAATCGTTGTTGGCATAGCTGTGGGTCTGCACCACGTCCATCTCGGGGATCTGCCAGCAGGCTTCCGGGCCGGTCTTGGACCACCAACTCGTGGAGATCAGGTGATCGTACGGATCCAGCGCGGCCAGCAGCGGCGCCATCTCGCGATGCCACGCCAGGATCGCCTCTTGCGTCGCGTCCGCCCATCCCTCGAATTCATTGCCGAACTCCCAGCACATCACCTGCGGGCTGTAGGCCCAGCGCGCCACCGTATAGCGCAGGCGCCGGCGGTAGAAGGCCTTGGCCGTCTCGTTCGTGAACCACGCACCGGCCGTACCGCACGGCCCGCCCTGCGCGGCGTTGTAGGGATTGGCCTTCCAGCCTTCCTGGCGAAAATCCTGATGCGTGTCCATGCAGAGCATGTAGGTCATGCCAAGCCGCCCGGCATCCTCCAGCAGGCCGTCGAGCTTGGCGGCGGCGTCCTGACGGTACCAGCCGAGCTGCGGCTCCCACTCGATCCCCAACCCGCTTCGGGACATCCACCAGCGGTTCCAGTTCTCGCCGTGCGCGGCCATCTTTTCAAGGATCTGCCGGACCGTCATGCCGTTGCTGCCCCGGCATATCGGCACGTTGTGGCCGATGGGCACATACCCCTCGCCGTTGTCATACGCGAGATAGCGTGGATCAGCCCGGCTGACTCGCACAAAGCCCTTGGCCCTGCGGTCGTCCGTGACATCCACCGGCTGCGGCAGCGCGAACACGCGCGTGCCGGAACGGTCGCGCGCGGTCAGCGTGATCCGCATCGGGCCAGGCTCCGTCGCGGCCAGCCGCACCTTCCACTGGCCGGCGTTCTCCGAAAGCATCAGCTCCGACTCCGTGTCGGGCAGCGCCGTGTGGCGCACCATGAAGAAGCCCGGCAGGGTGTAGCGCCGTCCTGACGCCGTGACCACCTGAGCGTCGAGCGCGATGTCGTCCGGATCATAGGGGTTGTCCCACGTGCCACTCAGCGCGACATCCAGTTCGCACGTGCCGTAGAGCGGCACGGTGCGCGGCGCCTGCGCCGTGAGCGCCAGCGCGCCGCGGCTGGTCACGGCCGGCCGCACGATCGCCGGCATGGGCGCAAAGCCGAGCGACAGAGCCGCGCACAGCGTCTCGCCCGTCGCGACATCGCGTTGCCGCGTCAGCTTGATCTCGCAGCCGTGCCGTCCCGCACTGACGCGCGAGCGCAGATGGCGCACGCCGTCGCCGCGCAGGCGGCAGGCCGTGCCGCCCTCGCAGCCGATGTAGAGTTCTTTGAACAGGCCTTCAACCGCCTTGCCGAGCGGCGCGTCCGCAGTCGGCATCAGATAGATGCGGCGCGTCTCTTCCGGCCCCCGCACCTGCGTCGCCAGCGTGAGCCAGACGCCGTCGGTCAGCCGCAGTTCTCCGGTTTTGACGAGCGCCAGCCGCACCTCGGCACCATCGTCTTTCGGCGCGAGATCCAGCGTGTAGCGCACCGGGGGGACGCCCGCGCGCGCCCCCCACAGGCCGGTCAGCCGCAAGACGCCGTCCGCCTGAAGCGCGGCGCCTTCCGGGCGTCCCCCGGCCAACGTTTCGTACTGGTAATCGCCGTGCCAGAGAAAGAAAGCCAGTTCCAGCGCGGGCTGATCCCCCGCGCGCAGCGTGAGCCGCCCGCGGGCGTCGCACGTGACCGCCCCCTGCGTCAGGGCCAGTTCGAAGCCGGAATCCGTGGCGCGCCACGCCGGCTGTGCCGCTCCGGCGCGAAGCGCCGCGCACACGGCCGCAAGCAGCGCCACCGCGAACACGCGGAGGCGCGTGGACTTGACGGGCGTCATTTACTTCACCAAGGCGCGCAGCGCCGCTTCGTAATCGGGTTCCTGCGTGATTTCGGCGACCTGCTCGGCGTACACCACCTTGCCGTCCGGTCCGACAATCACCACCGCGCGCGACAGCAGGCCGCGCAGCGGGCCTTCGGTGATTGTCACGCCGTACTGCGTGCCGAACTCAGGGGCACGGAAGGCGGACGCCGGCTGAACCTTGTCGATCCCCTCGACCGTGCAGAATCGGCCCGTGGCGAACGGCAGGTCAGCCGAGATGCAGAGTACGGCGGTGTCGCCCAGCGCCGCCGCCTCGGCATTGAAGCGGCGCACCGAGGCCGCGCAGACCGGCGTGTCGATGCTCGGAAAGATGTTCAGCACCACGGTCTTCCCCGCAAAGTCCCCGAGCGCGATATCCGCGAGATCCTTGCCTGCCAGCGTGAACGCCGGCGCCTGCGACCCCACCGCCGGCAGTGCGCCGGCCGTCGTGACGGGATTTCCTTTAAACGTAACGCGAGCCATTCGGGACCTCCTTGTGTCTGATAGAATCATTCAAAGTCTGAGCGTGATGGAGGCATCGTAGCATTTCACGGGGCACCCGGTCAATCTGGTAGCGTAATCGGTTGGTGGCAGGGGGATGCGAGTTCAGTGCGTGTTTGGCGCGAAGCGTAGTCGGGAGCGCGGGCGTCCCCGCCCGCACCGAGAAAGGTCGCGTGCGATTCAGATGCGCGGTCTGGCGCTCAATGAATACGCGCCCAGCCTTTTACACGAAACGTTGTTGCGGGCGAGGACGCCCGCGCTCCCGACTCGCCTGCTTCCCTTTTCACCCGGAACACAGAACCTTCGCGAACCCCGGCCACCAACCGATTACCTGGTAGCCGTCCATTTCACGCCTGACAACTGCCGGCGGAGCAGGTATCCTATTCCCGTTTCCAATCCCCAACGAGGCACCTATGGCATTTGACAGCGGCAGTGTGAGTTTCCGACTCTTTTATCTCCAGCAA
>JAQUEX010000024.1:4385-26090 GCA_028684935.1 Kiritimatiellia bacterium | reverse complement strand
CCATGCGCCCTATTTAACCACATCGCCGAAACCGGAGGAAACAGAATCTGCCGGTGCGACCAGGGCCGACGCATCTTAAATTTGGCTCATAACGTCAGAACTGCGGGTGTGACATGCACCCGGTGAGCGCCATGCAGTCGGCACTGCGGCATGGTTTTTGTGGCCCCTCGTCCCCGTACCCGTTCACGTACACGACGGCCTCATCGCCTTCCCGTGACCGCGTACGGTCCCGCGACTGGCCGGAGCTTGCTCTCATCCAAATCGCTATCGGGTTCGGGATCGTCCATTTTGAGCCGTCCCGCGCGGCTCCTCTCGCGATGGGGTCGAAAGATGTTCGATCCCGATAGCGATCCCGATCCCGATTTCGATGTCTACTCCCAACGTCAGCGTTGAGCGCGTGCTTTGAACGAAGAGTCGGGGGCGCGGACGGCCCCGTCCGCGATGTGAAACCTGAGGCCAAGCAGACGCGCGGTTGGCGTCTCGCCGGGGGGCCCGGCGCGCCGTACTGACCGCCTTTCCCGCGGACGGGGCCGTCCGCGCCCCCAGTCTTGCGCATCTTTTTCACGGGTGCCGGATAGCTTGCCGGTAACTTCAAGTTTCTGTCCACAGATTACGCAGATTTCCGCAGATATGGGTTCAAATGGACGCCGTTTTCATTTGAGCAACGGGGCTCCGACCTGTTATGCTGGCCTCCCTCCGAGGAAAGGGTGTTCCTATGCGTGTCATCGCCTTCGCCGCCACAGGCCTGTTGCTTGCCCTCGCGCCATCTGCGGGTTTAACACGTTCCGACTGGCTGACTCCGCCTGCGCCGGGCGCCGCCTATCCCGAAGGCGAGGCCGACCGTCAATGGGCGGTTCTGCTCCACGATCTCAAGCAGACCGGGCGTTTGGCAGCCTTCGCCCCCGAAACGTACCGGGCCGAGGCGCTCGTCAACGCCGCGGACCGCGATCCGCTCGACATCCTGCTGCGCCGCACCTCGGCCCTGCTGGCAGATCTGCGCGCACGTCCCGCCGCCCGCGACCTCACCCCGGAACACGGCGAACTTGAATCGCTCTGGCGTCAGGCCTCGTCCGTCGCGCCCGCCTCGCAGATCGAGCGGCGCGCGCTTTTCGACCGCCTCCTGCCGCTGCGCCGCCGTATCGCCTTT
Source organism: Kiritimatiellia bacterium (assembly GCA_028684935.1). Taxonomy (GTDB): domain Bacteria; phylum Verrucomicrobiota; class Kiritimatiellia; order RFP12; family UBA1067; genus DUPH01. The sequence goes on along the minus strand of JAQUEX010000024.1, from coordinate 24,943 downwards.
GCCAACCCCGCGCTGGATTTCCGCGAGCTGCTCTTCATCAAACGCGAGCTGCGCGGCGTGATGGAGCACTGCTGCGACCAGTATTACGGCCAGCAGCAGCGTTCCGGCGGCGGGCTCTTCGCCTTGACCGACCCCTTCGGCCCAGCGCCGGCGCTGCGCGACCTGCTGGGCGGCGCACCGGTCGGCAACGGCCGTCTCGCCGGACAGCCTCTCGCCTTCGGCACGCGTGCCACGCAGGGACATGACGGCGGCTCGGTGCTGTCGCCCGCCCTCTCGTATGACGGCAGGACCGTCGCCTTCGCCTATGTCGAGGGCAACGGCTCGCGCCGCCATATCACGCATCTCGATCATGCGGCGAATGGCCACTGGGAACGCGGCTTCTGTTACCATCTCTTCGCGGTCCAGGCCGACGGCACCGGGCTGCGCCAGCTCACCGACGGCACCTTTAACGACATCCAGCCCTGCTTCACGCCGGCCGGCCGCATCGCCTTCATTTCAGAGCGGCGCGGCGGCTATCTGCGCTGCGGGCGCCACTGCCCGACCTTCACCCTTTTCGACATGGCCGATGAAGGCAGCGGCCTGCGCTGTCTCAGTTTTCACGAGACCAACGAGTGGGCGCCGGCTGTCACGCACGACGGCAACCTGCTCTGGACGCGCTGGGATTATATCGACCGCCACGGCTGCGTGGCGCACCACCCTTGGACCACCACCCCGGACGGTCGCACCCCCCGTCCCGTGCACGGCAACTACTCGTATCGGCCGCGCCGCGCAGACATGGAGTTGGATACGCGCCCTGTGCCCGGCTCGCACCTGCTGATCGCCACCGCCGCCCCGCATCACGGCCAGGCCTTCGGCTCGCTGGTGGTTGTGGACCCGCGTGCGGCGGATGACGACGCGATGGGGCCGGTCCGGCGGTTCACGCCAGACGCCGGCTTCCCGGAAAGCCAGAAAGGCTCGCAAACCTACGGTACCGCCTGGCCGCTCAACGACACCTACGTCCTCTGCGCGTATGAGCCGGTCGAGGTCAAGGGGGCCGGCCAGCGCCATCTGTTCGGCCTTTATCTGGTGGATGCTTTCGGCAACAAGGAACTGATCTACCGCGATCCCGGTATCGCCTGCCTGAACCCCGTGCCGCTGCGCGCCACACCGTGCCCGCCCGTGATCCCCGAACAGCGCCAGCCCGCTGCGGCTTCGCGCGGCGAAGCCACCGTGACCATCACCGATGTCTACGCCAGCCGCCTGCCCTGGCCCGACGGCACGCGCATTACGGCGCTGCGCGTCTGGCAGCTTTATCCGCTTTCGGTGGCCTCCGCGGAGGTCACGCACAACATCGGCTTGCAGCTTCCCGAGGGCTTTGACTCGATCAACATGGCGCGAGCCGTACTCGGCAGCGTTCCGGTCGAGGCCGACGGCAGCGCGCATTTCACAGCGCCGGCCGGCGTGGAGCTCTTTTTCCAGGCGCTAGATGCGGAAGGCTGCGCCGTGCAGTCCATGCGTTCAGCCACCGCCTTCGTGCCCGGCGAACGGGCGGCTTGTGTCGGTTGCCACGAACCGCAGCACGCCGCGCCCGCGCGCCCGCCGTCCGCCACGCCGCTCGCCCTGCGCCGCCCGCCCTCGCGCCTCGCCCCCGGCCCGGAAGGCAGCCGCCCGTTCAGCTTCCCGCGCTTGGTCCAGCCGGTGCTGGCGGCCCGCTGCGCCGCCTGCCACGCCGAGGCGATCCGAAACGCGGCGCCCGGACAGCCGACCCCTCCCCGGTTGGACGCTGAGGTTGTCGAGCATCGTGTAAAGGGCTGGATGAACACGACAACGCGCTACACGGCCGCCTACCTGAGCCTGGCCCAACGCTACGGGTTCACCGCGTACGGCGCGGGACACGATTGGCTCTCGCCCCGCTTTTACCGAACTTTCCCCGGCACCTTCGGCGCGCGCGCCGCACCGTTGTATGCCCATCTCAAAAAAGGCCATAAAGGCGTGACGCTCTCGGCAGACGACTGGCAGCGCATCATCATCTGGCTCGATTCGGTCTGCCAATTTTACGGCGTCTATGAAAAAGAGGGCGGCGCGACGCAACTCGCGGGCGGCGTCGCCCACCCGACACTTGAGTAGTTGGACAGCAAAGAAGAAAAACAAGGCGATCTTCGACTTCCTCGTGTCCAAGGGCGCTGATGCCGATGCGAAGGACAACTCCGGCCTTACGCCGAACGCCCTCCTGCCGCGTTCCCGCCCGACCGTCCCGGTTTACTTCTCGCGCAGATCCGGGCGATGCCGGAGCAGTTCCTCGACGATCCCGGTCATGCCCGCGAAATGCCAGCCGTCCAGCGTGAGCCGGCGACCGTTCTTGAGCGCAAGTCGCACAATGCCTTTCTCGTCCCACCGGGTCCAGTCGACGGAGCGGATCTCATCATAGCCGATCGTCCGCGCGCCGAACCCGCTCCCGTGCAGCCCGGTGTCATCCGCCGTAAACCGCCGGACCGCCTTGAGCCCCACCGCCGCAAACGCGCAGAGGGCGAGCGCCAGGGTCACGGCGGCCTGCACGAACTGCGTCTGCAGATCGCGGGCGCTGTAAACCGGCTGCTCCAGCGTCTTGCGCACCTGCTCAAGCTGGGCGGCGCGCGCGGTGTCGCGGTCCGGCGCCGAATCGGGAATCCGCAGCTCGCCCAATTTGCGCACCAGCTTGGCCGGGGCTTTCACGCCCTGCGAGCGGAACGCCGCATCCAGCCGCGTGCCGCGCTCCTCATCCGGCGACAGCCACGCTTCGGCTGTCAGACGGGTCGCCAGCAGCGCAGGCCGCACCTGCTCCATGACACGGTTCTGACGGGGCCACGCCGTCAGGCCGTCATACAGCGACCAGAGACAGATCCCCGTCAGCAGAGCCCCGACACCCGCAACCCGCGCGGCGTATTCCCGATTCAACTTCGCTTCGGCCATCACTCCTCCCGGTTCACCAGAATCCGTACTGTCGCGAGACGATCACATACACGCCCAGAGCCAGATTGGTCACGCCATGGGCGAGCGCCGCGGCCCAAACATCGCCGGTGCGCACCGCCAGCCAGCCGTAGACCACGCCGGCCAGCAGTCCGGCCGCCCAGCGGTCATGCTCCAGCGCAAAGACCGCGGCCACCGTCCAGAAGGCCTGCATGTCGAACGCGCGCAGCGGCACGTTCCAGAAGGCGCCCTGCCTGAGCCAGCGATAGAAAAAGCCGCGGAAAAAAAACTCTTCGATCACCGCGATCACGGCGGCCGAACCGGCCAACTTCAGCAAGGTCAACGGCCAGCCGGCCTGCTCCGGCGCAAAGGCCAGCGCGAGGTGCCCGGGCGGCAGCGGCGGCGACAGGTCGGGATTAAAGTAGCCAGGCAGCGTCCCGGGCATCAGGATCAGCCAGCGGTGGTAAAAAAGCTGAAAACCGGGCGCAACGCGCCCGACCCACGGCGTCTCCGGCAAGATCCACAGCAGCGCCACCGCCATGCCCGCAGCCAGAGCCAACGGCACATGGCGCAGCCGCAGCGCGGGATAGACACGCCACGGACGCAGTCCCAAGAAAAGAGCCGCGCACGCGACCGATTTAAGCGCGTAACTCCACGGATAGGCTGCGCGCGGCACCTCGCCCACGCTCTCCCACGCTTGCAACGCGAGGATCACCGCGACCCAGACCGCAAACGGCACGACATGCCCGGCCACCCACGCACCGTTCTTGTGCTGCTCACTGCTCACTGCTTACCGCCCACTGCTTACTGCCCTCCGGCCTTTTTCCACTCGTCGAGCTGCTCCTGCGTGGGCGCCGAGATGATCTCGAACAGATGCCATGCGCCGAACGCTCCGGCGAAGAGCAGGCGGTCGCCGCCGTGCCGGTAGATGTCAGGATGTTTCCAGAAGACACTCTCCGCGCGCGCCGGGCCTTCGGGACGGGGCACCAACACGTAAAGGTTCTGGCCTTTGTAGGCGCGCCGCGCCGAGCCCACGTGCAGGTCCATGTTCGCCACCAGCCGCTCGCCGGCATAGCCGCGCAACAGATCGAGCCCGGCGTAACCGAGCACGAAGACACGGCCGTACGCGGTGCGCGCGGTGACGTGCTCCTCCACCTCCCTGCAGATTTGCTCGCGCGGCAGCGCCGCGGCAGGTGCCGGCGCGTTACCCAGCCACAGCGTGGTGAGCCAGACAAAGAGGGCCAAGGTGACCGCCAGGCGGTAGATCGGTTGCCGCAGGCGCGCCAACGCGATCATCAGCACCGCGAGGAAACAGACGTGCAGCGTGGCCGAATCCCAGGCAAGACCGAAACGTCCCAGCACCTCGGTCGTGCCGACAAGCATCAGCGCAAACGAAATCAGGATGACCGAGGCCGCATGCGGGCCGGCACCGGTTTCGGAACGCTGAGCGTCGCACAGCCACGTCATGAGCAACGCGGGCAGCAGCAGCGCGCCCGGCAGCAGCACGGCCAGCGAAAAGCTGACCGGGTTCGGCACCAAGACATGCAGCGAGCGCAAGAAAAAGAGGGCGTCGCCCAGAATCAAGCGGTTCATCAGCAGCCAGACGCCGGACGTGTAGAGCAGCGGCAGACAGCCGAGCAGCAGCCAAGCCTGAACGCGCCGACGCGACTCGCGGTCGCCGCAGGCCATCACCGGCACCAGCGCCACGGCAAGGCCGGCAGGCGCAAAAAAGGGGAACCCGCACAGCACGAGAAAGGAGCCCGCCGCACCGGTCGCCACCACATCGCGCAGCCGGCGGAAGGCAGCCCAGTCGGCCAGCGAGGCAGCAGCCAGCAGGACGAGTCCCACCGTGAGCGGCGTGGTGAGCTGCAACGCCTGCGGCTGGCGCGCCACGATCATCATGCCGGCGATGGCAGCCTGGGCCAACACGATACGCCAACCCGATTGGCCGGTGGCCTTGACCGCCTCGCGCACGGTCCAGAACGCAAAGAGCCACGCTGCGAAAAAGGCCGCCCAACCGGCCAGCGGCTCCGGCAAGAGCCACGCGAACGGCAGATAGACCAAGACCGGCAACGGGGCCGACCAGCATGAGCCGAAGAGTGCTTGGCGTCCCTGGGTCGTCCCCGCAAGCAGTTCACGGCAGATGCCGGCCACCTGCATGCCGGGCTCCCAGGCCCCGTCGTGCAGACGCGCAAACGCCAACAGCACGCCGGCCAGCACAACGGGCGTCACGAACCCCGTCAGCATGCGAACTCTGCGATAACTTGTCCGATCTCCAGCTTTCATTCCGATCGCCTACCACCCCTTGCTACCGTCTGTTGCCTATCGACTACAGCCCATTGCCGATTGCCGATTGCCTATTGCCTATTGTTTCCCGCTCCCGCCCTTGACCAACCCGTGCTGCGTTTTTTCCCACACGAACGGATCGCGGAAAAACTGAAGAAACGCGCGCCAGCCGCTGTAACTCATCATCAGCCAATAGACGGGCGTCAACAGCGCCCACCCCATGAGGTCGTCGTTCTTGCGCTTGCAGCAGCCGAGCAGATTGATGTAGATGAAGACAAAATTGCCGAGGAAGAGGCAGGCCGCGCCGGCCGCGAAGACCGGCCCCGGGAACAGGTGCGAGACCCCCTCAGGCCGGAACACGAACCAGACCAGCGCCATCGCCCAGAAGATCGGATTGATCAGCACCGAGAAGGGACCGCCGCCGACCAGCAACTGATAGTGCAGAAAGTTGACGACGCCCAACTCGCGTGCGAGCTTCCACGGCTGGCGCATGTGCACGAACCAAGTCTGGATGTACCCTTTCTGCCAGCGAGTCCGCTGCTTGATCCAGAAGGGCACCACGCTGCACGCCTCTTCCCATGTCGTGGTCTCCAGCATGCGCGTGGCGAATCCGGCGCGGCCCAGGCGCACGCCGAGATCGCAATCCTCGGTGACGTTGTAGGCATCCCAGCCCATCAGATCGCGCAGGACATTTGTCTTGAAGTGGTTTGAGGTGCCGCCCAGCGGGATCACGGCGCCCATCGCGGCAAGGCCCGGCAACTGCAGGTCGAACCAGGCCGAATATTCAGCCGTGAACCAGCGCGTCAGCACATTCTGACGCGGGTTGTAGTAGTTCAGGCGCGACTGCACGCACACCACATTCTGCGGCGACGCCTCGAAGGCCAGCACCGCCTTCTTGAGTTGGTCCTTCTCCGGCAGATCCTCGGCATCGTAGATCACCAGGTAGTCGCCCTGGGCCAGATAGAGGCCGATATTACACGCCTTGGGCTTGGTGCGCGGGAAAGATGGCGGGATTTCGGTCACTCGGAAACCGGGCGGCAACGTCAAGGCGCGCGCGGCGTTGAGCGTGAGGTCGTCATCCGCCTCCAGCAGGATCTGCACGTCCTTTTTGTCCGCCGGATAGTCCATCGCCGTCAGCGCGGCCACCATCTGCGTGAGGGTTTCCGGCTCCTTGTACATCGGCACCAGAACCGAATAGACCGGCCACTCGCGCGGCTCAGCGCCCGCGATCTCCTCCGGGGAGAAGCGCAGGATCGCCGACGGCGAAAGCGAGGCGCGGATCACTGCAAACTTATACAACGTGCTGACCACATAAAAAAGCGTGCAGAGGCCGATCAGCGTCTGGGCGGTCCGCAGCGGTGCCAGGGCAAACGCCGCGATCGTTCCCAGCGCCAGACCGATCATCACGCCCTTCTGCAGGCGCGTCATCGGCTGCGCGGCGCTCCACTCCGGATGGCGGCGCGACAGCTCAAGCGGATCCACATCCGCCACGCTTTTGACCGACTCGCCCCTCTGTTGTCCATCCCCAGTATCCATCGCGCTGTCCCGTCCCCTCATCCCCGCGTCAACCGGCCGCTTCGACCGGTCGCTTCACACCGTTTTCGTCGACCCGCACGAACGTGATGTCGGTGCTGAAGATCACGTCCTCCACACTCTGGTGCAGCTCGCGCCGGAAAACGCGGGCATCGTAGGTGACCGACGTGCGGCCGATCCGCTGCCGGACAACCTCAAAGCGCAGGATAGAGCCGCCCGAGACGCCCTTCTTAAACTCGACGCGGTCCATGCCGATCGTCACGAAACGTCCGCCCGGATAGTCAAGGCTGACCGCCATCCACGCCGTCTCGTCCACCCACTTCAGCAAATTGCCGCCGAACAGCACGCCGTACTGATTCATGTGTTCAGGCATCACGAGCTTGTAAGAGATCATAGGCTCATTTCAGTTCGGATTCGTACGGGATCGGCACACCATACTGCGCATGGACTTTCAACATTTCGGCCATCACTTGCTGCCGCGCCTCGCGCGAGTAATCCGCCACCAGATGGTACATCTTCTGGTTTGTCCAACGCTGCTTGACCGCAGCCGAACCGAGTTTGGCGTGGCGCGACATGCTGAGCCGGAAGATCGAGTCATAGCCCTTGTCAGACGCCAGGCCGCGCACCTGGAAGATCAACTCCTCCGTGGTGTCCGGGCAAACGCCGCACAACTCCAACTGGCGGTCTTTATAAAGGTTGGTCGAGTTCTTGGGATACACCTCACATTTCGACGCTGAGTCAAAAACCACCGTGATATCCCCCATCACGGGATAACGCACCCCCTCGTACACCGGCTGAAACGCGGCGGGCAGATCCCAGCGGTTGCCGTTCATGACGCTTGACGCGCCGCGGTTACAATAGGTGAGCATGTCGAGCAGATACACATTGGCCTTACTCTGGGTACCGAACATATAGATCGAGACCATTCCGCTGTTGAGCGCGGAGAATTCGCCGATGATCCTGGCGCTCTCGGTGACGCCGAACGTTGGCTTACCGTCCGTGACCACCACCGCGATCATCGGGCGCCTGGGGTCTCGCGGCAGCCGCATCAGCGCGCGCAATGAGCCGAAGAGGTCGGTCTGACCGAAGGCACGCATGCCGTCGACAAACGCGGCCGCTTTCACCAGATTCTCGCTCGAAGCGACCGCCCATTCCTGAAAACAGGGCTCAAAGGTGTCGCGGAACCCGACCACATTGAAGCGGTCGCCCGGGTTGAGGGTCAGAAGCGCCGCCGCCATGCCGCGCCGGCAGAAGACCATGCGCTCCTCCGTCATCGAGGCCGAGACATCCTGCACAAAGACGATATCTTTGGCGATGACCGGCACCTGCCTGTCGGCACGCGGCTGGATGCCAATCCTGAAATAGACGCGTCCCGGCTCGGCAGGATCGCGGAAGGTCTCCAGTCCGACGGCCAGCAGATCGTCGATAGGCACATAGTCGATCATCTCCTGCAATGCCGCGATCTGCGCCTGAGCCTCGCGCGCCTTTCGTTCTTCCGCGCTGACCGCCTGTCCGGCCGGTGTTTGCCGGGCCGCCGCTTCAAGCTGCTTTTGAACGCGTTCCTGCTGCGCCTGCTTGAGGCGTTCGCTGTCCGCGCTGCCGGCGGCCGCGCCGGTTTTTTCACCGGGCTGCATTCCGAAACGCGCCTCGGTCGTGCCGGCGCTGACTTTGGCGGCGGTCTCCGGCACCTGCGCGACCGGCGGCTTGAACGTGCCCTTGCTGATCTCCGTGTCGAACACTTCTGCCGCCTCCATGGGCTTGGGCGGTTCGGGGTCTTTGCCGAAACGGCGGCCGACCAGATCGATTGACGGCACAATGTCCGGGGCCTCAGGCACACGTTCGATCATCGGGATCTCGCGCCGAGGCAAGGCCGCCACGTCGTCCTGCACAGTGCGATCAAAGATCTGGGCGATCTCCTGGCGCGGCATCCACGGCGTGGTGTCGATCTGATCGGACACCACCTCTTTCAGCGCGGGCACGCCCGGGGTCAGCGCTTCGCGCGGAATCGGCGGCGGCACAGTCAGCACGGGGCTCGCGCTCTGGCTGAGCGCCTCCACCCGGTCGCCAGCCTCGATCGGGCCGCGGCTCGGCGTGTCGCGTTCGCCCTGCACCTTCTCGGCGATGTGCATCGGGTCGGCATGCATCATCTCGACGCGCATCGGCGGCACGCGGTCGCCCTCAAACCAGTCGCGCGCCTTCTGGCGCAGACCGCCCGCGGCACCGCCCAGCGCCCAGTCCGCAAACAGGTACATACAGACCACGTGAATGACCGCGGAAAGCAAGACGGCCACGCAGGCCAACATCATGTGATGTTCGCTCTGTCTCTGGTTCTGTCCAAAGCCGTGCGGTATCATGCGTTGCCCTTCTCCTCGCGACGCTCCGTCCGGGTCTGCCCCTGGCGCGACAGCGGCGAATCCGGATAGCGTGCCTTCAGTTCCTCGCGCATCGCCTGCGCCTCCTGTCCGCGCCCGAGCTTGTCGAGCAGGGTCGCGGCTTTGTGCAGCGCCTCGGGCACCAGCGTAGCATCGTTGAACAGGATGCCGACGCTCATGTAATAGCGCAGCGCGGCCTCCGCGTCGCCTTTCTCTTCGGCATTGCGCGCGAGCCCCGCGTAGGCATGTGCCCGCAGCCCCAGCAACTCCGGCGCGGCCGCGCGCGACGCGGCGTCATTCAGATGCTTGGCGGCCTCATCGAAGCGGCCGGCCTGGGTCAACAGCTCGCCCAGTCGCAACGCCGCCTCGGCGCCGTAGGCGGTCGACGCGCCAGCGGACAGCGCCTCCGTAAAGGCGTGGATCGCAGGATCGCGTTCCTCCTTGGCCCGATGGATCCGACCGAGCACGGTCCAGGCGGTCTGCACCCAGCCTTTGTCGGGCTTGAGCGCCAGCAAGGCATTCGCCGCCTTCGCGGCGGCATCCAGCCGTTTCTGCTCCAACTGAAATTCCGCGAGCCACGCCAGACGGTCGGGACCGAGCTTGTCGGTGATCGGCGCGTCCAGCAGCGTCTGAAAGAGTCCGGCGGCCTCCTCCTTGCGTCCGTCCTCCTGCAGCAGAAGGCCCAGTTCCAGCATCGACTCGCGCTCGAACTCCTTGGCCGGCGTGGCGGCCAGACAGGCGCGGAACAACTTTTCCGCCTCCACCCGATCACCAGTCTGGCGGGCCACCGCGCCGCGCCAGTAGAGCACCTCGGCCTTGCGCGCGTCGTCCGGAAAGCGGCGCATGCGCTCGTCCAGCGTCGCGCCGGCCGCGCGCGGATTCTTGGCGCGCAGTTCCTCCATCGCCTTTTGGTAGAGCGTCTCCGCCACCTCCGCGCTCTCCGGATACTGCGTCAGCAGCGCGGTCCAGTCGCGCAGCGCGGCCTCGCTCTGACCGAGCCGCGAGCGGCAGACGCCTGCGGCATAGAGCGCCTTCGCGGCCAGTGGGTCTTTGGGAAAGCGTTCGGACACCTGCTGGAACCAGGAGGCGGCCGACTCCCAAGCCTCCTGCTTCTGCAGCAGCCAGCCCAGCCGGTAGAGCGCGTCTTTGACAAACGGGCTCGCGGGGCACTTGTCCACCAGCAGACGATAGTTCTGCACGGCGGCCTCGCTCTTCTGCACGGCGACCGCCGACTCGGCGCTCATCCAGTAGACGTTGTCCGCATACTCGGGGGGCGGCGCGGCAACCTGCGCGGCGACTTCCAGGACCTCTTGGTACTTGCCGTCGTTGTAAAGCGTCGAAAGCCGCTCATATTGGGCCAGCGGCGCCATCTTGCCTGCCGGAAATTCAGTCAACTGCCGGGCATACATAGCCACCGCATCAGCGCGTTGTTCAAGCTGGCGCAGGCAGTTCGCCTTGACGTAAAGGATCTCTTCGCGGTCCGGGTGCTGCGCCTGGCCGATGACCCGTTCCAGCAGTTCGGATGCCTCTTTGTAGCGCCCGGCATAATAGTTCGCCCACGCCGCGGCCAAGGCGCTCTCGGTCACGCGCGGAGAGTCAGGGAACTTGGTGCGCAGCGCGAGGAAGAGGTTGGCGCTCTCTTCGTGACGGCCGTCCAGCAACGAGACCTGGGCCGCAAAATACGAGGCCTCTTCCACGACCTTGGCCTCCTTGGCCTTGTGCGCCAGATCCAGATAGATGCCCAAGGCGCGGCGGCGGTCCTCCGCCGTGTTACGGCGCGTCAGCAGCCAAGCCGTGCGCAGCCCGGCATACATACCGTAATCGGTATCGACGAACGCCTTGACCAGCACCTCGTAGCGTGCCAGCGCCTCGTCCGGGCGTTTCAGCTTCTCCAGCGTTTCGCCGCCATGGTAGAGCGCGGCGGCGCGCACCTCGGCCGGCACGGAGGGTTCTGACAGTTTAGCGAACGAGGCGGCCGCCTCCTCCAGCGAGGCCCCGCCGGACTCCATCAGGATCAGGGCGCGCTGCAGCCGCGCGCGCGGCGCGTTGCGGCTGGCCGGGAAGGATTCCACCAACCGCTTATAGGCCGCCTCGGCCTCGGGCAACTTCTTCAGGCGGCGGTAGCACTCGCCCAAGCGGAAGAGCACATCGTCGAGCGCCTGCGCGTCCGGCGTCTCGGCCAGCGCCGCATACTCGCGCGCCGCCAGATCAAAGAGGCTGCGACGGAAAAGCCCGTCCGCCAACTGCATCCGGTCGGTCAGCTCCACGGGATCTGCAGCCGCCACGGCCCCCAGGCCGGCCAGCAACATCCCCGCGCATAGACGTGTGAAACGCATCCTCATTTTTTCTCCGTCGCGTCGCCCTTCTCCTCGCTCGTCGCCATCGAGAAGTTCCAGATGTCGGCTTTGCGGCAGGTGTCGACCACCTTGATCAGATCCTCGTAGCGCGTCTCCTTGTCGGCACGCAGCACGACCGGCTGACCGGGAAAGTAGCGCGCCAGACGGTCAAGCCGCGTTCTGAGCGCGTCGAGCGTCAGATCCTGCTGATTGACAGAGACGCGTCCGTCCTTGGTGATGTTGATGATGATTTCGCCGGGCAGGCGGTCCGGCACCTTGCCGCTCTGGGCCGAGGGCAGGCTGATGTTGATCTCATATTCCCACTGCGAAAAGACCGAAGTCGTAATGAAGAAAAAGAGCAGCAGAAAGATGATGTCCATCATGGACGTCATCTGGAACGTCGGAAGGACGCCCCGTCGGGTCTTGCGGAAGTTCATGGCTGTCGCTCCTTCCTTCGGTTAGCGGTCGGTGTAGGCGGAGCCCTTGCCACCCGAGGTTACGCCGATGATCGCCGTCATGATCTCAGCCGAGGCGGTCTCGAGGTTGGCGATCTGCCGGCTCGCGCGGCGGCGGAACCAGGCGTAAAACGCCATGCAGGGAATCGCGACGATGAGGCCGAAGATCGTCGTGACGATCGCCTGCGACACGCCGGCCGCGAGCACCACCGGCTTGGCGCTGGCGATGTCGCTCGCCACCGACCCGAAGGCGGTGAGCATGCCCAGCACCGTGCCCAGCAGCCCCAGCAGCGGGGCGATCGTCGCCACGTCCAGCAGGAACTCGGTCTGGCCCTGGATCGCGTCGGCCTGGCGCGCGCCCTCCGACTCGGTCGCCCCCCGCAGCAGCGCCACGTCGCACTGCGGCACGTTGCGCATGCAGTCGAGCGTCGCCAACACGACCGACGACAGCGCGCAGGGATGGCGGTCGCACAGCCGGCGCACCTCATTCAAATCATTGGCGCGGATGCGCGCGAGCAGATCCACCATCAGCTCATGCGGCGTCACCGCGCCGGCGCGCAGGACGATCATGAAATAGAAGACCATCGCCAGGGCGAACACCGAGATCGCTGCAAGCAGCCACATCACCCAGCCGCCGTACTCCCAAGCCTGCTTGAACGACATGCCGTATCCGTTAACCGCGGGCGACACCGCGGCCGCAGCCGCTTCCTGCGCCACCGCGCACGCCGCCGTGCCCAGGAACATCCCGATGCCTGCCACCACCTGTTGAATCCTCATGCTCGTGATCCTTTCTCCCGTCTTCCCTACACAAACCCTGTTCTTGTTCACGCCACCGGAAACGTCACGCCCAGCAGCCTGGCGAAGGCCGCATGCGCGTGCCTGCGCCGTTCGCGCACCCACCGGCGCACCTCGCCGGCACGCGTGCGGTAAAAATCGAAGTCCAGTCCTGCCGTGCCGCCTTCGTGCGTCTTGGCGGCCACCGCCTGATCCGGATCGGCCGCCTCCAGTTCATCGAGATGCGACCGCACATGCTGGTAGGCGTCGCGGAACGGCATGCCGCCGGCCACCAACGCCAACGCGCGGTCGGTCGCGAACACGCCCGGCGTGAACCCCGCGCGCAGACGCTCGGGCCGCACCTTGAGCGAGGCGACCATCAGCGCCATGATGCGCAGCGACGCGCGCGTCACGCGAAGCCCCTCCATGTACAGCTCCTTGGTCTCCTGCAGGTCGCGGTTGTAACCGCCCGGCAGCGCCTTCAGAATGGTGTTCGCCGCCGTGCCGTAGCCCAGCACCGTCGCGGCCTTGGCGCGGATCAGTTCCAGCACATCCGGATTGTACTTCTGCGGCATGATGCTGCTGCCGGTGCACAGCTCGGGCGGCAGCACGAAGTACCCGAACTCCGGCATCGAAAACAGGATCAGGTCCTCGGCCAGGCGCGACAGGCTCAGCATGAGCTGCCCGCAGGCGGCGAGCATCACCGCCTCGTTCTTGCCGCGCGCGTTGCTCGCATGGAAAACGTTGTGGTGCGGGCGCGCGAAATCCAACAGCCGCGCCGTCAGCGCGCGGTCGAGCGGCAGCGGCACCCCGTATCCGGCCGCCGATCCGAGCGGACAGCGGTCGTTCGTGATGTAGGCGGCTTCCACCAGCGGCAGGTCGTCGAACAGCAGCTCGGCATACCCCGTGGCCCACAGGCCCACCGTGCTCGGCATCGCCGGCTGCAGGTGGGTGCGCCCCACCATCGGCAGCCGCGCATGGCGCCGGCCGAAAGCCGCCAGCCGCTCAGCCAGCGCGGCGACCTCTTCGGTCAGTCCCAGTAACTGATCCTTGGCGTGCAGGCGGATGTCCACCGCCACCTGATCGTTGCGGCTGCGCCCGGTGTGCACCCTGCGCCCCAGATCGCCCAGCCGTTCGGTCAGCCGCCGCTCCACCGCCAGATGCACATCCTGGTCGGCCTCGGTGATCGTAAACGTTCCGGCGCGCGCCTCGCGCATGATCTCGACCAGCGCCGCGACCACCCGGTTGCGTTCTTCAGTCCCCATAATCGGCGGAGTAACGCGCATCTTGGAAAGCATCGTCACATGCGCCGCCGTGCCCAAGCAGTCCCACACCGCCAGCTCCAGATCAAGCACAGGATCCTTGCCGACCGTGAACGACAGCACATCCGGATGAATTTTGCCGACAATCGTTTTCTGATTTCCGTCCGCTTTCGCCATGTCACTTCCTTTGAGCACCAAAACCCTGCACCTCCGCACCCGCGTCCCGCTGAAACACCTCGCCACTCGACACGCGCCGCTCCAACGTCCGGCGCATCCCCTCAGCCTCCAGCAGCAGACGCGTCAAATCCCCCTGCTTCGCGCCGCGCGCCAACGCCCCGAAAAAGGTGGCGTAAGCCTCTGAAACAGCAAGAAGCATACCATCACGCCCGACGGCGGCGATCTTCATGCGTAGGCCCTGCGCGGCAGCCGCGGCGCGCACCTCGGGGTCCTGTGCGCGCACCACCGCCTGCTGAAGCGTGCACCACGGATGGGTGTCGCTTAGGTTTTTATCATAAAACGCGGGGTACAGCAACAGGTGCGCGCGGAAACGCCGGACAATCCCGGCGGTCGTCAGCCCCGGACGCGCCACGACGCGGCTCTCAGCCAGCAGACGCCGGTCCACATGCGCATCGAAGGCTGCCGCATCGTCGCCTCCGGTCAGCAGCCGGACGACCTGGCCGACCGACCACGGCGTGCCGGTCGCGGCCGCGCGCAGGAGCCCTTCGAGATGCGAGGTTCCTTCGCGCCGCTCCATCAGCCAGCTCGCGAGCACCGCAGCGACCGCAGGCTCGCGCGTCGCCGCCAGGCTGTCCGCCTCCAGCAGCGCGGCGGCCGGCGGCAGGCAGGCCCGCGACCAAAGCAGCAGCGTGCGGTCGACGTCCGCTTGGCGCCGCTCGCGGTCGATGTAGCGCAACAGCCCGTCGATCAGCCACGCCGGCACATCCTGCATGGTGGCTTCGGTTCCGCCGGCCTCCACCATCCAGCCCCGCAACAGCGCCACGCAGACCGCGCGCCGGAACAGATGCAGATCCGCCGCCTCGGGATCAGGCAGCTCGATCCGCTCGCGCACCACACTGCCGCCTGCTTCGCGCAGGCGCACCGTCAGCACACGCGTGTCGCCGTCGCTCTGGCCGCCGATCGCGACCTCCAGCGGCGCGAGCTGCGATCCCAGCTTGAGCCGCAACACCCGCTGCAACTCGGCGCTGAACTGCGTCACGAAGGTCAGCACTGGCATGCGGTAACCGGCCTTGTGCCCCGGCGCGTAGACCACCACCGTACCGTCGCGCGAATAGACCGGCGCGGCCGGCACCGCGCCGCGCGGCAGACGCGGGCCCTCCGCCGTCTGCGCCAGCCCCGCGCATACCCACGCGAACGCCGCCAAAGCGCACACGGCGGCCCCGCTCACCTTTTTTTTCAAGAAAACCACAGGGCGATTGTCGCATCTTTATCCCCGGCATTCAATGCCGAAGCGTCGTGCTTTCCCTCATTCCGAGGTTCCGCTATACTAGACTGAAAAAAGGAGCGCCCTGTATGCTCAAAACCGGCATTCTCAATCCCGCGCTGAACAGCCTGCTCAGCCGCGTGCGCCATACCAACACCCTCGTGATCGCCGACCGCGGCTTCCCCTTCTGGCCCATGATCGAAACGGTCGACATCTCGCTGATCGACAACATCCCCAGCGTGTTGGATGTGCTGCTCGCCATCCGACCCAACTTCGTGATCGGGCGTGTGGCCATGGCGGAGGAGTTCCTCAAGAACAACACCGAGGAGACCCAGGCGCACTTCCGTCAGGCGCTCGACGGCATTCATATCGATTACGAGCCGCACGTGACCTTTAAAAAACGTGTCCCGCACGCGGTCGGGCTGATCCGAACCGGCGACACGGTCCAGTACGCCAACCTGATCCTCGAATCCGCCTGAGATGTGGATCCCCTTCATCCTGATCTCGGCCGTGTTGCTGGCGGTTTACGATACGGCCAAAAAGCACAGTGTCCACGCCAACGCCGTCATGCCCGTGCTCGTTCTGGCCACGGCGTGCGGGGCGTTCTCTTTTGCGCTGGCGCTGGCGGCCGCCGGTCACCTGCGGGACGCCCTCGTCATTTCGCGCACGGGCTTCTGGCTGGTGGCCGCAAAAGCGGGGATCGTCTCGGCCTCCTGGGTGTTTGTCTACTACGCGATGCGGGCGCTGCCGCTCTCGATCGCCGCGCCGATCCGCGCCTCGGCCCCGCTCTGGACCCTGGGCGGCGCGATGCTCCTGTTCCACGAGATTCCAACTCCGCTGCAGGCTCTCGGCAT
Source organism: Kiritimatiellia bacterium (assembly GCA_028684935.1). Classification (GTDB taxonomy): domain Bacteria; phylum Verrucomicrobiota; class Kiritimatiellia; order RFP12; family UBA1067; genus DUPH01. Next base: position 8,705 of record JAQUEX010000024.1, on the reverse strand, counting down.
GGCGGTCATCCTTGCGGGCTACTGGCTCTTTTCCGCGGCGGGCCAGGCGGAGGGCATCCGCTTCACGCGCCATACCGGGATCTTCTGCGCCTTTGCCGGCACCCTGCTGGGCGCAGGCTCCGCCCTCTACGACAAGTATCTGCTGCGCACCTGCGGACTCGAACGCAACACCCTGCAGCTTTGGTTCGCCATCGATCTGACCCTGCTGCTGGGCGCGGCCCTGTGCGCGCAGCGCGCCGCCGGCCTGCAGCGCACGCGCTTTGAATGGCGCTGGACAATCCCCGTTGTGGGCGTGCTGCTGATGGCCGCCGACTGGTTCTATTTCGGCGCGCTCAGCCAGGAGGGCGTCGCCATCTCGGTGCTGTCCCTGATCCGGCGTTCGAATGTCGCGCTCTCGTTTGCCGCCGGCGCGCTGATCTTCCGCGAACGCAATCTGCGCCGCAAGGGCGCGGCGCTCGCCGCGATCTTGGCCGGCGTGGCCCTGCTCTGCCTGGCTTAAGCGGCGCGCGGCCGTCAGCCGTACGCGCCGAAACCGAAAAACCAATGTTTCTTGGCAAACCGGTAAGCCCAGGCGCGCTCTGGCAGTGGCTCGCCGCCGTGATCGTGGCAGCGCAGCGCCGGCCGATCCGCCAGCTCGCGGAAGAACGTCCCGCGGCCGCTGCTGTCTCGCGCACCGCAGCGCACGGCCAGCTCGGCCAGCTCGCGCGGATGATCCATCAGCACGCAGCCGCGCGTGAGGCGCGGCACCTCCGCACGGAAGGCCGCAAGCAGCGGCGACCCCGCGATGCGTGCCGTCACCTGCCCGGGCTCCACCCGACAGTCGGCACACTGGATCGGCGGACACGGCTCCACCTCGCCCCGCGCGTTGATGTGGTGGCTGATGCCGGTGGCGGCCGGACAGAGCGCATTGCCGTCGTGGTCCCAGTAGGCGTCGATGATCGCCAGACTTTTGCAGCGCGCGCGCTGCTCCAGCAGAAAGCGGCGCAGCGCGCGCACTTGCTCATCGCTGAGCGCCTCCTCGAATCCCGGCACCGGGCCGGAAGGCCGGTAGATGTAGTACCAGAGATAGTGGGCGCCGCGCTCGGCCATATCGGCGATGAAGCGCTCCGACACCACATCCGCATAGGTGGAGGCCGACACGCTGGTCGCGACGCCCGTCACCAACCCCTGCTCCCGGCAGCACGCCAACGCCTCCAAAGCACGCCCATAGGCGCGGCTGTCGCCGCGCCGGTCGGCATACGCATCGGCCCCGCCCTCCACGCTGATGAGCGGCGACACGTTGCCGGCGCGCCGCAGCCGCGAGGCCACCTGCCCGTCAAGCAACTGCCCGTTGGTGAAGAGCTGGAAGTAGGCGTCGCGGTGCCGATCGAAAAAATCAGGCAGCCACGGCAGCAGCAGCGGCTCGCCGCCCAGAATGCCGAAAAACCGGCAACCCTGCGCGCGGCTCTCCGCGACGATCGCGTGCAGCAGCTCGGGGCTCATGTCAACCGGCTCCCGCACGCCGGTCGCCCAGCACCCCTTGCAGGAGAGGTTGCAGCGCTGGGTGACGCTCGTGAAGATAAACGGCGGAAAATAAACGCCCTGACGCCGCCGGCGCTCAAACCGGTTGATCGCGCGCAGGTTGCCGAGCCCCGCGCCGACCAGAAACCGCCACAGCAGGCGCGGCGGAATCTCGCGTATCAGTCGCAGCGGCAGCGCGTGCATGAGTCACCTTTACTCTGAAAAACCGCCCGGCGCGGCACCCGCGTCACCCTGCGACCAGCGACGCGATGCGGTCGCCGAGCTGCGTGGTGGTGAAGCCCATCTGGTTGGCCATCTGGCTCTTCATCGCGGGTGTGGTCTGCGCGATGGCCGCCTCGATGGCGAGGCCCGCCGCCTCCTCACCCAGCGCGGTCAGCATCATCGCGCCGGCACCGATCGCGGCAATCGGATTGATCGCGTTCTTGCCGGTCCACATCGGCGCGGTGCCGCCGATCGGCTCGAACATGCTGACCCCCTGCGGATTGATGTTGCCGCCGGCCGCCACGCCGAGACCGCCCTGCGTGATCGCCGCGAGATCGGTGATGATGTCGCCGAACATGTTTTCGGTCACGACCACGTCGAACATCTCGGGGCAGGCCACCATGTAGAGGCAGGTCGCGTCGACATGGTAGTATTCGCGCTTGACGTCGGGATACTCGGCCCCGATCTCGGCAAAAACGCGGTTCCACAGTTCGTACATGTAGGTCAGGACATTGGATTTGCCGACCAGCGCCAACGTGTTGTGCTCACCGATCCCGCGCGCCTTCCGGCCATACTTGCGGGCATAGTCGAAGGCGTAGCGCAGACAGCGCGCGACCTGATCATACGTGTACATCATCTGCTGCACCGCCACCTCGTCGCGGGTGCCTTGGCGCGAGAGACCGCCGATACCGGTGTACAGGCCGCCGGAGTTTTCACGGATCACGCAATAATCGATCTCTTTAGGCCCTTTGCCCTTGAGCGGACACTCCACGCCGGGATAGAGTTTGACCGGACGCAGATTGATGTACTGGTCCAGCTCGAAACGCAATTTCAGCAGCACGCCTTTTTCAAGGATGCCCGGCTTGATGTCGGTGTGGCCGATCGCGCCGAGATAGATGGCGTCGAAGCCGCGCAACTCGTCGAGCGTCGCATCGGTCAGCGTCTCGCCCGTCCTGAGATAGCGGGTGCCGCCCAAATCATAAGAGACCGTCTCAAGCTTGAACCCGAACCGCTTTGCGGCCGCGTCCAGCACCTTGCACCCCTCGCCGATCACCTCCGGCCCTGTCCCGTCGCCCGGGATCACCGCGATCTTGTACGTCTTCGACATGCCTGTTTCTCCTGATAGAAAAGAGTTTCAGTTTACCGAACCGTTTCCGCACGCGCAAGCATGCGTTCACGGCTGCGCGCGGACTGCTTCTTTGCAGCCGCAAGGCCCCCTCGTTCCCGTCCACGTTCACGTACACGTACACGAAGACCTTTTCACGGACATTGACACCCGTTTTCTGGGTTCGAATTCCATTCGTATCCTCGTGAACGTGAACGTGAACGGGTACCGCTCCGCTGTGAACGTGTACGGCCTCACGGTCAACGTCAGCGGCCACCGAACCCGTGAGCCGAACGCGAAACAGGTAGGGCGGTCTCGCCGAGACCGCCGCAGAGGCGGTCCGCGATCACGCGTTTCTTGTGAAAAAGATACGCAAGACTGGGGGCTCGGACGGCCCCGTCCGCGGGAAAGGCTGGCAGCGGGTCAATCCAAGCTGGCTCGGACAATTTGAGGGATTGCCTCGATCTGCTTCGCCAACACGCGCGCCTCCGCACCCCCCTCGTTCCCGTTCACGTTCGCGTACACGTACACGACAGCCTCACCGCCTTCCCGTGAACGTGAACGGGTACCGCTTCGCTGTGAACGTGTACGGCCTCACGGTCAACGTCAGCGGCCACCGAACCCGTGCGCCGAACGCGAAACCGGTAGGGCGGTCTCGCCGAGACCGCCGCCGGGATGAACGCCCTCCCGTTTATCGCCAACCCCCAACGCCGAAGGTTGATCCCGTTGTCAATGCCAACAGGGCAATGGTAAACAGGGCAAGGGCAATGTATGTTCTTTTCTTATTCATTTCTTGTGACGAACGCTCCGGCGAACCGGCGGTGCGTCAGCGACGTACGGTTCCGCCGGTTGTTGGAAATCAGTCAACCTCAATGGTCACAACTCCGTTGGTCTCCACGACGAACACGTTTCCCGCCTTGGTGGACAACACGTCCTTCATCTCGGTTGTCCTTCGAGAGATGTGGTCCACCTTGAAATGCTTCCGCAAGAAGGCAATCGTTTCGGCCTGGCCATCAAGATAGCCGACGCCGTGACCGTGCTTGTACTTCTCGTTCTTGACTAAGATCACCACTGAGGCGGAAAGCGCACCAGCGAGCATGAAGCCAACCACGACGCCGAGCAACAGCTTTTTCATTTCATCTCATTTCCAACGTTAGCGACCACCGAACCCGTGAGCCGTAGGCGAATGGGGGTTTGGAGGGGTGCCGGGTTGGGAATAGTCTCTCTCTTTTCATCCATGTTGTCGAGGGGCCGGTCTCGGCTGCCCGATCTCGTGTCACTCACTCGTTCCTCTGCAAGCCCATGCCGAAAGTCTTCTCTCCCTCCAAATCACTATCGGGATCGGGATCGATTGGGTTCCCGTCGTAGGCCGTCGGTTTTCTCGTAGACCCAGGCGACGTATCCGATCGCGAGGCGGTAGACGTCAAGCTTCTCGTGTCCGAGGCCCATTGGCTTCACCCTCCATTTCTCGATCCCGATCCCGCTCCCGATTT
>JAQUEX010000024.1:0-4285 GCA_028684935.1 Kiritimatiellia bacterium | reverse complement strand
AGGCCGTCGGTTTTCTCGTAGACCCAGGCGACGTATCCGATCGCGAGGCGGTAGACGTCAAGCTTCTCGTGTCCGAGGCCCATTGGCTTCACCCTCCATTTCTCGATCCCGATCCCGCTCCCGATTTCGATGGCCCCAACTCACTGCTACACCTCAAAAAACGGGCTGTCCCGGTATGCCCATCGCAATGATCATGTGCACTGTAACACTCGGAACGTCGCCTTAGCAAGGCCGGCCCACCGTTTTCCGACGACTGCTTCTTTGTTGCCCCAAGGCCCCCTCGTTCCCGTCCACGTTCGCGTACACGTACACGACAGCCTCACCGCCTTCCCGTGAACGTGAACGGGTACCGCTCCGCTGTGAACGTGTACAGCCTCACGGTCAACGTCAGCGGCCACCGAACCTGAAACCTCAACGGTCAGTGAAACGGGGATGCGCTACTCGCGCACGTCCGCGAACAGGCGCAGATCGGTGGGCACGGGAAAGGCGGCGCAGGCGGCGCGGGCCGCCTCGGTCAAGGGAATCTGCCACGCGTCGAACACCGACGCGATGTTGTGCCCGGTGATGCGCGACAGGCGAACCGCCCACTGGTCGCGCTTGTCGGCGTCGTGCTTCGGGCGCTGCGCGGGGTCGAGCGTGCGGTACTCGGCGAAAAGCCGTTCGAACGCCTGCCACCCGTACGCCTGCTGCAGCCTCACGAAGACTTCCAGCGCCAGAAACGGATCGCGGCACCACGCCTCGTGCGACTTGCCCTCCGCCACCCATTTGCGCACGGCTTTCTGTATCCCCGCCTCCCCCATGCGCGTCTTGCGCGGCGGAATGCCGCAGGCATGCTCCAGATTGTAGAGCGTGAAGAAGTTGACCGTGACCTCGCCGGTGCCCTGGAAGGTCCAGTCGCCGTTCTGATGGTTGTGACCCAGCTCGTGAAAAAAGCCCCAGTCGCCCTTCTCGCGCAGTTTGGCCAGATTGACCAGCTCAGGCGCCGTGACTGTCGGGATCATGATAGGGTAGCCGGCATGCATCCAACCGGCGCACAACTGGACGTCGGCGCAGAAGCGCTCGGGCGAGCGGCGTTCGGCAGGCAGCCCGGTCAGCCGCGCGTCCTGATCCGCGATGCGTTCCCAGAAGTCGAGCAGGGCCAGCGGATCGTCCAGCGCGCGCACCGTGTCGGCCGGCACCGTTAAGATGACCTTGTCGCTCTCGATCTCGGCCCAAGGTGACGGCAAGGCGCGAATCGACGCGCGCCAGGCCGCCGCGGTGTCGCGCCCCTTTTTAAACCAGACCGCCTGGCAGACGTTCTGAAGGGTTATGCGCACGGTGCGCTCCGCCGCCTCCACCTTGTCCGGGACAACCACATAGACCAGACCGCCGAAGGGCGACGCAACGCGCACGCGCGACGCATTCAGCGGCACGGTCACGTCCACTTTCGGCGCGCGGCGCCACTCGTCGTGGCGCGTGTTGTCGCAGGTCGTGGTGCCGATCCGCAGTTTGAGGCCCAGCGTCTCGGCACCGGCCGGCAGGTCGACGGTGACCGCCTCCCCCGCCGCCGCGTAAAGCCCCGTGCTGCGCCAGCGAGGCACGTCGAGATTCACCGCCACCACGCGCTTCCCGCGCGGCGCATCGCGCGGCGGCAGGCCCGGATAGACCGCGGCCGCAGGATGCGCAGGCCACAGGTCGAGCGGCTTGGCGAGCCACGCCTGCTGATACCCAATCAGCGCCAGGCGCGCCGCGATGTCGCCCGCTTTGAGCGGCGCATCAGGCGACGGCAGCTTGGAGGCCTCCGGCGAATCCGCCAGCCTCTTCAACGCGTCGGACAGCGCGCACGGCTGCGGCGGCAGCACCGCGCGGGCCGCGCAGAGCGTATGGTTGATCTGTCGCAGCACCGCACGGTCGGCCACGCCGCCCGCAACGGCCAGCCGCACCGCCTCCGCCGCGTTCACAGCAGCCGGGATCGCATGATCGGTACGGTAGCCCTCCGGGGCCGTGCGCGTGGCCAGGTCGGCATTGATGAGCAGGCCGGCCGGGCCGAGCAGACGGTTGAACAGGTTTTCTGTTGCCAGGGACTTTCCGCCGCTCACCTGCTGCCAGCCCCAGCCGATCCCCGCCGCCAGCAGCCCGCCGCCGCCGGTGACAAAGGCGCGGACGCGCTCGACCTCTTCGACCTTCAAACGGTCGGGGTAGACCGCGAGGACATCGCGGGCGGTCAGCGCGTCCAGCGAGGGAATCTCGCGCGCGCTCACGCCCTCGATGCCGGCCAGCGCGCGGGCCACCGCCTTGTCGCGGTAGACCGCCACGTCGGTCTGTCCCGCGCCAAGCCAGCGCACAGCATTGCGGATAAAGACGGCGGTGTCGGCCTTGGCGACCCCTTCCGTGTAAAAGGAGGGATGCCCCACCGCGACGACGCGTCCCTGCCCGTACCGGCTGGCGGCGGCCACGGGCTGCACCGCCTGGCCGCACGCCGCGCCCACCAGCGGGAAGGCGTTCGACCCCGTGCACAACACGACACCCGGTGCCCCCCCTGAGTCAATGGCGCGCACATTCCGCAACACTGCGTCGCGCGCCTCGTCCTGCCACGTCGCGCCGAAGCCGGCAGACGCGCAGAGGCATCCGATCAAGCCCGCCATCCGCCCATATTTTCTCATGACCTCTCCTTGACGGTCCCGGTCGCGCCGAGCCGCGTGAGTTGCTCCACGAAATCCGGAAAGGACTCCCGGAGAATTTCGGCATGATGGACCGTCACCGGCGACGGCGCGGCCAGCCCGGCCAGCGCCAGCGACATCGCCAGCCGATGGTCGCCGCGCGCGTCGGCCTCACCGCCGGCCAGCGTGCCGCCCTCGATCGTAAAGCCGTCGCGCCGTTCGGTGAGCCGCACGCCCAGCGCTTTCAGTTCGCCGCACAGCACCGAGATGCGGTCGGTCTCCTTGTAGCGCAACTCCTCCGCGTCGCACACCTCGGTGACGCCGGACGCGAAGCAGGCCGCCACCGCGAAAACCGGAAACTCATCGATCATCCGGACCACCGTGTCGCCGGCCACGCGCACCGCCTGGAGCGGCGCGGCGGCCAGCCGGATGTCGCCCACCGGCTCGCCGGCGATCACGCGCGGGTTCTCGACCGTCACGCGCGCGCCCATCGCGCTCAGCACGTCAAGGATGCCGGTGCGCGTGGGATTCACGCCGACATCGCGGACCGTCACCTCAGATCCGGGGACCAGAGCGGCGGCGACCAGCAGGAAGGCCGCCGAGGAGATGTCACCCGGCAGCGTCATGCGCAGCGGCGCCAGCGGCCTCGCCAGAGGCGACACCGCGACGGTGTTGCCCGCCGAGCGGATCGAGGCACCCATCGCGGCCAGCATGCGCTCCGTGTGGTCGCGCGACGGCCCCGGCTCGCGCAGCGTGGTCACGCCGTCGGCGGCGAGCGCCGCAAGGATCAGGCACGACTTGACCTGCGCGCTGGCGACCGGCAGCGTATAGTCGATGGCCGTCAGCGGGCACGACACCGCGCGCCCGGACAGCGTCAGCGGCGCGCAGCCGTCGGTCGTGCCAACCGGCACGCCCATGCGCAGCAGCGGCTCCGTGACGCGGCCCATCGGCCGCCGACGCAGGCCGGCGGAACCGTCCAGCGTGCAGGGCGTACCGGCGGCGGCGAGCGCGCCGGCGAGCAGGCGGATCGTGGTGGCCGAGTTGCCGCAGTCGAGCGGCGCGGCAGGCGTCACGAACCCGCGCAGACCTCGTCCCTGGACGGTCAGCCGCGCGCCGTCGAGCCGCCACGCGACACCGAGCGCGGCGAGCGCACCCAGCATGGCGTGCGTGACCCCCGACACCAGAAACCGGTCGATGACGCTCTCCCCCTCCGCGAGCGCGGCAAAAAGCGCGGCGCGGTGCGAGAGCGATTTGTCACCGGATAACAGACACGAGCCGGCCAACGGGCCGGACGAGGCGAGAGAAAGGTCGAACGCGGGTTGCATGCCGGCACATTTTCTGCGATCATGCCCCGCAATTCAACACCAAATCACACAACGATGAACTTCCCTGTTTTCGAGGCGGTCATGCTGGTCTGTTTCGGCATGGCCTGGCCGGTCTCCATCCTGAAGTCCTGGCGGTCGCGGACGAACAAAGGCAAGAGCCGCTTCTTCCTGCTGATCGTGTTTGTCGGGTACCTGTCCGGCCTGATCCACAAACTGTGGTGGCAGGAGCGGCCGGACGGCGTGGTGTGGCTGTATCTGCTGAACGCCTGCATGGTGGCCGTGGACGGCATCCTCGCCATACGCAACACCTGGCTCGACAAG
>JAQUEX010000023.1:22911-26137 GCA_028684935.1 Kiritimatiellia bacterium | reverse complement strand
CGGCCCCGCGCCGGCAAGACCGTGATCCACAACGCCGGTTACGGCAGTTTCGAGAACGATCTGGTCAAAGATGTCACCGCCAACGTCCAGAAGCTGGTGGACGTGGGCTCCATCACCATCCAGGCTTCGGGCCGCCTCTGCAAATGGGACGGCTTCAGCGAAGATCCCGCTCCGGGCAAGCCCAAGGTGCTGCGCATGGTCTACACCTTCGACGGCGCGGAGAAGAGCGTGCAGGTGCGCGAGAACGATTCGGTCCACCTGAGCGGCGTCACTCTGCTGCCGGTCGCCATGACCCCGATCCAGGCGGCGTATGACCGCGCCGCGGGCGACGAGAAGCTCGCGCTCTTCAAGGTGCTGACCTCCCTCGGCAACGATCAGGGACTCGCCGTAGCGCGCACCGCTTCCCGGCAGACTGCGGACGCTGCCCTGCGTGAAGCCGCCATCCGCGCTCTGGCCGAATGGAAGACGCCTGACGCCCTTGAAGACGCCGCAAGCTTTGCTCAGAACGCGCCGAGCGACCGCCTGAAGATCCTGTCGCTGCGCGGCTTCGTGCGCCAGCTCGAACAGAGCTTCACGATCCCGTTCAAGACGCAGCTCGCGCGCTTGGAACAGGCGCAGGCCTGGGCGTTGCGCGATGAAGACAAGGCGCTGCTCGCCGCCTCCATCAAAGCAACACAGGGGCTCATGGCCGAAAAAGGGTTCACGCCGATGTTCGACGGCGTCAGCCTGAAAAACTGGAAGGGCGGCGGCGGCTGGTGGGAGGTCAAGGACGGCATCCTGCAAGCGCAGAGTTCCGAGGAGAAGCCGTGCAAGAAGAACAGCCAACTGATCTTTACCGGCAGCCAGCCCGCCGACTTTGAGCTGCGCGCCGAGTTCAAGCTCAGCCCGTCGGCCAATTCCGGCATCCAGCTCCGCGCGCTTGATCAGGAGTTCGGCGACAGCGGCTATCAGGCCGACATGAACGGCGGCGGCAACTACGTCGGATTCCTCTACCATCCCAAACAGCATCTGGTCGGCGAGCGCGGGGCCAAGGTCACGATCGCGGCCGACGGCAAGAAGAGCGTCGATCGCTTTGCTGATGCCAAGGAGTTGGGCGACAAAGTCTTCAAAAAGGATGATTGGAACGAGTACACCATCATCGCCAAAGGCCCGACCATGACGCTCTTCGTCAATGGCATGAAGACCTGCGAGCTGACCGATCACCGGCCCGAGATGATGCCGAAGCGAGGTTTCATCACCCTGCAGATGCACGCCGGTCCGCCGATGAAGATCCAGTACCGCAACATACGGATCAAGGACCTCAAATAAGCGGATTCATCCGACGCGTCGCCCCGCCCGGTATCCGGCGCGGGGCGATTGTTTTTAGGGCATCAATACTTCAGCAGCAGGTCGAGCATCTTGCGGTCGAGCTGATGGCCGTGGAACGATTCGTAGGCCACATCCTTGCGGCCGCTGTCGAGCACGCCAAACGAGCCGCGAAAGTTCCAGAGCGCCCAACCTAGGTTCCGCTCTTTCCAGAGGCGCAGGTTGTCCTCCATCCAGGCCAGCACCAGCGCGTGCGGCGTGCGGTTGTAGGCGCCGAACTCGCCGACCATCGTGAAGATGCCGGCGTCAAACGCGGGCTGCCACGCATCCATCAGCGTTTTCTGGAGATAGGCGCGGCCGTCCGGCGCCCCCTGCCCGGCGTGGAATCCTTGGCCCGGACCGAACCCCGCGAACCGGAACAGCCCGTTTGTGCGACCCCAGCTCTGCTCGAAGGGCATGGTGGCAGTCTGGCCGTCGCGGCCGGTTAGCGTGAGCGTCGAAAGCTGTGCCCAGTCGCCCTCCGGCAGGCTAATCCGCAACCGGCGCACGTCAGTCGGCAGCTTCACGTCGAAGGTACTCAAGCAGCGCCCCTGACTGATCTTCCACTCGCTCTTGTAAGCCACGTTGGTCCAGTCGGGCGAGCCCTGACGCGGTTCCAGAACCTGGTCGAGCAGGCGCGTGCCGTCTGCCTCGACGCGGAGCCGCACCTTGCCCGACACCACGCCCGGCCGCACGGCCAGCGTGCCCGCCGGCACCTGCTCGATGACCAGCGGCGCGTCCAGCGGAGCCTTGGCCGGTCCGTAGAGCGGGCTCACCGCCTGCGGCGGCGGCCAGACCGGATCGTCCGAGGGCGTGCCGACCCAGCTCGCCATATAGTGCGAGATCGACATCGGCGCGTACCCGCGCATGGCCTGCCCGATGCCGAGCCTGAAGAGCCCCTGCGCCGGGCGTCCGCCCCAGCGCAGGCCGTCCGCCACAATAAACCGCGCGGGGTCCACGTCGCGGATCGCGGCGACCAGCGCGGCGGCGACGCGTTCATACGCTTCTGCGGAGACCTCGCCCGGCTCGTTGAACAGGTTGAAGCTCAACGCGTCGGAGGGAATGCCCTTGTAGCGACGCGCAAAATGCGACCAGTGCTGGCAACAGACCCGCAACGCCTCCGGATCGGTGAACAGATCGCGGGGTTCCGGCGGCTTGGCCACGGTGTAGCCCGGCGCGCGGTGGAAACAGAGCTGCACGTGCAGCGCGTATTTTTTGCCGTACGCCACCGCCTGATCCACCGGCACCAGTCGGGCATCGTCGATGGCGGTCCAATCCTTGTCCTTAATCCAGAACCGGTAATCCATCGGGATGCGCACAAAGTTGAAGCCCAGCTCGCTGATGAGCTTGAAATCCTCCTCTTCGAAGTGCGCGGGCTGCCCATGGTTCTGGAACATCCCGAGCAGATTGAAGCCGCGCCACCGGACAGAGGGGAGTCCGTCCGCGCCACTGCACGCCATCGCCGCCATCACGCATACCGCCGTCGCATACCGCACCATAACCGAATCTCCTTCTCCACAGGGGTTTTGCACGAGCCTCAAGCTGTTAAGCATAGCACAGGACTGTACACGATTTCGCCGGGACGTTCAATCTCGCTCACCGGCAGGGAATCAACGTCGAGGCCCGTAATCGGCCAGGGGCAGGGGCACGCGAGCCGAGCGCGTGTTTGCTGCGAAGCACAGTCGGGCGAGAGCGGAGGCGGGGAGACGGACGACGGGCTGCTGCCGGTTTGTGGAGTGCGGGAGCTTGCTCCCGCTTTCCAAAGCGGCGGCAAGCCGCCGCGCTCCAAAATGAGCCCGCGCTCCTGACTCGCCGCCCCCTCTTTTCACCAGAAACGCATGTCATCCGCGCATCCCTGCCACTCATGGTCAAATCACTCGAT
>JAQUEX010000023.1:15944-22811 GCA_028684935.1 Kiritimatiellia bacterium | reverse complement strand
ACGGAACTGCCATGCGCCCTTTGATCTGCTGGCCAGATTTTTTGCTTTTGGAAAGGGCGTTGTCTTCGTTATCATACTCGTAAATTGAAATCTTGACGTATGCCGTATAACCAAGGAGCGAACCTATGAAGCGAATGAAGGCGTGTATGGTCGGGACGGTTGTTCTTTGCGCGGCCCTACTCGGGGTGTTATCCCCGGGCGCTTCGCTGGCTGGCGTCTATGACGATGCCGCCGCCTGGTGGCATTTCGACTACGATCCGAACCACGACCCTCAGGCCGTGAATGTCGCTGCAGCGGATGAAATCCGCGACCAGCGGGACTGGGGCACGGCGGCGGTGAAGGGTGCAAGCGGCCGGCATGCCTCCGGCGTACGCGGCGTGCTCGGCGGCCCGCTCTGGACCAATGCCCCGGTCGTCTGTCCCGCCGGCGGCCGACGTTACGGCGGCCTCAGCCTGCGTTTCCAGCAGGAGACCAACGCGCTGGGGCAGGTCTGGCCCGACGCCGTCAAGATCGATAATTTCCGTCTGAACGACTCGTCCGCAATCGTGACCCGTTTCCGCTGGGACGGAATTACGTTTAGCAGCGGCTACCCCGGTTGGATCTACAACAATTCGCTCGACTGGGGCAACCGGCGCGGCTGGATGTTCGGTGTGCGTTACGACGGCGGCCTCAACCGTCTGGGCATGTACGTGGGACAAACGGCATTTTACCTGGGCTCCTCCTCGAACATCATCACCGGCAAGTGGTACGACGCCGCCGCCGTGATCACCGACAACGGCACCGAAGGCCCGGACACGGTTGAACTCTTCCTCTGGCCCGAAGGCGGCACGCTCCAGTACCAGAAATTCACGACCACCGTCGTCACCAATCTGGTGGGCGGCTCGGGCACGGTGATCGGGTCGGAGTCTTTCCAGGACGGCTACAGCAGTCCGACCAACTCCAATTCCGGCAAAAGTTTCAAGGGCCTCGTCAACCATCTCGCGGTCTGGGACCGGGCGCTCACCTACGCGGAGGTGCTCGAGGCCTTCTGCTATCCGCAACCCCTGGTGCAGATCGGCCTGCACAACGGCTCGGCGACGGATCTGCGTATTGAATCCGAGGCCGACCCCGTGTTCGCCCCGGGCGATCCGTGGCACACCGTGCCGCGCGCGCTCGGCGTGATGCATCCCGACTTGACGTTAAAGGTCCCGCTCACGGCCGCGCAGGCGAATCTCAACACGGTCTTCCACATCAGAACGCTCGACACGGCCGCAGCGGGACAGAAGGTCCAGTTGCGCTTCGTCGTCAACGCCGCGACCAACCCGCCTGTCCGGATCGGAGCGAACCAGGATTTCTTCTGGCCGATTCCCAAGAGCCAACTCGCAAGCGGTACCAACACCTTCACGCTGAGCTACGCGGGCGGCCCCGCCGCCTGGATCGCCCTCGACTGGATGGAACTGGGCGGCGCGTGGCAAGTGGGGATCGACAACAACAGTGCCACGGATTTCATTGTGGAAAGCCAGGCCGGCGACCACTTCTACATCACTGATCCGGACTGGAAGCATCTGGAGCGCGCGGTCGTGCAAGGGTCGGACTCCAACACCGTGCTCCACTTTGTGTTGTCGCCCGAGATGATTCAGAACGTCACCTTCTCCTACTCCACGCGCATTGTTCAGCAGGGGTGTAATGCCGGCACCCAGCCGACCCCTCCCTTCCCCTTCAGCATCGGCGTGAACGGGCGCATCCTCTACCAATCCACCACGGGCCTGCCCGACAACACGCTGCTCAACTTGCCGTTCGCGCCCGGCGACCTGCGCGCCGGCGAGAATGACATCAATCTGATGTTTAACAGCACCAACGGGTGGCTGCAGTTCGACTTCCACAGGCTCGACACGCAGTCGTGGACGCTGCCCTGGCCCGCCGGCTCGCTCTTCTACCTGCGGTGAGCCGATTGCGAGCGAAGGCTTGCCCCGGCACGTCCATTCCATTATGATACCGACACTTTCAAAAAGTGGTACGGATGATGCTTGCTTGCAGAGCGAAAGCATCCTCCTGAACGGTTTTCATGGCAGGACCCTATCTCAGTCTCAGTCAGCAGCAGCGTCAGGTGATGACGCTCGCGCCGCAATTGCGCCAGTCGCTGGAGATGCTCCAGATGCCGGTGATGGAGTTGCGTGCCGCGATCCTCAAAGAGATGGCGGTCAACCCGACGATCGACGACGTCAAAGACCCGGCCGAGACCTTGCTGTCGGAGGCCCAGCCCGAGGCCCCTCAGGAACATGTCACCGATGAGGGACTCGACTTCAACCCCGATGTTGACGCGATCCTGCAGCAGGACGACGAGTGGCGCGACTACTTCTTGCAAGGCATGGAGAACGCGCCGTCGTCTGAGGACGCCGAAGAAAAACGGCAGTACCTCTTCGACTCCGTACGCCAGAAGATCTCGCTGCAAGACCACTTGATGGAGCAGCTCACCCTGACCGACATGACGCCCGAAGACCGCGAGTTGGCCGTGACGCTGATCGGCAACGTCAACGATGACGGGTACTTCACCGGCAGCCTCCCGGACATCATGATGATCACCGGCCGCAGCGAACGCGAGGTCGTTGGGGTGCTCAAGGTGATCCAGTCGTTCGACCCGCCCGGCGTCGGCGCGCGGACGCTGCGCGAGTGCCTTCTGCAGCAGCTTGAATTGGTGGAAGATTCGCCGTGGGAGGATGAGGCGCGGCTGCTGATCGACAAGTATCTGGAGAAGCTGGGCGCACACGACGATAAGTTCCTCTGCAAGGCTCTCGCTCTGAACCGCGACGAGCTGGCGCACGTGATCGCGCTGGTGCGCAGCCTCAATCCCCGCCCCGGGCGCTCCTTTGAAAGCGCGGAAACGGAGTATGTCGAGCCGGAAGTCTTTGTGGCCATGGAAAAAGGACGCTTCGTGGCCCAAGTGGACAACGGTCAACTGCCCCACATCCGCATCAGCACGCATTACCGCAAGCTGCTGGAGGACAAGAGCGTTTCGGCCGAGACCAAGTCTTACATCCGCGAACGGATCAGGGCCGGCGCGTTTCTGATCCGCAGCATCTACCAGCGTCAGGAAACCATCCGCAAGATCGCTCAGGAGATTGTCGACGCCCAGACCGACTTCCTGCTCAAGGGGATCGAGGCTCTCCACCCCATGACCATGGCCGAAGTCGCCAAAAAAGTCGGCGTGCACGAGACCACGGTCAGCCGTACCGTCGCCAACAAATACATGCGCACGCCGGTCGGCCTGTTTGAGATGAAATACTTCTTCACGCCCGGCCTGAAGGGCAAGGACGGCGTCTCGGTGTCCAACAAGTCCGTGCAGGACCAGATCCTGCGTCTGGTGCAGGCCGAGGAGCCGACAGCGCCGCTTTCCGACCAGGCGATCGAAGAGAAACTGGCCGCGCAGGGCATCACCGTCGCGCGCCGCACCATCGCCAAATACCGCGGCATCCTCAAGATCCCGCCGTCGCACGAGCGCCGCTGCACGTGATGCGAATGATTGCGACCATTCAATGGTCGCAATGAAGAGGGTAAAAAACTTTACGCCCCTGCAAACGTCAACAGTCGGCATCCAGCGCGGGCAACCTGAAGACCAGCGAATCCTCCTCAACCGCGGCCAGCATTTCGGGCGCAGGGAAGCCGTCGCGCTCGCGTAGCCGAGCCACAACGGCATCGAGAAAAGATTCGGGCGTGGAGGCCCCGCTGGTCAGCCCTACCTCGCACGCCGCCTTGAGGCCAAGCCCGTCAAGTTGCTCCAGCGTGCTGACCAGCTCGGCCTCGGCACCGGCGGCGCGGGCCGTTTCGACCAGCCGCTGGCTGTTCGAACTGTTGGCGGAGCCCAACACCAGCACGCGCGCACAACGTTCAGCCAGCGCCTTCACCGCCTGCTGGCGGTTGCGCGTGGCGTAGCAGACATCCGTCGCGGCCGGCACGCGCAGCGCGGGGAAGCGCCGGCGCAGCACCGCCATGACCGCGTCCACCTGTTCGCCGCCCAGCGTGGTCTGCGTCACCACCGCCACGGGCACGTCCGGCGGCACCGCCAGTGCTTCGGCCTCGGCCGCGCTCTCGACGATCCGCACCTGCTCGGACGCTTCGCCGGCCACGCCGATCACCTCTTCATGCCGGCGATGGCCGATGCAGACCACGCAGGCCCCTTGTGCCGCAAAACGCCGCACCTCAGCGTGAACCTTGGACACAAACGGGCACGTCGCGTCGATCGCGCGCAGGTGCCTCGCCGCCGCGCGCGCCACCACGGCCGGTGCCACGCCATGCGCCGAAAAGAGCAACCGCGCCCCCTCGGGCACCTCATCGACCGATTTGACAAACCGCATGCCCAGACCGGTCAGCCGTGCGACCACCTGCTGATTGTGCACAATCTGGTTGAGGCCATAGACCGTCTCGCCGGGGAAGCGCGCCAGCAGCGCCTCGGCCGTCTGCACCGCGCGCGCGACGCCGGAACAGAAGCCGTGCGGCTCGACCACCACCAGCCGTTTCCGCGCGCTCACGGTTGCGTCTCCCCGCTCTGGGCGGCACCGTGTTCCAATTCCGCCAGGATCCGTTCCGCCGGCGTCAGGTATTTCTTCTCCGAGTTGCAGGCCTTGCAAGCCGGCACGACATTGCCCTTGGTGCTGGTGCCGCCGCGCGCGACCGGCACCACGTGATCGAGCGTCAGCGCGGCCGCGCCGACCTGGCGACCGCAGTAGTGGCACACGCCTTTCTGGAGCTGCTGCAGCCACCACGCGCTCTTACGCAGCGCGCGCGCCTTCTCACGCTCGCGCGCCACGTGCCGGTCGTCTTTCCTGATGTCGATCCATTCTTTCATCACTTCCTCAGCGCCAACAGACGTTGCGCATGGTTCTCCTCGGCCACCGCCAGCGCCGCGAACGTTTCACGCAGGCGCGGGATCGTACTCTTCTCCGCGAACGTCCGGTAGAACCGCGCCATCGCGCGCTCATGCTCGATCGCGTGCTCGACTTCTTTGGAGGCTTTCGCCGCGTCATGCATCAGATCCGCCACGGGAGGCAGCGTGCCGGCCATCTCCTGCGTGATCGGCAGGTCGCGTTCCGCACCGGCCGCCAGCGCGCTCAGCATCGCCTCATGATGCCAGCGCTCCTCCAACGCCAGCCGCTCAAAGACGGTCTTCTCATCCGGATCAAGCGCGCGCGCCGCCAGCGCCTCGTAATCTTCGAACGCCGCCCGCTCAAAGACCGCCGCCTGCTGGATGACAAAGCGCCCCACCCAGTCGGTGATCGCAGAGATCTCGCGCGCCGGCGCGGCGATCGCCTGCCCGCGCGGGCAGAAGACTTCCCGCAACATCAGGCCGCCGAAAATCAGGAACAGCACCCCGCCCGCGCACTTGATATATCTTTCGTCCGGGACGAACCGCCGCATCACGTCGCCAGCCATCACGCCGATCGCCGTCGAAGCCGCCAACGCCAGCGCCCCGGCGGCGAAGATCGTCCATTTCGACGACGACGCGGCCGACTGGCTCATCACCGCCAGTTGGGTCTTGTCGCCCAGCTCCGCCAAGAATATCAGCGCAAAGGTACTACCGAACAGCGGCCAATTCACATCGCTCTCCTCGCTTGAAATAAAGGTTGAAAGTATACACGTTGCCGCGCTCAGCCCCAATCTCTTTTGTGCCGACTGCAAGCAGGGGTCACATTTTGCGCTGGGAAGCGGCCGTTCCGATTCGCTATGCTGGTGGCATGAACACGGCACGTTCACCTTTTCTTACGCTGGCGTTGATCGCCATGGTCCTGTTTCTGGTGTTTCAACTCCGGGAGGCACGGCACGCGCGCGTCGCGCAACAGGCACCCCCGGCCACTGCCGCCCGGATGCAGGCGGCCGACGCGCGCTCCGAACCGCCCGTCCGGACCGCCCGCGAGACCGAGGCCACCCTTGTCTACAAACGCGTCTCGCCCTCGGTGGTCGCGGTCGCGAACAACGCGCTGGTGCGGCGCGGACTCTTCTTCGATTTCCAGATTTACGAGGTGCCGCAGGGGGCCGGTTCCGGTTTCGTGTGGGACAAGAAGGGCCACATCGTCAGCAACTACCATGTGGTGCACCAGGCCAGCACGCTGACCGTCACTTTCCCGGACGGCACACAGTACGACGCGAAGCTGGTGGGGATCGCGCCGGACTATGACCTGGCCGTACTCAAGATCGACGCGCCGCCCGAACGGCTCGTGCCGGTGGAGGTGGCGGCGTCGCGTGACCTCGAGGTCGGCCAGCAGGTCTACGCCATCGGCAATCCTTTCGGCCTCGACACCACCCTCTCGTCCGGCATCGTCAGCGCGCTGGGGCGCACCATCACCTCAATGACCGACCGTAAAATCCACGATGTGATCCAGACCGACACCGCGATCAATCCCGGCAACTCGGGCGGCCCGCTGCTCGCCTGCTGCGGCCGGTTGATCGGCGTCAACACCGCGATCCTGAGCCCGAGCGGCGCCTACGCCGGGATCGGCTTCGCGGTGCCATCCGACACCGTCTCGCGCGTGGTGCCGCAACTGATCGAAAAGGGGCGTGTTACGCGGGCGGGCCTCGGCGTGCAGCTCCTGCCCGACCACGTCTCCGAGCGCGCAGGCCTGGACGGCGTTGCGGTCTACGCGGTGTTTGAGCAAACCCCCGCCGCACGCGCCGGCCTCACAGGCATCGGCCTCAACCGTTTCGGCGAGCTGGTTTTCGGCGACATCATCGTGGCGGTGGACGGACGGGCCGTCACGACGATCGAGGATGTGCAGGCGATGCTGGACCCGCGCCAGCCCGGCGACCGCGTAACACTCACAGTCTCACGTGCGGGCAAGTCGCGCGAGATCACCCTCACACTGATCGAAGAATAAGCGCGCCCGAAGGAGGATTTAG
>JAQUEX010000023.1:0-15844 GCA_028684935.1 Kiritimatiellia bacterium | reverse complement strand
GTTATTCACTCTCTTCGTCACCACTCCACGCCGCGCTGGGCGGGCCGGCCCTGTTCATACGCGTGTTTCACGCAGGTCACGACGCTGACGGTGTCGGCCAACGCCGCCAACTCCGGCGGGGCGTCGCGTCCGGTCAACACCGCGATCGTCCCGGGCGCGGCCGCCGCGAGCGCCTCGGCGACCGCCCGCGCATCCAGCAGCCCGAGCGACACCGCGCCGCACACCTCGTCGAGCACCACCATGCCGCAGGCCGGATCGCGCAGCCGTTCGGCAGCCAGCGCCAGCCCATCGCGTGCGGCCTGCGCGTGCGCCTCAAAGGCCGCCCCCGCACGCTCCCGTACGAATCCTTGGCCGCAGACCCGATGCTCTACGCCGGGCAGCAGGCGCAGCGCCCGCGCCTCGCCGGTATCCGTGCGCTGTTTGATGAACTGCACCACGCTGACGCGCAGGCCGTGGCCCGCGGCGCGCAGCGCCATGCCAAGCGCCGAGGAGGTTTTGCCCTTGCCGTCGCCGGTCAACAGGATCACGCGGTTTGTGCGGTGAGGGTTCATCGCTTTTCTGAACACTTGGAACAGCGCCCCGTTTATGGTAAAAATGAACGTCTCTTTGTTCGGGGAAGGGGTTCCCCGGATCCACGCCAAGACTTCATATGAGAGCATACCGATTGAGCGTCTGCCCGTCACGAACGGATTTACGGAGGGCCGTGCGCCACGATGGCGAGTGACCACACACTGCTCTTCGACGCCCGCGCGGCGACGCGCGACTTTCCCGGCATCGACCGTTACATCCGCGAGCTGCTGGCCGCCCTGTTGCCGGACCTGCGCCCGGACGAACGGCTTCACGTGATCCTGCCCGAGGAGACGGAGATCCCGTGCCTGGACCATCCCGGCGTGACGATCCACCGCGTTGAAGCGGACCTCACCACCTTCCGCAGCCACTGGCAGACGCTGCGGCTGGCCCGCGCGATCCGGCCGCAGGTCATTCATGCTCCTTATCTCCTGACCCCGTTGCGCGTGCCGGGCAAACTGGTTCTGACGGTGCATGACACCATCCCGCTCTCGCACCCCCAATACAGCTCTTTGGCGACCCGCCTGTTCTGGCGTCTGGCCGGCCGACGCGCACTGCGGCACTGCCGCAAGTTGATCGGCGTCTCGGACGACGCGCTGAAGACCTGCGCGCGCTTTTTCGGTGCCCGCGCCGTGCGACGCGGCTCGGTGATCCGCCATGGCGTCTCTCCTGCCTTCCGGCCGCAGCCGAAAGAGGCCGTGGAGGCGGTGCGGCGCGCCTACGGCCTGCCCGAGCGCTTTCTGCTGTATGTCGGCTCCGACCGACCCCACAAGAACGTGACGACCCTGCTGCACGCCCTGGCGCTGATGGACCCAACCGCCTCGATGCCGCTGGCGCTGGCCGGCTTCGACGGCGACGGCAGCCCGCTGCGGCGGGAGGCCGAGGAACTGGAACTCGGGCAGCGCGTGCTGTGGCTGGGAAGGATCCCCGAGGCGGACCTGCCGGCGCTCTACAGCGCGGCCCACGCCTTTCTCTTCCCGAGTTTGGTCGAAGGGTTCGGCTTCCCTGTTCTAGAGGCCATGGCCTGTGGCACGCCGGTCATCTGTTCCGCGCTCGGATTGCACAAAGAGCTCACGGGCGGCGCCGCGAAGCTGGTGCACCCGACCGACCGCCAGGAGTGGCGCCGCGCCATCCATGCCGCCATCGTCTCACTCGACTGGCACGACGTTTACAGCAACAAGGGGCTGGCGCGCGCCGCGCGTTTTTCGTGGACCGAGGCCGCGCGCGCCACGCTCGAGATCTACCGCCAGCTTTATCCAAAATCATTCTCGCACTCGACAAAACCGACCCCGGCCGAGTAAACTGTTTGTTTTTATCTGGAGTAACACCACTATGTTAAAAGCGTGCGACCTGAAGAAAGGCAGTCTTGTCGGCCTCCGCGGACTGCCGCATGTGCTCGAAAGCCTGAGCGTCACAACCCCTAGTGCCCGCGGCGCGGCATCGATCTACCATTTCCGCTTCCGCAACCTGGTCACCAAAGCTAAGCAGGACGTCTCTTGCAAAGGCGAAGAGCCGTTCGACGACATCGATTTCGAACGCCGTCCGGTGCAGTATCTGTACCGCGAGGCCGACTTGCACACGTTCATGGACACCGAGGACTTTTCGCAATTCACCCTCCCGGCAACGGCGATCGAAGAGCAGCTCGATTATCTGGTCGAAGACATGGAGGGACTCTTCGCGCTGATTTCCGACGGCAAGATCCTCACGATCGAAGTCCCGCAAAAAGTGGTGCTGACCATCGCCTCCTGCGACCCGGTGATGAAGGGTGCCTCGGTGACGGCTCGCTCCAAACCCGCCAAGTGCCAGACCGGCCTGGTGGTTCAGGTGCCCGAGTATCTGGAGGCCGGCGAAGCGATCATCGTGGACACCGCGACCGGCACCTACCTCTCCCGCGCCACGGCCGCAAAGTTTTAACCGCTCTCCACAACTCCTAATTCCTAACTTTCAACATCCACCTCTAACTCCCGGATTTCTTATGAACAGCGACCAAGTCAAGACCGGATTCCAGCGCGCCCCCCACCGCAGCCTCTTCATGGCCACCGGCGTCAAACGCGACGATTTCAAGAAACCGTTCATCGGCGTCTGCAACTCCTATACGGACATCATTCCGGGCCACTGCCATCTCAACAAGGTCGCCGAGTGGGTCAAGCAGTGCATCCTCGAGGCGGGCGGCGTGCCCTTCGAATTCAACACCATCGGCATCTGCGACGGCATCGCGATGGGGCACAGCGGCATGAAGTACTCGCTGCCCAGCCGTGAGCTGATCGCGGACTGCGTGGAGTCCATGGTCAAGGCGCACTGCTTTGACGCCATGATCTGCATCCCCAACTGCGACAAGATCACCCCGGGCATGATCCTCGGCGCGATCCGCGCCAACATCCCCACGATTTTTGTCAGCGGCGGGCCGATGCGCGCCGGCCGGCTCGACGGACGGCCGATGGACCTGATCTCGGTCTTCGAAGGTGTGGCCCAGTACAAGAACGGCGCGATCAGCGAGGATCAACTGACGCGGGTCGAAGAGTCGAGCTGCCCCGGCTGCGGCTCCTGTTCCGGCATGTTCACCGCCAACTCGATGAACTGCCTCTGCGAGGCGATCGGCCTGGCGCTGCCCGGCAACGGCACCGTCCTGGCCGACGACCCGGCCCGCCGCGGCCTCTGGCAGCGCGCGGCGCAGCGTGTCGTCGAGATGGCGCTGGCCGAATCGCCGCGCCCGCGCGATCTTATCACGCGCGCGTCGATCGATAACGCCTTCGCGCTGGACATGGCCATGGGCGGCAGTTCTAACACCGTGCTGCACACCCTCGCCATCGCCCATGAGGCAGGCGTCGACTATGACCTCGACCGCATCAACGCCATTTCGCAACGCTGCCCGAACGTCTGCAAGGTCGCGCCCTCCTGCTCCTATCACATGGAGGATGTTGACGCCGCCGGCGGCATCCCTGCGATCCTCAAACGCATTGCCGACATTCCGGGCCTGATCGACACCGCCTGCCCGACCGTCAGCGGCCAGACCATCGGCGCGATCATCGCCGCCGCCGAGGTCAAGGACGCTCAGGTCATCCGCACGCTCGAGAACGCCTACTCAAAAGACGGCGGCCTGACGATTCTGCGCGGCAACCTGGCCGAGCAGGGTGCTGTGGTCAAGAAGGCGGGCGTCTCCACAGCCATGCTGACCTTCGAGGGATCGGCCATCTGCTTTGACTCGCAGGAAGAGGCGTGCGAAGGCATCCTCGCCGGCAAGGTCAAGTCCGGCCACGTGGTGGTCATCCGCTATGAAGGCCCGCGCGGCGGCCCCGGCATGCAGGAGATGCTGGCCCCGACCTCCTACATCATGGGGGCGGGACTGGGCGAATCCGTGGCGCTGATCACCGACGGGCGGTTCTCCGGCGGCACGCGCGGTGCCTGCATCGGCCATGTCTCGCCCGAAGCGGCCGAAGGCGGCCTGATCGGCCTGCTGCGCGACGGTGACCGCATCCGTATCGACATTCCCGGCCGCCGCCTGGAAGCCCTGCTCGACGAGGCCGAGATCGCGCGCCGCCGCGCCGCCGCGCCGTCCTGGCAGCCGCGCAACCTGGGCGGATGGCTGCGCCGTTACGCGCTGATGGTAGGTAACGCCAGCTCGGGCGCGTCGCTCCAGTAAATCACATCACTTGTTGAACCCCTTGTGGTTCATGAACTCCCAAATGCGGCCCATCCAGGTGTAGCTGCCCGTGCCCGGCGCGGCTTTGCGCTGGAAGCAGTGGGGACGGCCGACCAGCGTGTGGAGATCGGACTGGATGCCCATGCGGCGGAGCTGCTCCCAGCATTTCACGGAGTTCATCGCCGCCCAGCCGTCCGCATCGCCGTGGATGAACAGGATCGGGCACGTCGCGAGGTCGAAAGAGAACTCGGGGACGAGCCGCGCGTCATCCTCGTTGCCGCCGTGCGCGTTCGGTTTTTCGGCGCCGTCCGTGAGCGCGTACGCCGGGTAGATCGCGACCGCCCACTGCACGCTGCACGAAAGCTTGTCCAGATCGTCGATCGGCCAATAGGCGCGGCGCTTCGAGCTGGTTGCGCCCATGAGCGTCAGATGCCCGCCAGCAGAGGAGCCCATGATGCCGATGCGGTCGGGATCGAGCCCCTGCGCCGCGGCCTGGCTGCGGACGACCCGCACGGCGCGCTGCAGGTCCTGCCACGCCGTCGTGTGCTTGGCCAGCCCGCCCAGCGGACGCGGCGTGCGGTATTTCATCGTCACGACCGTCATACCTTTTTCATTCAGGAAGCGCCGCGCCGGCGCGACCTCGAAGCCGTCCGGACTGTTGCCCATGTAGCTGCCGCCCGAGTAGATGATCTGGATCGCCTTGGTCTTGAGCGCCTTCGGCATGTGCCACTCGAGATAGGGCAGGCCTTGGTTCGTCTGCACATCCGGCATCCGGCCTTCCGGCCAGACCGGCTCCTTGCGGGTTTCGCCGCGCGCCTCGTCGTTCGGATAGCGGGTCATCAGATCGACCTCCTCGCCGAGGCGTCCGTCGACATTCATCTGTCGGAGATACTCGGCGATACGGTCAAGCCAGTGGTCGTAGGCGGCGCCGTCCTCGCCCTTGCCCGGGTCGCCCATGAAACCATGGGGACGGTCCGCGAAGAGGTGGATCTCGGCCGGGATTTTCATCCTGCGGAGCTGGCGGTAGATCTGCGTGGAGCCGTTCGGAGAATAGATGTCCGCCCCGCCGTGAAAAAGAGCCATTGAGCACGTCTTCGCGTCGAACTTGAACACGTCCGTGAGCTTAACGTCGATCGCGTCGCCCTCGCGCGTGTTGGGTCCGGCGAGTCCGTCCGTGAGCGCGTAGGCGGTGTAGATCGGCACCGCCCAGTTGACGTGGCACGGCAGTTGGTCGAGCGCGTCGACCGGACCGTACGCCGGCGTGAGCGCGCTCGTCGCGAGCAAGACCGTCAGGTGCGAGCCGGCGGAGAACCCGAACGCGCCGATCTTCTCAGGGTCGAAGCCGCGCTTCTGCGCCTCGCTGCGAACGAGACGGACGGCGCGCTGTCCGTCGACCCACCCGCTCTGGTAGATCGGCAGGCCTTGCGGACGCGGCGTCCGGTAGGTGAGGCTCACGCAGACGAAGCCGAGTCCGGTCATCTTCTCAGCGACCCGGTCAATCCAGGCCCCGTCGCAGCAGTTCTGATAGCCGCCGCCGGAAATGAGCAGCATGCACGCGCCGTTTTTTTCGGCCGGCGCCTCGTACCAGTCGAGATACGGCATCGCATGTTCCGCCGGCTTGAATCCCGGCTCTTTCACCTCCCGGGTGGTCGCGGCGATCTGTTGGGGCTGGAAATCCGGAATCTTGCCTTCCGGCCAGAGCGGGACCCGTTCCCCTGCGAACGCCAAGGCGGCGACCAGAATCCAAGAACCGAGAATCAACGGCTTTCTCATCGTATCATTTCCTTCATTTTTCCTTGAACACCGCAACCCGGCGCACCTTGCCACCGGACTAAGCTGCGGGTCCCGTCGGTATTCACCGCGCTGTTCGTAATGCGGTCACGGCGTCCCGAGACAATAGAAATCTCCGAGCGTGCGCACGTAAATCCGGCTGTCCACGATCACCGGCGAGGCAAAGACCCCGGACGGCAGGGTATTCGTCACGACACCGCCGAATGAACGTCCGGCCGGCACGACGAACCCGCTTCCCTGACGGTCGAAAAGATAGAGATGGCCGTTCGCCAACACCGGCGAGGAGTAGAAAGGCGTCTTGAAATCATGCTGCCAGACCACGTGCCCGTCTTGCGTATCGTAACACCGCAGCAACCCCTGGTCGGCGACCGCATACAGCAGCCCCTGATGCAGCAGCGGCGTCGGCACATACCCCGCCTTGGCATCCCCCGACCAAACCACATGCGTCTTCGTCACATCGCCGTGTCCGTCCGCACGGATGGCGAGCAGTTTCCGACCCGGATAGCCGCCCGTCGCGTAGACCGTCGTCCGGTCTGTCACCGGCGTTGCCACGCAGGTTCGTGCCGGGCCCTCGCATGTCCACAGCAGGTTTCCGTTGTCCGGATCATACCCGCGCGTGCTCAATCCACCAATGAGCAGAACCTGTTCACGGCCCGCGAGTTTCATGACCAGCACCGGTGCGTAGCTCTCGTTGTTGGCGCGGATGGCCCTGCGCCAGACCACGTCGCCGGTCGCACGGTGAAAGGCTGTCAGATAGCACCCTTTCGGACCTTCCACGGGCACGATCACAACCGATTTGTAAAGTGCGGGCGAGGCTGAGTATCCTTGGATTGTGTTGTACGGTGCGACGGTTTTGTGCCAGAGGCGGTCACCGTTCACAGAGACCGCAGCCAACTCGACTTCGGCGCCGACCTGATAAGGCACAAACAGCCGTTCGCCGTCGCAAGCCGGCGTGGCGGCGGCCGGCGCGTTATCAGGGTGCAGCCGCCCGACAGGACCGGCATAAAGTTCGGTCTGCCAAACCGTTTTACCGGTCGCGCGCTCAAGGCCATAGAGCCAGAGCACAGCATGGTTTTTCGTTTTTTCCCCCGCCGTGACATAGAGCCGCTCACCGACCCTAACCGGTGACGAGTGGCCAAGGCCCCGCAGCGAAACGCGCCAGACAAGGTTTGACCGTTCACTCCACGCCGTAGGCGGCGATTGATTGTCCGGCGCGACATTGTCGCGCGTCGGACCACGCCACCAAGGCCAATCACCGTCTGCCGCGACAGGGAGCGACAGCGTATCCCAGCCGCTTTTCGGATCGATCTCTTGCAATGCATCGCCGCACGTCCGGCACGCGCACAAACAGACCGCCCAAACCGCCGCCGCAACTTCCCCGCTCATGATTCCCCCCTGCATCACGGCCCTCCCCCGATTGCCTTGAAGCGTAGCGCAAGTGTTTTCAGGCGTCCAGTCTGATTTACGGCTCCCGCAAAAAAACAACGGGCGGGATGCGTCACGCACCCCGCCCGCCGTTTCGTTGATGACCCTGCTCAGTTGAAGACTTCGTTGAGCTGATTCTGAGCCTCGGCCTGAAGCGACGCCATCTCCTCCTCGCTGATCGGCTCGGCCAGCGGCACAAGCTTGATGTGGCGGTGCAGCGGGAAGCCGGTGCCGCCCGGGATCAGATGCCCGAGGATCACGTTCTCCTTGAAGCCGCGCAGTTCATCCACGCGGCCCATGGTGGCCGCATCGGTGAGCACGCGCGTGGTGTCTTGGAAGGAGGCCGCAGAGATGAAGCTGTCGGTTTCGAGCGACGCCTTGGTGATGCCCAGCAACGCGGGCTGCGCCTCGGCGGGCCGTTTGCCTTCGGCCACGATCTCTTCATTGATCTCCAAGAACTTCTGCCGCGTGACCTGCTCGCCCCAGAGGAAGTCGGTGTCGCCGGGGTTTGTGATGCGGACCTTGCGCAGCATCTGGCGCACGATGATCTCGATGTGCTTGTCGTTGATTTCCACGCCCTGCAGGCGGTAGACCTGCTGCACCTCGTTGACCAGGTAGCGCTGCAGTTCCTGAGGACCGCAGACGTCGAGGATCTCCTGCGGCACCACCGGACCTTCGGTGAGCTGCTGGCCCTTCTTGACGCGGTCGCCCTTGAACACGACCACCTGCTTGCCCATCGGGATCAGATGCTCCTCGACATGGCCGGTCACTTCGTCGCGCACCACCAGACAACGCTTGCCGCGCTGATGTTCGCCGAAGTCCACCACGCCCTCGATTCGGGAGATTTCCGCCGCGTCCTTGGGCTGGCGCGCCTCGAAGAGTTCGGCCACACGCGGCAGACCGCCGGTGATGTCGCGCGTCTTCGCCTCTTTACGCGGCGTTTTCGCGATCATCATACCGGGCGACACGCGCGCCCCTTCCTTCGCCATGACAATGGCGCCGGCCGGGATGTGGTAGAAGCCCAGGATTTCACGGGTCTGCGGATCGGTGACGATGATCTGCGGGTGCAGGTCTTCTTTGGTTTCGAGCACCACCAGCGTATTCATGCCGGTCTCCGCATCCTTATCCGTGCGGACCGACACATCGTCCATAAAGTCCTGGAACGACACGACACCGTGTTTTTCAGCCAAGATCGGCACCGAGTGCGGATCCCACACAGCCACGCGCTGACCGGCTTTGACGGCCGTGCCGTCCTCGGCGAGCAGCACGGTGCCCATCTGCAGGTTATAGGTGTCGATCTCGGTCCCGTCGGCGTCGACGATCTGCACCGAGCCGTTCTTGTTGAGAACGACCGTGTTGCCCTCATCGTTGCGCACGATACGCAGATCCACATACTTGAGGAAACCGGCGTTTTTGAGCACGATTTCAGGCACTTTCGACACCGTCGAGGCCGTGCCGCCGATGTGGAACGTCCGCATCGTCAACTGGGTGCCCGGCTCGCCGATGGACTGTGCCGCGATGATGCCAACCGCCGTGCCGATCTCCGCAGGCTTGCCCGAGGAGAGGTCGCGGCCGTAGCACTTCGCACACATGCCGTGGGGCGCATCACAGGTTAGACCGCTGCGGATCCAGACGCGTTCGATGCCCGAATCTTCCAGCCGCTTGCAGGCCTCCTCGTCGATCTCGGCATTCGCCGCGATCACGACCTCACCGGTCGCGGGGTGGCGAATATCGTAGAGCGCCGTACGACCCAGCACGCGGGTGCGCAGCGGGATGAGCGTCTCGTCGCCCTCTTCAACCGCCTCGACCTCGATGCCGTTCACGGTGTTGCAGTCCTGAATTGTGATGATCACGTCCTGCGACACGTCCACCAGTTTACGCGTCAGGTAGCCGGCGTCAGCCGTCTTGAGCGCGGTATCGGCCAAGCCCTTACGCGCGCCGTGCGTGGAGATGAAGTACTCCAACACGCTGAGGCCTTCGCGGAACGACGCCGTGATGGGGCGCTCGATGATTTCACCGGACGGGTTGGCCATCAGGCCGCGCATACCGGCAAGCTGACGGATCTGCAGCTTCGAGCCGCGGGCTTTGGAGTCCACCATCATGTAGACCGGATTGGTCTCGACCGGGTTCGGCTGAGCCTCGGTCACGTTGCGGTCGATCGCCTTGTACAGCTCTTCCGACACCTTTTCGGTGGCGGCCGTCCACACATCGACGATCTTGTTGTGGCGTTCGCCGTCCGTGATCACGCCGGTCTGGAACTGGCCGTCAACCTTGTCGACCTCGGTATAGGCCTTGGCAATGATCTCTTCCTTGCTCTTCGGCCGGATCATATCCTTCAGACCCATCGAGACGCCCGCCAAACAGGCGTGCTTAAACCCGAGCGCCTTCAATTCATCCAAGGCCCTGACGGTACGGGCATGGCCCGCCACCTGATGGCTGTGGAGAATCAGGTCGCCGAGCTTGCTCTTATCGATCTTGTCGTTGACAAAGCCCAGCTCATCCGGCCAAAGTTCGTTGAAGATCACGCGCCCGGCGGTCGTCTCGATCACCCGCACATCCGGGGTGCCAAAGCGGCGGCCCTTGATGCCGAAGTCGGGATTGCGCAGGCGGATGCGCGTGTGATAGTTGATCGCTCCGTCCGCCAGCGCCAGATCCACCTCCGACGTGCTGTTGAAGAGCGGCAGATGCGTGTCGCCGGCCGGCGTCTTGCCGGCGATCCGGTTGGCCAGCTTGTCGCTTTGACTCGGCACCGTCAGGTAGTAGATACCCAGCGCGATGTCCTGCGTCGGCGTCATGATCGACTTGCCGGAAGCCGGCGAGAAGATCGAGTTGGACGCCAGCATCAGCAGGCGGCTCTCCAACTGCGCTTCGACCGACAGCGGCACGTGCACGGCCATCTGATCGCCGTCGAAGTCGGCGTTAAACGCCGTGCAGACCATCGGATGGATGCGGATCGCCTCGCCTTCGATCAGCACCGGCTCGAAGCTCTGGATCGAGAGGCGGTGCAGTGTCGGCGCGCGGTTGAGCATCACGGTCTTGCCCTTGGTCACCTCTTCGAGGATATCCCAAACCTGCTCGTCGTGGCGCTCGATCATCTTACGCGCCGTGCGCACGGTATGGCAGATGCCCTTCTCCTTAAGACGGCGGATGATGAACGGTTCGAAGAGCGTCAGCGCCATCTTTTTGGGCAGGCCGCACTGCGTGATCTTCAGCTCGGGGCCGACGACGATCACCGAACGACCGGAATAGTCGACGCGCTTGCCGAGCAGGTTCTGGCGGAAGCGGCCGGTCTTGCCCTTGAGCATGTCGCTCAGGGACTTGAGCGGGCGGTTGCCGGCACCCGCAACCGCGCGGCCATGGCGGCCGTTGTCAAACACGGCGTCCACCGCCTCCTGCAGCATGCGCTTTTCGTTGCGGATGATGACATCCGGCGTCTTCAGCGACAGCAGGTTTTTGAGGCGGTTGTTGCGGTTGATCACGCGGCGGTAGAGATCGTTCAGATCCGACGTCGCGAAGCGGCCGCCCTCCAGCGGCACCAGCGGGCGCAGTTCCGGCGGGATCACAGGCAGGCAGTCCAGTATCATCCACTCGGGGCGCGCCTTGCTGACGCGGAATCCGTCCGCGATCTTCATGCGCTTGGTGATCTTTTTACGCGTCTGCTTGCTGCGGGTATTCTCGATCTGTTCTTCGAGATCCTGCATGAGCTGGTCGAGATCAACCTTATTGAGCGCGCGGCGGACCGCTTCGGCACCCATCATCGCCACGAAGTTTTCGCCGTATTTCTCGAGCGCCTCATGGTACTCGGCCTCCGACAGCAACTGCATGTACTCCAGCGGCGTGTCACCCGGCTCTGTCACCATGTAATCTTCGTAATAAAGCACACGCTCCAACTCGCTGGCGGTCTTGTCCAAGACCAGGCCGATGCGGCTGGGGTTGCATTTGAAGAACCAGATGTGCGAGACCGGCACGGCCAACTCGATGTGGCCCATGCGCTGGCGGCGCACGCGTGACACCGTCACTTCGACGCCGCAGCGGTCGCAGACCACGCCTTTGTGCTTGATCCGTTTGTACTTGCCGCACGCGCACTCCCAATCGCGCGTGGGGCCGAAGATCCGCTCACAGAAGAGACCGTCACGTTCCGGACGGTAGGTCCGGTAGTTGATGGTCTCGGGATTGCGGACCTCGCCCTTGCTCCAGGAACGGATGGTCTCAGGCGACGCGAGCGTAATGCTCACGGCGTCATAGTGCCCGCCCGCGTCGAACATCCCACCAAACATCTCTCTTGCTGCATAAGGATTCATTGTGAACCTCCTGAAGGGTCGCCTTAAAACTTGCTCAACTCAGCAGCCGGGGTCATTTGCTCGCCGCCCAGCAGCTTCATGTCCAGACACAGACCACGCAACTCGTGCATCAGCACCGAGAAGGATTCCGGCATGCCGGCGTCCAGCGTGTTCTGCCCCTTCACGATCGCCTCATAGATGCGGGTACGCCCGCCGACGTCGTCGGACTTGACCGTCAACAGCTCTTGCAGGGCGTAGGCCACACCGTAGGCCTCCAGCGCCCAGACCTCCATTTCGCCCATGCGCTGGCCGCCGTACTGCGCCTTGCCGCCGAGCGGCTGCTGCGTGACCAGCGAGTAAGGCCCGGTCGCGCGCGCATGGATCTTGTCGGTGACCAAGTGGTGCAGCTTGAGCATGTAGATCTGACCGACCACCACGCGCTGATCAAAGGGATCGCCGGTGCGGCCGTCGTAAAGCACGCTCTTGCCGTCCTCGCAGATCCACGCGTTGCCGCCGATCTCTTTTTGCTGCACGCCGCGCGCCTCGCGCAGCAGGCTGTCGATCTGCTCCTCTTTCACGCCGTCGAACACCGGGGTGGCGGCATGGAAACCGAGCACCTTGCAGGCGACGCCGAGGTAAGTCTCGAAGAGCTGCCCCAAGTTCATGCGCGAAGGCACGCCGAGGGGGTTCAGCACGATATCCACCGGCGTGCCGTCCGGCAGGAACGGCATGTCGCAGTCCGGCACGATCTTGGCCACGACACCCTTGTTGCCGTGGCGGCCGGCGAGCTTGTCGCCCACCGAGAGGTTCTTCTTCTCGGCGATGTAGACCCGCACCTGCTTGATCACGCCGCTTTCGTCCACGATGCCGTCCAGCTCAGCGAACTCGCCGGCGCCTCCGCCCTGTTCGTTCAATTCGGCGAACTTGGGGCGGAACCCGTTAATGATCTCTTCGATCTTCTGCTGCACAGGGCTGTTTTCGATCTGGATGTGGTCGTGCGACTTAGCCAGGCGCGAGAGCAGCGTCTTGGTGATCTTGCGGTTGGCCGGGATGATGATGTCTCCGGTCTCCACGTCCAGCACGTCCAGCGGAATCTTCTCGCCCAGCAGGATGTTGCTCAGCGCCGTGGTCAGCTCCTCTTCCAAAGCGGCCTGCTTTTTCTTGCGCTCCTCTTCGACGTCGCGGATCTCTTTCTTCTCTTCCGGCGACACCGCGAGGGACAGGAAAGGCCGGCGGGCCTCTTGCTGCGAGGTCACCTTGACATCCATCACGATGCCGTAGACGCCGCTGGGGACGGTGAGCGAGGTATCCCGCACATCGGCGGCCTTCTCACCGAAGATCGCGCGCAGCAGCCGCTCTTCGGGGGCCAGCTCCGTCTCGCTTTTGGGTGTGATTTTGCCGACCAGGATATCGCCGGGGCGCACTTCGGCACCCACGCGCACCACGCCGTCAGGCCCCAAGTTCTTGAGGGCATCCTCGCCCACGTTGGGGATGTCGCGCGTAATCTCTTCCGGACCGAGCTTGGTGTCACGGGCGCCGACTTCGAAGTCCTGGATGTGGATCGACGTGAAGACATCGTCGCGCACCACCTTCTCGCTCACGAGGATCGCGTCTTCGAAGTTGTACCCGGACCACGGCATAAAGGCCACCAGCAAGTTCTTGCCGAGCGCCAGCTCGCCCTGGTGGGTCGCCGGGCCATCAGCCAGCACATCGCCCTTCTTGATCTTCTGTCCGACCTTGACGATCGGTTTCTGGTTGAAGCAGGTGCCGGCGTTGCAGCGGCGGAACTTCTGAAGCGCGTAGCGGTAAATGCCTTTGGCGTTGTCGCTCTTCTTCGCTTTGCCCGTCGGCATCTTGCCGTCCGGCGTCACGATGATTTCGATCGCGGAGACATAGGCCACCACGCCGTTATCCTCGGCCAGCACCGTCACACAGGAGTCGGCAGCGGCGCGCGACTCCAGGCCGGTTGCCACGTACGGACGCTCGCACTTCAGCAGCGGCACGGCCTGGCGCATCATGTTCGCGCCCATCAGCGCGCGGTTGGCGTCGTCATGCTCCAGGAACGGGATCAAGCCGGCGGCGATCGAGATCACCTGCATCGGCGAGACATCCATGTACTGGACGCGCATGCGGTCGACATCTTCAAACTCGGTCTTGACCCGGCAGGTCACGCGCTCGGCGGCGAAGCTGCCGTCCGGCTTGAGTTCCGAGTTGGCCTGAGCGATGATGAACTTCTCTTCCACGTCGGCGGAAAGGTACTGGACCTCATTCGAGACTTTCCCGTTGCGCACGACGCGATACGGGGTCTCGATGAAGCCGAACGGATTGATCTGCGCATAGATGCCGAGCGACGAAATCAGTCCGATGTTCGGGCCTTCAGGCGTCTCGATCGGGCAGATGCGACCATAGTGCGACGAGTGGACGTCGCGGACTTCAAAGCCGGCGCGTTCGCGGCTCAGGCCGCCGGGGCCGAGGGCCGACAGGCGGCGCTTGTGGGCCAGTCCGCTCAACGGATTGGTCTGGTCCATGAACTGGCTCAACTGGCTGCGGCCGAAGAAATCCTGCACCACGGCGGAGAGCGACTTGCTGTTCACCAGACGGGCCGGCGACAAGACGCCGCTCGCGGGATCAAAGAGGGTCATGCGCTCGCGGATCAGACGCTCGGTACGCGCCAGACCGACGCGGCACTGGTTCTCCAGCAACTCACCGGCTGTGCGGATACGGCGGCTGCCGAGATGGTCAATATCATCCACGTGCTCTTCGCCGACGTAAATGCGAAGCAGCAGGCGGATCGCTTCGATCACATCAACGCCGCTCTCGTGAAGCGTGCGCAGATCTTCGGGGACCTTCCCCGCGAGACCCAGCCGCTGGTTGATCTTGTGGCGGCCGACCTTGCCCAGATCATAGCGGCGCGGCTCGAAGAAGAGGCGCTTGAGCAAGGTTTTGGCATTCGAGGAGGTGGCGGGATCACCCGGGCGCAGACGCTTGTAGATGTCTTTGAGCGCATCCTCTTCCGAATGGATATTGGCCTTCGCGTCTTCGCGCAAGGTCTTGATCAAGACACCCTCGTCGACCGAGACGTCCACGACCTCGATCTTGTCAAATCCGGCCGCCGCGATCTGGTCGAGCAAGGCGGGCGTGATCGGATCGTACCGGCGGGCCAGCACAGCCTGCGACTCGACATCGACCAGGTCATCCTTCATGACCAAATGTTCCAAGGCTTCAGCGGTATGCGTCCCCTTGACGCGCAGCGACTGGGTGGCGTAGAAGAGTTTGAGGATCTCCTCGTCGGCACCGTACCCGAGTGCCCGCAGGAAGGTGGTCGCATAGAACTTGCGGCGGCGGCGGCGGCGGTCCATGTAGACCCACATGATATCGCTGGAGTCGAACTGGATTTCGATCCACGAACCGCGGTCGGGAATCAGCCGGACGGAATAGAGGGTCTGGCCATTGGGGTGGATCGCCTGCTCCGAGCAGATGCCGGGCGAGCGGTGCAACTGAGAAACGATCACGCGCTCGGCGCCGTTGATCACAAAGGCGCCGTCACGGGTCATGAGCGGCACCTCGCCCATGTAGACGTCCTCTTCACGGATCTCGTCACCGTCCTTGAGGCGGAAGGTCGCGTGCAGCGGTGCGGCGAACGTGTTGCCGTCGGCCAGAGCCGTCAGGGCGTCGCATTTGGGCTCGCCCAGTTCATACTTGACGAAATCGAGCGTGTAACGTCCGTCATAGCTGTCGATGGGGAACACCTCGTGGAAAATGGCCTGCAAGCCCTTCTCGTCGCGCTTGCCGGGAGCGGTGTCCATCTGCAGGAAATCCTGGTACGATTTCGTCTGAATGGCGATCAGATCGGGCGGCTGAATCACGGGCTTCAGCTTGCCGAATATTTTACGTTCAACCATTGCCTACCTCAGGTTGGGATGTTGAAAACGAGAGTTGTCAACTCAAAGACCCCGCACGCCGGAGCATCCAGCCCCGCTGCCCGCTGCGCGTCCTGACACACTGTTCTGCCAGCCGGTTATGAATGGAAGTGTGGTAAGCGGCCACTTGGTTAACTGATTCACACTACGGCCAGTCCTTGCATCATCAGGCGCTCAGGTGCGATTCGTCTCTTTTTTGACAAACACGAAAAGGATGACGG
>JAQUEX010000196.1 GCA_028684935.1 Kiritimatiellia bacterium | reverse complement strand
CTCATGGTCGAATAGCCCGTTCATGATGACAGTGTAATAGCTCGTGCGTGCCACATTCAAGATTATGATTACGAGCAAGATTACGATTACGAATCACGGACCCCAACAGAACTGCCATGCGCCCGCAGGGAGAGTGCGAGAGGCCTGCGTGTTTTGGGCGAAGCGTGGGGGCGCGTACGGCCCCGTCCGCGATGTGAACCGCGATGTGAACCCTTTTTCGGTGGTTTCTGCCGGACGGTTTCGTTATACTCAAAGTGATTGAGAGTTTGCCGTTATGGTTAAACCGGTTCTGTCAAAGAGACTCAGATGGATCACTGCCTTGCTGCTGATCGCAGGGGCGGCGCAGGGTGACGTGCGCATCAATGAGGCCGTCGCCTCGAACCATGCCGGGCTGGTGGATGAGGACGGCGAGAGTTCAGACTGGCTGGAACTGGTCAATGCCGGCACCGCTCCGGTAGCGCTGGCGGGGTGGGGGCTGTCGAATGATGCCGCCGTCCCGTTTCTGTGGACCTTCCCGTCGGTGAGCCTCGGCCCGGGCGCGCATCTGCTGGTATGGGCTTCCAAGAAGGACCGCCGGCCGGACCTGGTGGCCGGCGAGGAGCTGATCCTGATCGCGGAAGGTGCCGCATGGCGGTACTGGGACGCCGGCAGTGTTCCGGCCGGCGCGTGGCAGACGACCGCATTCGACGATTCGGCCTGGCCGCAGGGGAACGCCCGCTTCGGGTATCCGACAGTGCCCGGCGGTACGCCGCTTGCCAAGAGCCCAGCCGCTCAATACTATCCCGCCTACTTTTTCCGCCGGGCCTTCGCGCTGAATACCGTGCCTTCGGCGGAGGAGATCGGCGCGCTCAGCATTCGCCACCATTTCGATGACGGCGCGGTGGTCTGGCTGAACGGCGTTGAAGTTTACCGGTACAAGATGCCGCCCGGAGCAGTCGATTACGCGGCCTACACAGGCGACGGCTACAATGTGGACTACAACGGCGGCTGGCTGACCAACACGCTTGACAAGGCGCAGGTGCTCGCGCTGCTGCAGCCCGGCAGCAATGTGTGCGCGGTGAGCCTGCATCAGTCGAAACCGACCACCAGTGACGCGATTTTTGATCTGGGCCTCCGTTTTCTGGCCGGGGCCGACAGGGAGTTGCACACCAACTTCAAAATCAGCGCCAGCGGCTGCGACCTCGTTCTCACGCGTCCGGACGGCATGGCGGCAGACCAGGTGGCGGTCCCGGTGATGCCGTCGGACTGCGCGGCAGGCCGCGCGCCGGACGGTACCGGCGCCTGGCGCGTGCTGCCGGTCCCCACGCCGGGGTTCGCGAACAACACCAACCAGGTCTTTGAAGGGGTGGTCAGCGCGGTTGCTCCGTCGGTACAGCCAGGATTCTACGCAGAGCCGGCGCTGCTCGCGCTGAGCACGGCGACGCCGGACGCGGTGATCTACTACACGACCGACGGTTCCGCGCCGACTATCCACTCGCTGCGTTACACCCGTGCCTTCGCCCTCAACAACCGCAGCCTAGAGACCAACGCCCTCTGCCTGATCAACACGGGGTCCTCGTATATCACGCCGACAACGCTTCAGCCCAAGGCGTGCCTCGTGCGCGCGGTGGCGGTGCGCCCCGGCTGGATGGCGTCGCCGCTCTTCGGCGGCACGTGGTTCGTGGGGCCGCAGACCGCGTCGTTCACGGTGCCGGTGCTTTCTCTCGCGTCGGACCGCACGAACATCTTCGGCGCGACCGGCATCTACGGTAATCCGGATGCGGCCAATGCGAATGACTGGGAGTATCCGTTGAACGTGGAGATGTTCGTGGAGCAGGCGCGCGTGGCGGGCCAGACCATGGGGTTTCGCATCCACGGCGGCTATTCAAGGGCTATGGCCCAGAAAACATTGCGCCTTTATGCGCGGTCCGAATACGGCGCATCGGACCTTGCCTATCCGGTTTTTCCCGACCAGCCGCAGTTTGGCGCCTATAAGCGCGTGCTGCTGCGCAATGGCGGCAACGACTGGGCGAAGTCCATGA
Source organism: Kiritimatiellia bacterium (assembly GCA_028684935.1). Taxonomy (GTDB): domain Bacteria; phylum Verrucomicrobiota; class Kiritimatiellia; order RFP12; family UBA1067; genus DUPH01. The sequence continues at coordinate 4,253 of JAQUEX010000196.1, read as the reverse complement.
TGCGCGACGCCGTGGCACAGGAGCTGTGCAAGCATTTGCGCCATGACACGCAGGCGTACCGGCCGTCGGCCGTGTTCCTGAACGGCGAATACTGGGGCGTCCACAATCTGCGCGAGCGCTACGACGAGCGCTACCTGGAGCGCGTGTACGGCGTCGATCCTGAACAGGTGGACATCATCGGCTTTCCGTACGGCTCTTCCGTGACGGTAGCGGACGAAGGGTCGGCGGCCGATTTCAATGCGCTGCTGACGTGGCTCTCGACCCACTCGCTCACCGATGCCGCCGCGTATGCCACGGTGACCGGTCAGGTGGATGTGGCGAACTTCATGGATTACATGCTGGCCAACATGTTCGTGGTGAACAAGGACTGGCCGGGCAACAACATCAAGTTCTGGCGCACGCGCAGCGCGAACACCGCGCCCGACGCGCCGCACGCCCACGACGCGCGCTGGCGCTGGCTGATGTTCGACGCCGATTTCGCGTTCGCGGGCTGGGACCCCGATCCGCCCAGCACAGACATGTGGGCCTGGACCACATCGACAACCGGCAGCGGCCGGGTCTGCGAGGCGGCCACGCGGCTTTTCAGAAAACTGCTGGAAAACGCGGATTTCCGTACGCGGCTGCTGACGCGCTACGCCGATCAGCTCAACACCGCCTATCAGCCGCAACGCACGCGCGCGCTGACCGAACGGCTCCGCGATGCCTTGGCACCTGAAATGCCGCGGCACATCGCGCGTTGGCCGGGTGCGATCACCAGCATGCAGGTGTGGTCCAATCAAGTGGCCAGCATCTGGGCATACGCGCGTGACCGTCATGCGTGGGAGTGGCGGCTTATGTGCTCGCGCTTCAACCTGAGCACGGCCGAGGTGTGCGTGGCCACTTCGGATCGGGCGCACGGGCGCGTGCAGGTCAATGACATCCTCGTGGACAGCGACACGTTGGGCGTCCCCGATCCCGCGGCGCCCTATCCGTGGCGCGGCTGGTACTTCTGCGAGGTGCCGGTGACTTTGCGCGCACTGCCGCGCCCGGGCTACCGGTTCGCAGGCTGGGCCGAATCCGGCGAAACCAACGCCTGTCTCTCCGTGCTGCCTGTGTCCGCGCCGCAGACGTTCACCGCCCGTTTCGAGCTTGATCCCGACGCGCAGGTGTCGCAGGCGCGTTTTCTGCCCGGCGGCGAAGAGGACTGGGATGACGATGCCTCCTGGGACAGCGGCCGCTTTCCGAACTGGCCGGGCGCGCGCGCCGTCATCCCGCCGCCGACGGTGCCGGATGAGGACGGGTTGCCGCGCCGCAATGTGCGTGTGGCCGCGCAGCCGGTGTCGGTGGGCCATGTGACCGTCGATAACGGGACGTTCAGCAACCGCATCCGCAACGCGAAAGATGCGCCGGCAGGGTGCACGCTGACGTTTGACGGCGGGACAGAGTCGGCCTCGCTGACCGTGGTCGGCGACGGCGCGGGCTTCACGGCGGTGGAGGTGGCGAACGGTGTGGTGCTGGCCACCGACCTGCGGCTGGTGGTGAGCAATACGGCAGGCGATGCGGAATACGGCGCGCTGCGCGTGCAGGCGGGCTGGAACGGCCCGGGCGGTTTGATCAAAGAGGGGCCGGGGCGCTGCACGATGACCGGTGACGGCAAGGCGTATGGCGGGAGCACGGTCATCCGCGAGGGCGTGCTGAGCATGACGCAGCCGGCGGCGCCGTTCGCCGGGGCCGGTGTCGCGATTGAACCTGGCGGCCAACTTCGCTTGACATCGGGTGATCCGTTGGGGGGGCCTCCGCGCACATATATGTTCGGCGGCACGGTGGCGCTGTCAAGCACCGGGCCTGCGGGCGCTGAAGGAACGGGCGGCCTGTGCTATGCGCCGGGCGGCGTCGCGAACTGGGCGGCCGTGCCGGTGCCGGTCACACTGGCGGGGACCGCTTGTGTCGCTGTGGAAGATGGCTCCGGCGACCGCCTGCTGGGCAACACGCTCGCGTTGGACGGAGGACTCCGCGGGTCGGCGCCGCTGGTGAAACAGGGCGGAGGACGACTCGTGATCGCGGGGGATGCGACGGACTATGAAGGCGTGGTCACGGTTGCGGAGGGAGGTTTGCAGGCGGATGCGGCGATGCGCAGTGCGGATGTGGTGATCGCCGATAACGCGTGGCTGTGCGGCACCGGCCGCGTGGGCAGCGTGACAGGCGGCGGCTGGATCTCGCCCGGGGCCGGGGGGCCGGGACGCCTTCACGCGCAGTCGGTGGGCGGAGAGGTGGACTTCGTGTTGCGCTTCACGACGGTGGGGGATAACAGCGCGGGTAACGATACGTTGGAGTTGCAGTTCAGCGCGGCCCCTTTTTCGAGGCTTCTGGATGCCGGAAACAGCATTCATGTCTATCTCGATGCGCTGCCGCCTGAAGACGGCTACGCGCTGGGCGGTTTTGTAACGGCGTCTCCCGAAGATTTCACGCGTTGGATCGCTTTGGCGTCGTGGCGATTTTTTGTGCCGGATCCGTATGGAGGCGAGGTGTTCGAGGGACAGACCTATGCCCCGTGTCCGGTGGCGCTCGATCTCTCGACGGTTGCGGCTGGCACAGGACGCACGCTCAAAATTTCCCGACCCGCACACGGCTACGCGGCGTGGTGCGCAGAGCGGTTCACGCTGGCCGAACGCATGGACGCTGCCGTGAGTGGCCCGCTGGCGGTTGACGCGGACGGCGTGGCCAACCTGCTGCGGTATGCGCTGGGCGCCGGCCGCACAGAGCCGATCACGCCGTATCTGCCGCGCCTCGATCACGCCGCCGGCGCGCTGGTCTATGCGTATCGCACGCGCGTGGATGATCCAACGGGATTGACGTATCTGGTGGTTTGCGCCGGCGACCTGGCCGCGCCTGCGGCGTCCTGGTCGGATGCACGGCTGGACACGGGGCTGACGGTACGCCTGCTTGACGTGCAGGCCACGGATGATCCGGCGGTCGCGGTCACGCGGCTCGAAATCATTCCCGGTCCGCACGCGCCGGTGCGTTTTTTCAGGCTGCGCGTGCAGCAGCCGTGACGGCATGGGTCAACTGCTGTAAAAACGCGCGGCGAGACGCGGGAAGACGAACGAAAGCAGGAAGAAAAAAAGCGCCGGCAACAGCCCGCGCGAGCCGGCCGCCAGGCAGAAACACGCCTGCACCATCAGCAGGTTCCGGATGTGGCCGCCGATGGTCGCCGGCACCGGTTGCAGCCGGTACATGACGCCGCCCAGCAGCCACGCGCGCATCAGGGTCATGACCATCAGGAACACGTAGACCACCGGGAGCAACGGTTCCGGCGGACGTTGCGCCGTACTTGCAACGAGCACGGTGGGCAGCACCATGAGCAGTGCGGCGAACGGCAGCCAGCGCAGTGCGCCTTGAGGCTTCTCGGCCTCCATCTCGCTCGCGGCCAGCGCTGAAAAGGCGGCCACGTAGAGCGTCAGGCCTGCGGCGGCCAGCAGGACAGGCAGCCACTGGCAGGCCGAGGCCGGCATCCCGAGGACCAGCGCCCCGAGCACCAGGCTTGTGCCGCGGCAGAGGCCCATCGTCAGCACGCCCACCACGGGGATGCGTTTCGCGCCGCCGTTATAGAGGATGATCAGAGCGGCCAGTACGGCTGCGGCATACAGCGCCAGACGCCCGGCGGTCAGCGCCAGATTGAGGCCGGAGAGCGCCATGGCGATGGCCGCCATGCGCGCTTGCGGCACGGTGATCTCGCCCGACGGCAGCGGCCGGTCAGGTCGTTCGGCACGGTCGGTCTCGATGTCCATCAGGTCGTTCAGGATCAGGCCGAAAGCGTACAGACAGAGCGAGGCGCCCGCTGCGGCGGCCATCGCCAGGCCGTCTGGCACGCGCGACACGGCGGCGGCCGCCAGCAGGGTGCCGGCGACGGGGTCGCCCGGCACGGTCAGCAGATTCGGCAGCCGCAGCAAACGGAACCAAGGAGCCAGCGTCGGGGTTGAATTCATATAGCGGCCACATTAGCGGCACGGCGTCGCGGCGTCAAAGCTATTGTGGTGGATGATTAATTGTCCGATTGATGCCAGGTCGATGAAAAACCGATTAAAAACCGGTTGACTTTCAATAATTTACTGATCTAACATGGCGGTGTTCTAAACATGTATGTTTCGGCGCTTCCGGGTTTAGCGTGTGATTTTTCATTGAGCGGGATAGAGGTCGAGGCCTCCGAGGTGGAAGAACACGTCGTTCTTGAAGCGCTCCCTGTTGCGGTAGCCGCATGACTGTAGCACGAGTTC
>JAQUEX010000195.1 GCA_028684935.1 Kiritimatiellia bacterium | reverse complement strand
GCATCCGCCCTGGATGATCTGCGTGACATCGCGGCCAACAACACGGAAAAAGAGTACAACCGCCGGGATGCGGCGGCGGCTGTCGAGACGATCGAGGAGGCCTTGCGTCTGCAAGCCTCCGGCGAGACACATACGTGCCAGCGGTGCGGCGCGGCGGTGGCGCCGGACGAATTCGCGCGTTCGATGAAGATGTTTCAGCGTGTCTTCTGCGACCACTGCTTTGACGAGACCTACATCAAACGACGCAATTTCGAGACACGCGTGGAAGTCCAGAAGACGATCCGCACGACCGACGGCACCCTCGTGCAGTCCGACGGCGAGCGGCGTATCTCGGAGTGGCTGGCCGCCCACCAGATCGCGTATCGCTACGACGACCGTCTGCGGATCGTGGAGGGCCGCCAGATCCGGCCGGATTTCTATCTGCCCGAGTATGATGTCTACATCGAGTATTGGGGCATGGACACGCTGGACTACAAGATCGGCATGCTCATCAAGCAGCAGATGTATCAGCATGCGGGCAAACGGCTCATCTCGCTGTATCCGCGGGACAAGCCGGACTTCGATACCATTCTCTCCGAAAAACTGCTGCGCATCTTGCCGACTGACTCCGCATCTGCTACGTCAACGTCAGGCGTCAGCGGAGCAACGCGGAGCGAGTCAGACACACTCACACAGAAAGGAAACTACACATGAGCGACATCAAGAACCTGCTCGATAAGATCCAGCAGGCGGCACACCCCGCGCACGGAGACCGCGGCATGCTAGCCGCGCTGCGGCGCGGTCTGAGCGAAGCCACGGAACAGTACGCCTGGCCGTACCTCGCCTCGTACTGCGCGATGACCGATCCGAAGCAGCGGGTCATCTGGCTGACCGTCGCAGGCGCGGCCGCCACGCTCGCGCCGCTCGGTCTTGTCAGGGACAACGAAGTCGGTGTCGGCAACATGGGGGCGACCCTGCGTCATCTGGCCGCAGGTGGCGAGCACAAAGAGAAAGAAGTCGACAAAAAACTCGCCTCGTTTGAGAATCGCTTCCGTCGGCTGCTCACATGCCAGACGGTCGAAGAACTCTGCCGGCACCTTGTCGGCGTTGTCCGGGCGGCCGCCGCCAAAAACATACCGGTCAATCTGCTGCAACTCTACAGCGATCTGCTGGCGTGGGAGTCGCGGCAGGTGCCGGATGTGCGTGTCGAATGGGCGCAAGGCTACTGGGTCGCGGCACCTTGCGCGGAGGAACAGCCATGAGCCACCTGAGTCAAGTTGTCATCACTTTCGCGTCGGCTCTCGATGCGGGACTGACCGACGGGTATGCCTGGCATCAGGCGATCTGGCAGGCTTTTCCCGGCCGGGCGGACGATGCGCGTGATTTTTTGTTTCGCGCTGACCGACGCGGGGAGGGCTTTCGGGTGCTTTTGCTGTCGATGCATCCGCCTGCGGACACGGGTGTGTTCGTTTGGCAGACGAAAGAAGTCAGCGCCTCATTTTTGGCGCATGACAGCTATCGCTTTCAGCTCCGGGCCAACCCGACCTTCCGGCGTGCCGAGGATCGTAAGCGGCTGGCGATCTACGATGAGGCCAGGCTGCGAGCTTGGCTGGCCCGCAAGGCGGATGCCGCCGGGTTTGCGATAGATGCCGATACGCTCGAGGTCGGCGCACCAACGGACGAGACGTGCAAGAAAGAAGGTCACAAGGTCAAGCATGTCGCCGTGGACTTCGCGGGTGTGCTGCGCGTCACGGACCGCCCGCGTTTCACAACAAGTTTCAACACCGGCATCGGTTCGGCCAAAGGCTTCGGCTTCGGTCTGCTGATGCTCCAACCGCTACACTGAACAAACAACGAAAGGTATCAACCATGAATATGATCGAACTCCACATGCTCCAGTCCTTCCCTGTCACCTGTCTCAACCGCGACGATCTCGGCGCGCCCAAGTCCGCCGTGTTCGGCGGTGTGCCGCGCGCCCGCGTCTCCAGCCAGTGCTGGAAACGCGCGATACGGGAGCTGGCGTCACAAGATGAGCACGCCCAGTGTTTCTTCGCGGGTCAACGGACGCGTTATGTCGTGACAGCGTTGAAAGATATTTTTAGCGCAAAAGGTGTCGATGAAATGAAGTCCTTGGCACTGGCTAAATTAACGGCTGATGCTGTTGGTAAACTCGATGATCTGGAGAAGGGAAACGTAAAAACCCTGCTCTATTTCTCTCTCGGTGAATTGGCTGCCGTCGTTGATGCCGTTTTGGCTCTCAATCTGGACGACAACCTGCTGGCTGCGGCGTCTGGTGACGACAAAACGAAAAGAGAGAAGGCAGAAAAAGAATTGGGAAAGCTAATCAACAAAGCGGCAAAAGCGTTGGCTGCGGCAGTCAAAGATGCTGCGGATATCGCTATATTCGGGCGCATGGTGGCCGATGACCACACGCTCACGCTGGAAGGAGCAGGTCTTTTCAGTCATGCGCTCTCGACTCACTCGACATCAAACGAACTGGATTTCTTCAGCGCGGTGGATGACGCAAAGAAAGACGCGGATGATGCCGGCGCGGGACATATCGGAACCATCGAGTTCAACTCAGCCTGTTACTACCGTTATATCGGCATCAATCTGGACGTGCTCAAGGATACGAATCATCTGGAACATTTTACTCCTGAAGAGCGGGAACAGGTCCTAAAGGCTTTTCTTCGTGCCGCCATCATGGCAGTGCCTGGTGCGCGCAAGAACAGCATGTTCGGGTTTAACCCTCCTGCCTATGTGCTTGGCCTGCGGCGCAGCGGGCAGCCGATCTCGCTCGTGAATGCCTTTGAGAAGCCGGTGGTGGCGGACAAGGAAGGTTACGCGAAACCGTCCGAGGCCGCGATCAAGAAGCACTGGGCGACACTGAAGCAACTCTATTGTCTCAAGACGGAGAGGGAGGCCGAGCTGCCGCCCGACAACCTGGATGTGCTGATCGGCAAGCTGCTGGAGAATCTGGCATGAGCGAGCGTCTCTATCTGGCTCTTTATTTTGACGCGCCGCTGCAAAGCTGGGGCTACGCGAGCAAGTTCGACCGGCGGACAACGCTCGCGCATCCCACCCGCAGCGGCGTGATCGGTCTGCTCTGCGCCGCCTCCGGCGTGGACCGGGCCGACACCGAAGGTCTCCAGCGCCTGGACAAGGCGCTGGAGATCGAGGTGTATACGTTTCGGCAGGGCGGCCGCTTGATTGACTACCATACGGTCGGCGGCGGCTATGATCCAGATCGCGACAAGCGCGACCGTCTCAAGATTTGCCGTAAGGCGTCTGGAGGGACGGGGACGACGGTACTCACACATCGCGAGTATTTGGAGGACACGCGGTGCGGGGCGGTGGTGTCCGGTGGGGCCGGGCGGATTCGCGAGCTTGCCGGATATATAGAAAATCCAGTCTGGGGCATATGGCTTGGTCGCAAGGCATGTGTGCCCGCCGCGCGGGTGTTTACGGGTGTGCACGCGGACTGCGCGTCCGCCGTGGCCGCGCTCAGCCGGGTGGCGGGAGGATGCGAGCCGAAACGGGTCGTGCGGGAAGTCGCGGCGTTTGAGGACGGCACGGACACGCTCATGGATCGGCCGCTCTGTTTCGACTCCAACGCGCGCAAATTCGCCCCGCGCCGTATTTGCGTGGATACGGAGTGAAACAAAATGCCGGTCTTTGAGAAACCGCCGCTTGAGACGCTGACTCCCGCGCGCGAACGCTGGACGCCGCTCTACCTCGAGCACGGGCGGATCGAGGTGGACGACGCCAGCGTCAAGTGGATCGGCGCGGACCGGACAATCATGCGCCTGCCGGTGGCGTCGCTGAGTGTGCTGATGCTCGGGCCGGGCACGACGGTCACGCATGCCGCGATGAAGGCCTGTGCCGATTGCAACACGCCGGTCTGCTGGGTCGGCGCGGACGGGCTGCGTTTTTATGCGTTCGGAGTCGCGCCCACACACGACAACGCACACGCCCGCAAACAGGCCGAGATTGCCGCGGCCCCCAAAAGGCGGGACGTGGTGGCGCGGCGCATGTTTTCGCGCAGGTTCCCGGATGTGGACGTGTCAGGGGTGGCGCTGAAAGAACTGCGCGGCATGGAAGGTCGCAGGGTCAAGGCGCTCTATGCCGAAATGGGACTGAAATACGGGGTCTCCTGGAAAGGCCGAAACTACGATGCCAACAACTGGGATGTGTCGGACACGATCAACCGGGCGGTATCGGCCGCCAACGCCGCGCTGTACGCGCTGACGACCGCCGTGGTTTGTTCGATGGGCTATCTGCCGCAGTTGGGCTTTATCCACACGGCATCCACGCTGCCCTTCGTGTTTGACATCGCGGACATGTACAAACCCGAGACCACGCTGCCTGCCGCATTCGAGACCGTGAGTCTCAATCCGGAAGCGGCGGAAGAGGAGACGATCGCGCGGCTCAAGTTTTTTATCGAGAACACAAAACTGCTCAAGAGGATGCCGCTTGATATCGAAAAGCTGTTGGAGGGCGTATGACCGTGATCATCGCCAATGATACGCCGCCTGCGATCAGAGGCCTGCTGAAGCGTTGGTTTATCGAGCCGCGTCCAAACGTGTTCGTAGGATCGGTCAACGCCAGGACCCGCAGTAAAACACTGGAGTATATCAGGCGTAACGGACATGGGTTGGGGCTTTTGGTCATCTACGACGACGACAGTTCGCAAGGGTTCGTTGTCGAGACCACGGGAGAGACGCGGCGTCGGGCTGCAAGGCGATGCGGGCTGGAGCTGATTGCCGAGTCATGGGGCGAAGACGAGGGGCTGCCATGTTGACCCGCTCTTTTTGTTGTTTTAAGGGCTTGTCGCCCGACGCGGAGTCATGTCTCTGGCGGCGCGGGTGTCTGAGCTGGCGGCATCTGCGAATCGGCGTAAGGCAAGTGTTATCCGATGCAAAGAGCGCGTCGGTGAGGGCGCAGATGCCGTTTTTCGAAGCGGCGTTAGGGGCGCGGTCGGCCGATTTTTTTGTGAACCGGCTTCCTGACGGGCACAAACTGAGAATTTTTCCATGTTTCCTGCCGGAGGCCGCTTTTGTTGATATTGAAACGACGGGACTCTCGCGGCAATCGGTTGTTACAGTCATCGGAGTGTTGCGCAACGGCACTATTGAGACTTATGTGCGTGGGCGTAATTTGCCCGATTTTATACGTGTGTGGCAAACGGCTGGGGTTTTATTGACCTTCAATGGCACACGCTTCGATTTGCCGTTTTTGATGCGTGAGTTCGGCGTTGCGAATCATCCCGCGCATATCGACGTATTGAGCGAGGCCAAGGTCTGGGGTTTTTTCGGCGGGCTCAAAGAGATCGAAAAGAAACTCGGATACGAGCGGACCGGTGGAGAATCGGGTAATGGAGAAGAGGCTGTAACGTTGTGGCGCAAATATGAAGCGACCGGGGACGAAGATCTTTTAAGCCGACTGATAGCATACAATACTTGTGATGTTCGATCTCTTTCCCTTCTGGCCCAACATGTGTGGAAACTTTCCTGCCAGCACTATGATGCGCCGCATCCGATGTTTTGATCTTTGACAATTGACACCTACCACAGCTTGAGGTAACTTCAACCCGCTAACACAAAATGTTGGACTTTTCCCCACGCACGTGGGGATGATCCGGCTGTCGGGAGATACAACGAGGAGACAGGCAACTTTTCCCCACGCACGTGGGGATGATCCGTTTCCGTGGAACCGGTTGAGGACTTGTGCCACCTTTTCCCCACGCACGTGGGGATGATCCGTTTCCGTGGAACCGGTTGAGGACTTGTGCCACCTTTTCCCCACGCACGTGGGGATGATCCGTGCTACGCGGGGTTCCGGCGCACGTCGTGGAACTTTTCCCCACGCACGTGGGGATGATCCGGCCCACTCCTTGCACACGGCCAGCTTGTTAGCCTTTTCCCCACGCACGTGGGGATGATCCGTCGCGATCCTGAAACTCGATCAGCCCGTTGTCCTTTTCCCCACGCACGTGGGGATGATCCGCACATCGCAGACTGTCGCCTTGAACAGCGACTCTTTTCCCCACGCACGTGGGGATGATCCGCGCCCAGCGTGAGCGCCCCGCCGTACCACAGCCTTTTCCCCACGCACGTGGGGATGATCCGACGATGACGCTCGCCCGCTCCTCGCTCGGGAGCTTTTCCCCACGCACGTGGGGATGATCCGGTGCGCGGGCTGCGGTTCGGGAACAGCTCCATCTTTTCCCCACGCACGTGGGGATGATCCGCCCACCCCGGCCCGCAACATGCAGAACGTCCCCTTTTCCCCACGCACGTGG
>JAQUEX010000194.1 GCA_028684935.1 Kiritimatiellia bacterium | reverse complement strand
GCTCGCGCGGTAATCGCGCCGTGCTGTGCGGTTTGCACGCGAGGAGACGAAGAGCGTTTAGCCCTTGAAAAAGAAGATAAACGCCAGCGCGCAAACCGCCAGCAGCAGGCACGGTACCAGATAAATCGTGCGCCACTGAAAGCCGCCTTCACGACGGAAGCGGTCCATCACCGCGCCCGTGATCCGCGTGCCGACGAATAGTCCGAGCCCCAGCGTGACGGTCGTATAGAGCGCCTGGGCCGAACCGCGGATCTCGGGCGGCGCAACACGGTTGACATAGATGAAGGCCGCGTCGAAGAAGAAGGCGAAGGCCAGCCCGTGCAGAGCCATCGAGGCGACCACGAGGTTGCGCTGCCGCAGCCGGGCGTAAATCAAGAACATCAGCAGCCACAAGCCGGTCGCCAGCGCCAGCGTCCACTGGTAGCCCAGACGCGGGAATGTCACCGGCAGGATCAGGGCCATCGCGACCACCTGCGCGAGCTGCGCGATGCTCATCAGGGCGGGAATCGCGGCGTGCGGCGTGCCGATGTCCTCCAGATAACGCGCGGTCCCCAAGAAATAGAATTGGAGCTGCGTGCTGACCACAAAGGCCAACACCAGGAAGATCAGCACGTTCAGATCTTTCAGCATGGACAGCGCCTGCACGAACGGCACGACCGCCCCGGCTTTGTGCGCCGGCGGCGTGTGGGGGAGGAAGAAACAGTAGACGCCCATGATCAACGAGAAGACGCCGGCCAGGATCAGGCAGTCGGCGCCTTTCACGCGCCACCGGCCGGAACGCCGCCAAACAGTCAAAGCCCCGCCGACCAGAACCCACGAAATCGCGCCCCAGACGCGCACTCTGAAATAGTGCACCTCCGGGTTCGGGATGTGCGCGAAGGCGAGTGCGTTGACCAGCGCGAGCGTCGGCGCGAAACAGAGCGCATAAAGCCCCATCAGCGTGACCAGCGGCCTGAAGCGGGTGGCGCGCGCCGCGGCCAGCAGCAGTACGCCGCCGAACAGATGGGAGATCCCCAGATACACTTCGGTGGGGCACCAGCGATCGACAACCTGTCCCGCAGCCAACGGCGCAAGAATGCATCCCAACGGCAAGGTGCCGTAAATCCAGCCCAACTGCTTGCCGGTCATCTTGAGCGGCCCCAGGATGCGCGTGGCCAGTACAGGACTCCAGGCGCCCCAAACGGTGAATTCCAGAAACATCATGCCGCTCAGCAGGAGATACAGGTTCCAGCTCATGGGCAGTCTCCTTGCGGGGACGAGTCCGCGTTGCGTCGCTCCGTGTAGGCGTCGAAATAGGTCCGCGTCTCGAAACGACCCGCCGCGTATTCCAGAAACCGGCGCGTCCAGGTCAGGTCGGGGTCGCAGAGCAGGCTGGTCCAGTCGTGCTGCAGGTGAGCCCAGCAGACGCCGCTTTCGGCATGCGTGTCGACCTGGTCCTTGAGATAAGCGAAGTACTCCGCCTGCCTGTCCCAGCCGTTGTCATGGCGCCACTGCGCGTCGATCCAGCCCTGCACCGGGAATTCGAGGATATCCGGGAATCCCTGTCGGTCGTAGAAGAAAGGCTGGATCTCCCAGCCGAGCGGGAAATAGTCCTGGCTGTTGCGGCCGTATGAGCGCGTGTAAACCATGCCGTGCCGCGCGATGATCTCAAGGATGTCGGGGCGATCCGAAAGCCCGCGGTAATGGGTGTAGGGCGTGGTGAGGCCTTTGCAGTCGACGCCAAGGCAGCGCTTGAGCAGCTCGGCGGGACGCGCGATCTGTTCTTCGATGCGAGCGAAGTCCAGCCCTTTGAGAAAGACCCGGCTGCCGGTCTCTTCGACTACGCTCTTCAGCGGATAGTGCTCGTGCGTGTGCTGGGCGATCTCAAACAGCCCCGATGCGAGGCACGCCTCCAGTTCGCGCCGGTGCGCCTCGATGTTGGCTCCGACCATGAAGATCGTGGCCGGCACGTTGACCGCGCGGTGGACCGCGACGATCTGTTTCAGAAAGCGCGTTGTGGTGTCCTCCGGCACGGGCCTGCCGACCCACTTCTCGCCCGGGACGCGTCCGGGAATGCGTTCCACGTCATAGCCGATAACCAGGGTTGATTTCATAAAAATCCTCAGAGGGTGATGGTGTCGGTCGTGTAGATCACTTCGACGGATGGATGATTCAGCAGAAAAGAGGCTGGCGTTTCCGTGCTGACCCGGCCTGCTTGAAGCAGCCGCAGCGGCGCGGTCTGCTCCGTGAAACAAGCCACCAGCAGGATATCGCGCGCCGCCAGGATTTGGCGCATGCCCATGGTGACGGCCTGGCGCGGCACCGCGGCCAGATCGCCGGCGGCTGTGAGGCGCGCGTTCGCCTGCACCGTTTGGCTGGCCAGCGGAATCACGCGGGAGGGCAGCGCGGCGAACGCTTCCGGCGAAATCTCCGACTCGGCCTGCGGCTCGTTGAACGCGATGTGGCCGTTGAAGCCGATGCCGAGCAACTGGAGATCTGTTCCGCCGACGGCCTCGATCCTAGCGTCGAACCCGGCGGGATTCTCAGCGTCAGGAAAAAAGGCGTTCTCCGGTTTGAACCCGAGCCGGGGGGCGAGAGGGTTGAACAAGCGTTCCGCCATGTAGCTGCGGTAGCTCAACGGATGGTCCGGCGCCACATTTCTTCCCCGGTCATCCACATACTCATCCAAGTTGAATGTCACGAGTCCGCCGAGCCCAAGTCCGGCGCCGTTCAGATGGTCGGCCAACAGCCGGTACGGCCGGATCATCGTGTTGCCGGTGGCCAATCCGATGGCGGCCCTGCCCTTCCGGGCGAGGTTGTCCGCGATCGCGTCAAACAGCCGACGGGCCGCAAGGCGGCTGGCCGTTTCATAATCCTGTGCGGGGGTCCATGTCACTTTGTTTCACCTCGTTCATTCGCGGCGCAGCCGCTTGATCGCAATCCCGATGTCGCGCTGCCGGTCGTCACCGGCTTCGCGCTCGATCGCGAGCGCGCCGCGGTAGCCGACCTTATGCAAAGCCTGAAGAAAATCCTGCTGGCCCACCTCGCCGTCACCCCAAGGCACTTCAGTGCCCCATTGTCCGGGTTGCCTCGCCGTGAGGGCGTCCTTGACGTGGATGTGCCGGATCCAGGGCGCGAGCGTGCCGATCGCCTGAACCGGATTTCCCTTGCCGTAGAGGATCATGTTGGCGGGGTCGAAGTTGATGCCGAGCGCCGGATGACGGAGCGTTTCAAGCAAGTGCCGCAAGCTGCCCGCGCTTTCTTGTCCGGTCTCCAGAAGCAGTCCGATGCCGTGTTCGCCGGCCGCATCCGCGAGCAGGGTCAGGCGATCCCGGACGCGCTGCGCGGCCGTCCCGTCCTCCTCCTCGATGAAGCCGGCATGCAGGGTGAGAAACGGGGCTCCGAGTTCCACCGTCAGATCGATCGCGCGCAGCACCATCTCGCGGCTGCGCGGCCAGTGCGCGTCCGGCACGATCCCGCCCGTAGTTCGGATGCTCTCCAGCGAGGTGTAGTCTTCATGGAAAAATCCGATTGTCGCGGCGCTCAGCGGCCACGCTAGGCGCCGGACTGCGGCCAGATACTCGGCCCCGTTCTCTGCAAAAACTGGCTTGAGCGCCAGATTCACGAGGCGGATGTCCAGTTCAGATAGGGCGCGCGCCATGCCGTCGGGGTCGCACCGCAGCGACCAGGAACAGACCGACAGCGGCCAGCCGCATACGGTGGTTTCCTGTTGGCATTTACGACCGATTATCTCCTCTTTGATCTCAATCGCTTGTCCTTCCGCCATCGATTCGCGTTCGGCCTCCAGCAGCCGGAGTGTCGTCAGGGCGTTATGCGGCGAGATCACGGCCGGCATGCGATCGCCCCGGATGAGGCCGATGAAATGTCGGATCTGGTGCTCGTAGCCGTCGCCGGCTGCGATCGGCGGCGAGAACGGCTCGCCCGATTCCGGATAGACCGTGAGCGTCGGCGTTTTTTTGCTGTCGAAACAAACGACGGCCCCCTCCATCACCAGCGTGAACACCATCTGAAAACCGTGAGACGGCGTCATGGCCCAGCCGCCTTCGGCCGTGACGAGCGGGCCGCCGGCGTAGCGATAGGCGGTGACGATATGGTTCGCTCCGCCTGACTCGAGGTCGCCATGGCTGCAGACCGATTGCGGCAGACCGAAGAGATGCTGCACGAAGTCCGTGTCATGGCTGTGCAGGTCGAAGAGCATGCCGCCGCTCTGCGACGCGTCCCCAAACCAGCAGCCGCGCCGGGTGCGCGCCGTGGCGGAAAACCTTCTGAATGTCGCCGAGATCACGCGGCCGTAGGCGCCGTCCGTCACGATCTCCCGGGCTTTGACGTACTCCGGCCAGAAGCGGATGCAGTGGCCGATCTGCAGGTGCCTGCCCGCGCTCGCAGCGGCGTCCAGCATGCGCCGCCCCTCTGCGCAGGAGAGGGCCATCGGTTTTTCGCAAAGCACGTGCGCGCCGGCCTCCAGCGCACGGACCGACACGTCCGCATGCAGGTGGGTGGGCACCGTGATCGACACGGCGTCAAGACGTTCACGCGCGAACAGTTCGGCGGGATCCGTGTAGAGCGCAACGCCGGAGAGATCCACAGCCTCGGACGCTCCTGCGATGTTGCCGCGCGGCCCGCCGCCGCTCTGCAGGGCCGCCGCATCGGGGTCGCAAAGCGCCGCGATCCGCACGTCCGGCAGGGCTCGCCAGCAACGATGGTGCATGCGGCCCATGAAGCCGAATCCGATGATTCCGACACGCATCATGACGTCGATCCTCCGGCCAACGCTTGACCGGCGAAAAACCGGTCCATGATCGCGCTGTATTCGGCGTCTGAGTAACCGTTTTCCTCGATCGTCACCCAGAGGTTGTCCCACACATTTTCGAGCGCAATGATCACGCCCTCCCGCGCAGCGACCGGAATCAGTTTTTCCACGAATTCCCGCGTCAGGTTGGTGGACCGGTTCTGTGCGTCGATATAGGCGGAAAACGGCGCGTTGCCGCCCTTCACCACGGTGCGGACATGCAGCGTCTGCGGATCAAAGTCGATGCTGAACTGCGTCGGCGCGGGCATTTGTCCGTTCACGCGGCACGGCACCAGCAGCATGGTGCTCGCGCCGGATGCGGCGGCGACCTGTATGCGCTCGGTCATCACGTCAAGGGAGCGCTTACGCGCGTCAGGATCGGGATTGTTGAAGTCAGCGCCGCCGCTCATCAGCGAATGGATGCGCAGCCCGTGCTTTTCAGCGGTACGCCGGCCTTCAATGGCTTGTTTGAACGTGACTCCTTTTTTAGTGAGCTCCACTCCAGAGAACCCGGCCTTTACGATCCGCTCGCAGGTCACGTCGTCCGCCACCTGCGCGATCAGGGCCTTCTCAAGCTTCGTTTTGAAGGTGCCGCCTGTCGCCCCCCGCGCTGCGGAAGGCAACCCCGCCACGATACCTGCCGCCGCAGCGGCCTTCAGAAAGTCACGCCTGTTCATGTGCATTCCTTTCGGTTTCTCAGCCTGCTTCTCGGTCCCTGTTCCTCACGCCTTGCCCGGCACCGGCGCGACGCCTTCAGCCGGCATCAGGATGTCGTCCGTACGTTCGAAATCCGCGGCCGTGAACGTGGCGTTCATATTGTAGAATTCTGACTCCGTGTTGGTGAGCAGGTCCGACAGGCGCACCGTCCTGCCTGAATAGGCGGAGAAGGTGCCCATGATGGTCGTGGCTGTCGACATCGCCACCTGTTCGCCCTCGTTGATCAGCTTGCCGTCGAGCAGACCGCCCAGAAAATCGCAGTGCTCCATGATCAGGCCGTTCTCGTGGCGGTCTTTGATCCGAGCCTCGTCGTACGGCACCTCCTTGCCGTCGAACCGCGTGATCTTGCCGCCGCAGGCAACCTCGCCCTCGGAACCGACCAACAGCGTGCCGAGTCGGTCCGAGCAGCCGGAGATGTGGCGTCCGATCGTCTGCACATGCACGGAGTCGCCGTAGTCGTAGTCGATCGCCATGCAGTCGTAGATGTCGCCGATGCCGGCCGGGCGGCGGTGGCGTGCGCCGATGGCCATCGCGGTCTTCGGGAAGCGGCCGATGAACCAGTTCGCGAGGTCGATCTCGTGGATCGCCTGCTCCGTGATCTGGTCGCCGGACATCTCCCAGAAGTGGTGCCAGTTGTTACAGAGGTAGGCGGCGTTCGACTCCTTCTCGCGACGCGGCCGAACCCAGATTCCGCCTTGGCAGCGGTACACTTGTCCTGCAAGGATCCGTCCGATCACGCCGTTCTGCACGGGCCCGATCTGCCGGAGGAAGCGGTTGGAGTGGCGGTGCAGCGTGC
>JAQUEX010000193.1 GCA_028684935.1 Kiritimatiellia bacterium | reverse complement strand
TGTTGCTTGATGCGGGCGCCAACACCGATTGCCATGAGACCTGGTTAGCGCAGTTTGCGGTGATGGGCAGCGCCTATTCGCACGCGGTGCTGAAACGCACCGAGCCCGTGGTCGGCCTGCTCAGCATCGGCACTGAGGACTGCAAGGGCAACGAGATGACCAAGAAGGCCTTCCACCTGATCCAGAAGGCCGATGTCAAGTTCCGCGGCAACGTGGAGGGGCATGACCTTTTTCTGGGAAAAACCGACGTGGTGGTGTGCGACGGTTTCGTGGGCAATGTCGTGCTGAAGACGACCGAGAGCGTCGCCCACGCCGTCGGCTACTGGATGAAGAAAGAGTTCTTCCGCCACCCGGTGCGCATGTTCGGCGCGCTGCTGCTCAAGGGCGCGCTGGAAACGCTCAAACACCGGATGGACCCCGAGATCTACGGCGGCGCGCCGCTGCTGGGGGTGCCCGGCACGGTCATCATCACCCACGGCTCTTCGACGTACCGCGCGATTTTCCACGCGATCATCGCGGGCGCTGCGGCGGCCTCGAACAATCTCACGGAGGAAATCGCCCGCCGCATCGCCGCCATGGAGGAAATGAAAGCGACGACCGCCTGAGCGTCACGCGCGCCCCGGGAGGCGTTTTTTCCTGTCGCCTTCCGTCCGCCGCGTGTGGTAATCTAATTCATCTTTTTTGGACCCGGGTTTTCAGTTTGACAAATTACCGAAATATGTCAAACTGCGCGACCTCAAACGACGCCGGAGGAGGCGAGGGCGCGCCGCCGGCATCAAGAGGAACAGCAACATGAGTATGAAAGCGTGTGTATTTGCAGGCCAGGGAGCGCAGGTTCCCGGCATGGGCAGAGACTTTGCGGCGGACGCCGAGATCGCCGCCCTCTTCACCCGTGCCAACGCGGTGCTGGGGTTTGACCTCGCCAAGATCTGCTTCGAGGGGCCGGCCGAGGAGTTGACGAAATCCAACATCTGCCAGCCTGCGATCTTCACCGTCAGCGTGGCCGCCTTTCAGGCATTCCGCAAGCGCTGCCCGCAGGCGGAGTTCGCGATGGCCGCAGGCCTCAGCCTCGGCGAATGGACCGCGCTACATGTCGCGGGGGTGCTCGACTTCGAGTCCGCGCTCACAGTCCTTGAAGCGCGCGGGCGCTTCATGCAGCAGGCGTGCGACGAGCAGGCCAGCGGCATGATCAGCATCATGGGCGCCTCGGCCGAGCAGCTTCAGACGATTTGCGACAAGGCAGGCCTCTCCGTGGCCAACATCAACTCCGACGCGCAGGTCGTACTCTCCGGCCTCAAGACCGGCGTCGCCGCGGCCGCCACGGTCGCCGCCGAACTGGGCGTCAAGGCCATCCCGCTGAATGTCGCGGGCGCCTTCCACTCCCCGCTCATGGCCTCGGCCCGCGCCAAGCTCGCGGACGTCATCGCGGACATCGCCTTCCGCGCGCCGACCCTGCCGGTGCTCGCCAACGTCAGCGGCGCGCCGCACAGCAACGACCCCGCGGCCATCAAGGAGGCGATGCTGTGCCAGGTGACCGAGTCCGTGCGCTGGTGCGACTGCATCCGCCATGCGATCACGGGCGGCGTCACAACGTTTGTCGAGTTCGGTCCCGGCAAGGTGCTCTCCGGACTCATCAAGCGCATCGACAAGAGCGTGGCCACCCAGAACGTGGCCGACGCGGCATCGCTTGACGCGGCGGCCGCGGCCTGCCAAGCTTAATCGTTTTCAAGAAGGGAATCATCATGGCAGCATTCGAAGGGAAAGTGGCGGTCGTGACCGGAGCCGCGCGCGGCATCGGCCAGGCGATCGCCCAACGGTTGGCGCAAGAAGGCGCCGACGTGGTGATCTGCGATTTGCAGGCGGAGTGGCTCGCCGAGACTGCGGGCATCGTCGAAGGGCTCGGCCGCAAGGCCCTGCCGCTGGCGGTGGACGTGGGCGACAGCGAAGCGGTCAACGCCTGCATCAATGAGGTGGTCAAGGTGTTCGGCAAGGTTGACATCATGGTCAACAACGCCGGGATCACCAAAGACACGCTCTTAGTGCGTATGTCGGACGACGACTGGGACGCGGTCCTGCGCGTGAACCTGAAGGGCACCTTCCTGTTCTCGCGCGCCGTGGCCAAGCACATGATGAAGCAGCGGAGCGGAGCGATCGTCAATATCGCTTCGATCAGCGGCGTCATCGGCACCGCCGGACAAGCGAACTACGCGGCCTCCAAGGCCGGCGTAATCGCCTTGACAAAGTCCACCGCCAATGAACTGGCGGCGCGTGGCGTCCGGGCGAATGCGATCGCCCCGGGATTCATTTCGTCCAAAATGACCGACGCGCTGTCGGAGGACGTGCGCAAACAGTATCTGTCGCGGATCCCGCTGGGCCGCTTCGGAACCGTCGAAGACATCGCGAACGCGGTGGTCTTCCTCGCCTCGGAGCAGTCGAGCTACATGACCGGACAGACGCTGCACGTTAACGGCGGCATGGTCATGTGATGAATTGGCGCGGCATGTGCCGCAACTGTGTAACAAGAGAAACTAGGTCAAGGAGAGACAAATGGCTAGCAAACTCGAAGAGCGGGTCAAAGAGATCATCGTTGAGCAACTGGGCGTCAACGCCGAGCAGGTCACCCCGGAAGCTTCGTTCATCGACGATCTGGGCGCGGACTCGCTGGACACCGTCGAGCTGATCATGGCGTTCGAAGAGGAGTTCGGGGCCGAGATCCCGGATGAGGACGCCGAAAAGCTGACCTCGGTCGGTAAGGTGCTCGAGTACCTGGCGGGCAAGGGCTTCGACAAGGAGTAATCCTTTCGCCGCAAAAAGACCGGGGCCGGTGTCTGTGACACCGCCCCGGTTTTTTTGTGCCGCCTACTCGCGGTACGGCTTCATCTGCACAAAGTTCAGCATCAGCGTCTCGCCGGGACGCGCCGGCGTGTCGTGGAAAACGAGCGTGAGCGTCGGCGCCGTGGCACGGAACACGATGCGGTGCAGGTTGACCTTCGCCACGTTGTCATTGTGCGCATAACGGCCTCCCCTGCGTCGGTCGATGTGCACGAAACTGCGCGCCGCGTTGCGCTCGGCGCCCGCCATCTCCACCTCGATCCCGTGCCGGCGCGGATTGAAGCGCTTCTCCGCGACGTCGGCGCGGTCAGCGGTGACAAACTGCAGGCAGTAGCTCCGGCCCGGCGTCAAGCCGCGCGCCGTCTGGCTCACGCGACTGGCGCCGCCCGGCTGACGCGTCAGCAGACAAAAGGTGTCGCCCGCCTTGCCGCCTCCCCAGCGCCCCTGACTGTTCTTGCCGTAGCCCGCCAGCGTCCCGGTGCGCACCGCCCCTTCGGCTGCGGGCGCCACCTCCCAGCCGGCCAGCCCGTCGGCGAAATCACCGTTCACCACCAGTTCCGGCCGATAGCGGAAGCCATAGCGCGCCGACAGCCGTTCGCGGTGTCCCTCGACCGCATAGTGGCGCATCAATTCGAACGACCAGCGCGCCATCTCCTCGTCGCCGTAATAGGTGCCCCAGTAGCCGACCGTCGCCAGGCCCTCGAACACCGGATCATTCGCCACCAGGTTGACCTGCATGTCGAGAAAGACCTTATAGTCCACGGCGGGATTGTGCTCCAGCGACAAGACGGGAAGCTGGTTGAAATTGCCGAAGATGACCCCGCTGCCTGCCGCAGCCCCCGGCAGATAGGCGTTGAAGCGGCGCAGGGTTTCGGCAATCATGTTGTCGAGATACGCGGCGGCAGCGCGTTCGTCCTCCTGCGGATGACAGTACGCCTCGTACAGCAGCCGGCCGCGGCCGCGCGAGGCGTTCAGGCAGGCCGACATGAAATCGGTGTGCAGCGAAGCGATGCCGGGCTTGCCGACGATCCACGTGTAAACCCGGCGGGCCTCTGGATTCTCCAATCCCCAGAGCGCCCGGGTGTAGTGATCGATCGTCGTGCGCCCGAAGAAAAGCTCATCGCTGGTGAAGCCGTCGTAGCGCGGCTGCGTCATGCCGGCATGCGCCGCCATCCGCGTTCTCAGCGCGAGCGGATCATCCACCGGCGCGACGTTGAAATTGGCCAGCCAGAGCAGGCCGCGCGCCTTGGCTTCAGACAGCGCCTCGTCCGGCAGGCTGCCGCCGTTGAGCGTCGTCACCGCCGGCAGCACATGGCGCTTCATGAAGGCCCAGTCGTAGGCGCCGTTTTCGGGCACGACCGGATTCACGCACGGCGGATAGTTGAAGATCTCCGGAATCGCGTTCACGCGCAGCCGCAGGCCGGGCCGCGCGCCGCTGACAGTGAGCTGATGCGCGCCGCGCGCGACCAGGCAGAACGCCTCGCGGCCACCGCCGTGCGGCCACAGCGGCAGCGATTCGCCGTCGAGCGTCGCCGTCACCTCGGCGGCTGGCGGCTCCACGCCGCCCGCGACCGAGACAAAAATCCAGCCGTCATTCGGCCGCACGAAGGTGAAGCGCTGCGGCGCGGATTCCGGCGCAAGCGGCCGTTCCAGCAGCTCCGCGACCAGCGTGTTGAGCGGCTTGATCCCGCTGAGGTCGAGCGCCGGCCGATCCACCACGCTGATCGGGAAGGCGGTCTCCATCACCGCCGCACCGCCCTGCTTGCGGCGCAGCGACGCCCGCAGCCGGTAATCCCCGCACGCCAGCCCCGCCAGCGGCACGCGCAGCCGCTTGGCCGCCGCCAGCCGCTGGACGGGGATCGGCCGGCCCGCGACCTCCAGCTCCCATTCGTACGCGTCAGCCGCTTCGGGCAACACGCCGTAAAAGGCCAAGGCCAGCTCCGGCTGCTGGAGCGGAATCTGGCTCAGCAGCGGTGCCAGCGGAACCAGGCGCGGCTCGTTGACCCACGCCATCTGCGAGCTGGAACCCGCGCGGGCCTCCGCGCTGAGCGCCTCCAGCCGCACATCGGCCAACGCCAGCTCGCCGCTCAGGTCCAGCGCGAAAAAAGCGACGCCGTATTCGTTGTTGTCCGACGGGAACAACGTGAAGTCGACCTGATGCCGCGTCCACTCCGAGTCGGCGGGCAGACGATTGATCCCAGCCTCGCGGTGCCAGCCGCTATTATGGACGATCAAACCCGCGCGCCGGCTTTTAAAACCCTTGGTGCGGATGCTGGCACTGAGCCGGTAGGTTCCGCCGGGCACCAGGCGCAGCCCTTGCTGGCGCACGCTCAGCGTATCGCCGCCCCCCACCTCGCCCACGAGCACCACGGACGCCTTTTTACCTTCAGGCCCGCCGGTCCGCAGGAAGCGCACCTGCTTCACGCTGCTCGGCGTCCAGAACTCGGGAAACTCGACCTGCTCGGCCTCGAACGTCCCGTTGATCAGCAGATTTTCCCCTTCGGCCACAGCCGCCCGCACGCGCCCCCCACACACGGACGCGCCCGCCATCGCAACCAGCACCCACACGTGTCGTCTCATAACACTCCGTATCCTTTCTTCTTTGTGATCCTGACGTAAAATCGGCTGCGATCACGATCTGGTTGTCCACGCGCGGTGTTCGGTTAAATCGGTCTGTGTCCCGACACAAGCGAGGTCCAGACACGCTTTATAGATCTCGCGGACGGCGTAAACGTCGCGTATAGCGCCTACGGGTATGACAGCGGTTGCGAGCAGACTGAGGACCGCCACCGAAGGCGAATCCGCCTTGACTGGCGAAAGTGACCGGCCCGACCACGACGGTGTTGGCGATCTTGTTGAGTGCCGCATCGACCAGTTTGCGCGCGGTCGGGTCGAGTCGGCCGCCCTGAAACTCGCCGTGGAAACGGCTCAACCCGTTCTGCCCGTGGAAATGGGTGGCGTCCTTCTTGTCGTGGTTGATGATCGATTCAATCTGGTCCACTGGCCGCGATCCCGGCTGGTGATCGTAGTCGAACACCAGAGTTACCCAGCGAGTGCCGCGCCCGAGTCCGTCCGCGTTCTCCTCTTTTGCGACGAAGGTGAAGCCGAGCCGCTCAAAGAGCAGACGCACCTCGCAGGGTTCGCGGTCGGCGTAAAGGCGCGGGCCTTCGGCAGAGGACGTGCGTCCAGAACAGAAAGAGCAGACAAACCGCCCGCGGGGCGGAAGCCATCGTCTGAAAAGCGCGTGCAAGGCAGCCACATCCGCCGTCCGATATTGGGTGGCGAGGGGTTCCGCATTGGCGTTATAGTATTGGCGGGTGATTTCGTGCATGGGTCAAAAAACCTGTTCAGTTCTTAACTACCCATACCATTAAAGAGAGGGCTGAGAGAAACGTCTCACTCATAAGTTCGTATCATACAAACCTCGCCCGAGAAACGCCACCGGTAATAGTGGGTGATGGGTGGATGAATATGGCCCGTCGGCGATCCT
>JAQUEX010000192.1 GCA_028684935.1 Kiritimatiellia bacterium | reverse complement strand
TCTGGACCATGGGCTTCACCCTGCTTTTCGAAGGTATCGGCACCTTCCTGCTCTGGACGCGCTACCTGGCACCGCCTTCCAGCCTCGCCCTCACGCCAGACCCGTGGACCGCCCTGTACTACGCCTCCTTCCACGCCGTCAGCGCCTTCTGCAACGCCGGCTTCTCGCTGCACCGCGACAGCCTGATCGCCTTCCAGCACGACCCCTTTTATCTCGGCATAGTCGCCAGCCTGATCGTCGCTGGCGGCCTCGGATTCCTGGTCCTCTACAATCTGGTGACCATCAAGTTCTGGCGGCGCAACCTCATGACGCGCGGCCGCATCACCCTCCACACCCGGACCGTTCTGACGGCCACGGTCATCCTGATCCTGACAGCAACGCTGCTCTTTCTTGGCCTGGAGTGGTCGAACGCCCTCGTTGATCTCCCGGTCGCCGACAAACTGAGCTGCGCGCTCTTCCAAGGTGTCACGCCGCGGACAGCAGGCTTCAATGCCGTCGCTATGGGACGGATCAAAGAGGTGACCCGCTTCGTCACGGCCCTGTTCATGCTGGTCGGCGGCTCGCCCGGCTCTTCGGCGGGCGGCATCAAAACCACCACGCTGGTGGTGCTGATCATGACCGTGACCGCCATGTGCCGCAACCGCCGCGAGACCGTGCTGCTCAATCGCACGCTGCCCTATGCGGTCGTGCGCGAGGCGGTCGTGATCTTCCTGCTCATGCTGTCGCTGATCGTCGTGGCCTACGGCGTGCTGCTGGCCACCGAATATCCGCAGCAGGGCGACGACGCCTCGAAACTCTTTTTCGAAACCGTCTCCGCCTTCGCCACCGTGGGTCTCTCCATCGACCACACGGGAACATTGTCGAACGCCGGCCGATGGGTTATCATCGTGTGCATGTACGTCGGACGCTTAGGCCCCCTCGCGGTCGCGCTGCTGATCGGCAGCCGCGATGAAAGCCAACGCATCCGTTACCCCGAAGAGGAAATCGTCGTCGGCTAACGCTCAACGCTCAACTCCTAATTCCTAAATCCTAACTCCTAACTCCTAAATGACCCCATGAATTTCCACCCAGACACCCTTTGCGTTCAGGCCGGCTGGCAGCCGAAAAACGGCGAGCCGCGCGTGCTGCCCATCTTTCAGAGCACGACCTTCAAATACGACAGCAGCGAGCTTGTCGGCGACCTCTTAGACCTGAAGGTGCCCGGCCACTTCTACACCCGGCTCAGCAACCCCACCGCCGAGGCGGTCGAGAGCAAGATCGCCGCGCTGGAAGGCGGCGTCGGCGCGCTGATGACCGCTTCGGGCCAGGCCGCGTCGCTGATCGCGATCCTCAACCTCTGCGGCAGCGGCGACCACTTCATCGCCTCCGGGGCGATCTACGGCGGCACCACTAACCTCTTCAGCGTCACGCTCAAGAAGCTGGGCATCGAGGTGACCTATGTCGATCCCTACGCCTCCGATGACGCGATTCAGGCCGCCTTCCGTCCGACCACCCGCGCGGTCTTCGGCGAGACCATCGCCAACCCCGCGCTGACGGTCTTCGACATCGAGCGTTTTGCGCGCGTGGCCCATGCCAACGGGGTCCCTCTGATCGTCGATAACACCTTCCCGACCGCCGTGCTCTGCCGCCCCTTTGCGTTCGGCGCGGACATCGTCACCTACTCAACCTCCAAATACCTCGACGGGCACGCGGTTTCGCTCGGCGGCATGATCGTGGACGGCGGCCGCTTCGACTGGCGGGCGAGCGGCAAGTTCCCGGGCCTGACCGAGCCCGACCCCTCCTACCACGGCACCGTCTACGCCGACGCATTCGGCCCGTCCGCCTTTATCGTCAAGGCCCGCGCCCAGCTCATGCGCGACCTCGGCGCGGCCCCCTCGCCGATGAACGCCTTCCTGCTCAACCTCGGCATGGAAACGCTGCACCTGCGCATGGAGCGCCACTGTCGCAACGCCGAGGCGGTCGCCGCCTTTCTCGAACGCCACCCGGACGTCACCTGGGTCAACTACCCCGGCCTGCCCGCCTCGAAGGACGCCGCGCTCGTTAAAAAATACCTGCCGCGCGGCACCTGCGGTGTGATCGCTTTCGGCATCAAGGGCGGACGCGCGGCCGCCGTGCGCTTCATGGACAGCCTTAAGCTCGCGGCCATCGTCGTGCATGTCGCCGACGCCCGCACCGGCGTGCTGCACCCCGCCAGCACCACCCACCGCCAGCTCACCGACGCGCAGCTCGCCGCGGCCGGCATCGGCCCGGATCTCGTGCGCCTGTCCGTCGGCATCGAAGACGCGGCGGACATCATCGCCGACCTGGATCAAGCCCTGGCCGCGCGCGGCGAGTAGTCTGTAAAACCAAAAACACCGGTTTTTTCTAGCCACGGACACATTATGAAACGCATCGGCATCATCGGCGCAGGACGCTTCGGGTCATCGCTCGCGGAAAGCCTCGCGGAACACGGCGCGGAGGTTCTGCTGATCGACCAGGACCGCGATATCATCCAAGAGTTCTCGGAATTCGTCACCCGCGCCGTCGAGGGCGATGTGACCAACCGGCGCACGCTGGAGGATGCCGGCTTCCAAGAGTGCGATGTCGTGGTCGTGGCCATCGGCAACAACCTCGAGGGCAGCATCATGGCCACCGTGAACTGCAAGGAACTCGGCGTGCCGACCGTCGTGGCCAAGGCCAACTCCGACCTGCACGGCAAGATCCTCAAGCGCGTCGGCGCCGACATGGTGGTCTATCCCAACCGCGACTCGTCGCACCGCCTCGCGCGCACGCTGCTCTCGAAAGGCTCCGTCGACCTCTTCGAGATCTCCGACGGATTCAGCATCGCCGAGATCGACGTGCCGGAATCGCTCCACAACAAGAGCCTGGCCGAAGCCGAGGTGCGCAAAAATTTCGGCGTGACCGTCCTGTGCGTGCGGCGCCTCGCCGAAGACCCGGCCCAGCCGCGCGCCGTCATCATCCCGACCGCCGACGAGATCATTCAGCCCGACGACAAGCTGCTCATCTTCGGGACAGACAAGAAGATCGACGCGCTCGCCCAGGATTCGTAGGTCAGACTTCGACGCACCAGCCGTGCGCATCCGGCAGCAGGCCGTACTGGATGCCCTGCACCGTGTCATACAGCTTCTGCAGCACCGGCCCGCAGCCGTCCGGGTCGCTGACCGCGATCACCGTGTCACCGCGCGTGATCTCGCACACCGGCGTGACGACCACCGCCGTGCCGCACGCCGCGACCTCACCAAACGTCTTCACCTCATCGAAGGGCACCGGGCGCACTTCGACCTTCATGCCCAGATCCGCCGCGATCTGCTTGAGCGTGTTGTTGGTCACGCTCGGCAGCACCGAATGCGAGTCGGGCGTGACGTACACGCCGTCCCGGGTGATGCCGATAAAATTGGAGGTCGCGAACTCCTCGATGTACGTGTGCGTCTTGGCGTCCAGATAGAGTTCCACGGGGTATCCCGCGCGCTTGGCCGCCTCGTGCGCGTACAGGCTGGCCGCATAGTTGCCGCCGACCTTGACATCGCCCATGCCGTTCGGCGCCGCGCGATCGTACTCGTCCACCACCAGCGCGCGCACCGGCTTGAGCCCGCCCTTGTAATACGGTCCCACCGGCATGACCATCACCAGAAAGGTGTACTCGCTGGCCGGCGCGACGCCGATCTGCGGTCCGGTGCCGATCAGCAGCGGGCGGATATACATCGAGCCGCCCGTGCCGTACGGCGGCACAAAATCCTCATTGGCCTTCACCACGCGCTTGACCGCGTCGACAAACAGCTCCACCGGCACCTGCGCCATGCAGGTGCGACGCGCCGTGTTGAACATCCGCTCGGCATTCGCGTGCGGGCGGAAGATGCGGACCTTGCCGTCTTTGCAGCGGAACGCCTTGAGGCCCTCGAACGCCTCCTGGCCGTAGTGCAGGCAGGAGGCCGCGATGTGCATCTTCAGATACGGCTCCGTCACCAGTTCGCCCGCGTCCCACGCGCCGTCGCGCCACACATGCCGGATGTGGCAGTGTGTGTCCATGTACTTAAAACCCAAACTCGTCCAATCGATGTTCTGCATGTCCGTGCATCCTTGTATGCTGCCCGCGCCCCTCGCGGATCGGCTGATAAGGGCAGACATTTTACCTGATCCGCCGCAGGTTGCAAGCCCTGCCGTTCGTTTGTCAAACCGTCAACGCTCAAGTGAAGAGAGAAAACGGTAGGGACGGAACACCGGGCCGTCCGCAAAAGAGGAGAATGCGATGCAACCCTACGACACCACTGTCGCCGATTTCACTGCTGAGCGGGACACGTTCAAAACGGAGCGTGACACGCTGACAACTGAGCGCGACACACTGAAGACCGAACGCGAAAACCTCAAAACGGAACGTGACGCACTCAAGGCCGAAGTCGACCGGCTGGAGAAGCTCACCGGCAAGGCCGCCAAGCCCCCGGCTGCCGGTGGCGGCGGCGACAAGAAACTCACTGCCGCCGAATGGCAAGCCGAGGAGTTGAAGAAGGGCAAGCAAACCAACAGACCACGGAGGCGGCGATCCGCCGCCTCATGCCTGAATGTCCTCACGGGACAGCTCGCAGTCGCGCAGGATCTGAGCCAGTAGACCACGACCGATCATCTCGCCGCGATGAACCGGCACAACTGTACAACGGCCGTCGGGATGCCGAAGAAAATGATGACTCCCCTTGACGCGAATGATCTCGAAGCCCAGACGCCGGAGGGCCTTGATCAGATGGGAGCCGCTGAATGCCGGGAAGGTGCTCATACCATGACCGCGACGCGCTGGACGCCGATGAAGTGGTTGGATACTGGCGCGTCCTCCACTTCCAGACACAGTGATATGGCTTCTTTGATTCGCTTCATCAGCACATCAAGAGACTTGGCCTGCGTGTGGCAGCCGCGCAATGCGGGCACGGACGCGACGAAATAACCGTCCTCATCCTGCTCGATCACCACACTGAACTCTCTGGACATTGTACGTCTCCTTTGACGCGAATATTAACATCTTCAGGAGGCAACAACCAAGTGGATAAATCCGGTTGCACAATGCTCAAGGCCAAAGTTGACCGGTTGGAGAAGCTCACCGGCAAGGTTGCGAAGCCCCCGGCAAGCGGTGGCGGCGGTGACAAGAAGCTCGCTGCCGACGAATGGCTGGCCGAGCAGTTGAAGAAGGGCAAATGAACGCTTCCGCTCCGGAGGATGACAGCCCCACAAACAACAAGGCGGCCCATAGGCCGCCTTTCACGCACCCTTTGTCCAAAGTACAACTACAACCCTAGGTCACTCGCCGGTTATCGACAGCATGACGCAGACGCTCGGGCCGGAGTCGGTCAAGGCTTTCATGCTCTGGATTTTCAACACCGTCGATACAGAGTTGGCGCGGAAGATTCAGGGACAGGGGGTATGGCGCCAAGTTAAGGGATTTGCGGGACTCCTAATCGTAATCATAATCCTAATCTTAATCCACGCCGGCCAACGGATTACGATCAAGATTAAGACTGAGGGAGAAGACTACGCTGAACGTTCAACGCTCAACGCTCAAGTGAAGAGAGAAAACGGTAGGGACGGACCGCCGGGCCGTCCGCAAAGAGAAGGAAATACGATGCAACCCTACGACACCACGGGCCGCAGGCTGCCGCTGCCGAAGGCGCGGTATGAAGCGCCCGAACCTTGGAAGGACGTGGACCAGTAAAACAACGGAAGCAGTTTTCACCACGAAGGCACGAAGGGCACGAAGGACCGTGTTGTCATGCTGAATTGTTGGCCTTGCTTCGCGATCTTCGTGCCTTCGTGGTGAAGTATTGTTGATCAAATCAAAAGGAGAGTTATGAGCACACCCGATGTCGTTGCAAAGGAAGCGATTGACCAGGCCGCCGTTGACAAAGCGGCTGCCGACCAGGCTGCGGCGAATCAAGCCGCCGCTGACAAGGCCGCTGCTGACAAGGTTGTCGCTGATCTCACCGGCGATCAGAGCCGGATCGCCAGCAAGGCCAGACGCATTGGGGGGATGTCGGAAACAACCGTGTCCCACACCAAGGCATAATCCACCCCGAAATAGTGGTGGATCAACTTGTCCCGCATCCTTGACATGGCCTTCCACTCGATTTCAGGGTGGGCCTCTTTGAAGCCGACCGGAATCTGCTTTGCCGCCTCACCGATAATCTCCAGGCTCCTGGCGTACGCTCGCTGGCGGCAATCGTCGGTCATGAACGACATTTCGTCGGTCCGTGCCGAGTCCTCGACCAAGAACTTCGTCTCGTCCAGAATATGCGCGAGCAAATCATCCGGCGAAAGCGGCATATTGCACCTCGTTGGCAACTTTCTGCATGACGCGGGGCTTCAGGCTTTGCGGGGT
>JAQUEX010000022.1 GCA_028684935.1 Kiritimatiellia bacterium | reverse complement strand
TTGAACGTGCTGAAAAAATACGCATGGCTGATGGCGGGGATCATCGGCTCCGGCCTTGCCGGCAGGGCGCAAGAGCGCACCGCGCTCTGCGTGGACGTGGACGTGTTCGACAACCAGACCGTGGCGCAGAGCCATTATGACGCGCCGTTCTACGGGCCGGCGCAGATCGACGCCCTGTTCGCGGCCTGCGCCAGCAACGGCGTGACGATGGCGACCTGGCGCGCGGTGTGCCAGATCGCCAGCTACCCGTCGCGCCTGACCTACGGCATCCACGAGGTGCCGCGCATCCGCTCGAATGCCGACGCGCGGCGGGCCGAGGGCGCGTTCGCCGCCAAGGTCGGCGTGTCGCCCGGCGCGCGTCCGCGCGTGGCGGCGCTGGATGCGCTGCCGTTCGGCGGGCTGGTGCAGCGCGTCGACGTGACGACACCGGACACCTTCGTGTTCCGCGCCGCGCTCAGCTCGCCGGTCTTGCCGGCGGCGCCGTGGCCCGCGCGTGCGCTCGCCGCGCTCGGCCTGGGACCGCGGATGGCGCGCGGGGCCTTCCTGGCTGCGGTGGACGCCGCCAGCGGCAAGGTGCTCGCGCGCAGCGACGAGGTGGCGGGCGAGGCGTTCCGGCATGTGGCCTTGCGCGTCGCGGCCGATCGGCCTTTCTTTGTCGGCGCGTTTTCATACGGACGCCCCGACATCCATGTGTTTGTGGCGGATGCGCTGTCGCTGCGGGACAGCGCCGGAAAGGAATGGCTGGCCAACGGCGGCATGGAGGCGGGCGACGCCTTGCTGGAGCCCGAGGGCTGGCGCCAGAGCGGCGCGAATTTCGTGACGCTCAACGGGGATTTCCGGACGATGGATGCGGCGGACAAGGCACGTGCCTTCCCCCATGGCGACGCGGCGTTCAAGATCCTGCACCGCCCCCACACCGAGGCGCTGTTCACGCGCGCCATCGCGGCCGGCGACCCGCTGGCCTGCGCGGGCCGGGCCGCGCTGAGCAACGGCGTGGCGCTCTATGCGTGGTTCGATCCGATCGATGACGGACGGCGCGCGCTGCCGCCCGTCCAGGCGTGGAGTTCCAAATTCATGGAGGAGCATCCGCACTTCCGCTGCGTGGACCGCGAAGGCCGTTCCCGTTGGGGCCTGCTCTGCTTCGGCTATCCGGAGGTGCGCGCCTACAAAACCGCCGTCGTCAAAGAGCTGCTGGCGTATGAAGGCGTGGCCGGCGTCGCACTCAAGCTGCACTATCAGCACAACGTCATCTGGGACGGCAACCGGCATGACTACGGCGACACTCTCTACAACGATGTCGCGCTGGCCGATTACCACGCGCGCTGGGGACGGCCCGCGGACGGTCGCTACGACACGTATAAACTGCGCATGATCTACGGGGAGTATGTGGTGCAGTGGCTGCGCGAGCTTCGTCCCCTGTTTGCCGCGCGCGGCAAACGGCTCTGCCTGTTTCAGGCGCCGACCTCGCTGCTGGATCCGAGTTGCGGCGGCTGGGTGGTGCAGCCGGAACGGCTGATTGAAGAGCGGCTGTGCGAGGATTTTCTGATCGAGCCGCGGCACCGCGGCGACTCGGTTCAGCTCGTGCGCGACAGCGAACGCATCCGCGCGCTGCTCTGGCTGTGCCGGCGCAACGGCGTGCGCGCCGGATTTGATTTCTGGATTCCCGGCCTGCCCGCGTCGGTCAGGCCGGCCGACCGGGGCGTGTACATGCGCGACCGGTTGATCGGTTTGGCGCAGACAGGCTTCGATTTTTTGGGCGTGTATGAAGAGATGTGTCTGGTGAAGCCCAACGTCTGGCCGAGGCTCGGAGAGGCGCGGCGCGCCATCCTAGCCGCGCCGCCGGCGAAGACGGCCGCGCCGGACGATGTGCCGCGCCGGCTGCGCAATGTGCTGGCGGCGGACAAAGGCGGCAGCGCGTGTGAAACCGGGTCGGGGAAGGGGACCGAATATGTGACCGAGCTGATCGACGGCGATGATTCGACTCACTCGTCCATCACGTTCGAGCACTGGCCGGTGGTCATCGAACTCGCGCCCGCGCGGCCCTCGCCCGTGAACCGGGTGGCGCTGAAGGGCGGCAACCTGAGCTGGAAGAATCAATGCGCGCCCGAAGATGTCAAGGTGGAGGGACGTGTGAACGGTGTCTGGCAGGTCCTGGCCGACGTGCGCGATGCGGCGACGCGGCGCGGCCACACGAATGCCGCGCCGCTGGTGTGCGCGTTCGAGCCGGTCACGGTGGAGCGGCTGCGCGTGACGGTCACGCGCGGCTCGGATGCTGGCAAGCGGTTCCTCGTTCTTCGCGAGATCGAGGCGTATCACGAGGCAAGTCCGAATAACCGGCATGGAGGTGACAGATGAAGCATACGGGAATACGCTTGGGAGTCGTCCTGATCGTCGGCGCGGCATGCGCCGTGCAGGCCGCCACGCGCATCTGGCAGGGTAGCGTGGACGCAGCGTGGGCAAACAGCGCGAATTGGGAGGGCGGTATCCGGCCCGGCCCTGACGATGTGGCCGAGCTGTCCGCTGCGGCGGGGGCGGTCGTACTCTCCGAGAATGTGACGGTCGGTGAAGTCCACTATGCGCCCGTGCCCGGTGAAGTGACGAATGTGTTGACGGTGTTGTCCGACACCGAGGCGCCCGCGTCAAAAAAGGTGATCCTGACCACGGCAGGGATGCGGCGGGTGCGCGTGGGCGCTGGCGCGGAATTATGGATGGAGGCAGACATCGCCCCGGACGGCGAGATGACCAAGGAGGGTTACGGGACGCTGGTGGTGCGGCGGGAATTGAAAACAGTCGGACGCTGCTATGTCGAGCAGGGTCGGCTCGTGAACGAAGGCGCGATCGACGCCACAGACACGCATCTGCATGTGGGCACGGTGGAACCCGATACGGGCGGGCCGGCCGAGTTCGTGATGCGCGACGGGGCGACCTATGCGTCGTACAACTCTGGGCTGCACGCTGATCTGCTGTGGGGCGGCAACCGGCTGCTGGAGGCCGGCACGGGTTCGCGCGCCGTCGTCACGCACGAAGGCGGCCTGCTCGACATGACCACCGCCTTGACGCAGGGCATCTTTCTGAACGGCTACGCGATCGGCGGACACGCGGAATACAATCTCTCGGGCGGCGAAGTGAATCTGAGCAATAAGACGATGTACGTCAGCTTTCGGGGGACGGGGGTTGTCAATCAGAGCGCCGGCGTGCTGCGTGCCGCAACCATGAACCTTTCGGCGGATGCCCGCGGGCTCGGGACCTATCATCTGACGGGCGGCGAGCTGTGGCTCGGGGGCGGCGTCTCCCGCGGGGGAGGCGTTGGCAGCGCGCTCAATCTCGGAGGGGGCGCGATACTGCGGCCGTTCAACGCTGGCTATACGATTAATGCCGACACGACGCCCCGGCTGACCGACGGGCTGGTCCGTTTCTGCTCGGAGGGCAGCGGCTTCACGAACACAATCGGCTCGCTGGCCGGGGCGGGCGGGCTCGTCAAGGAGGGCGCGGACACGCTGATCCTGGCTGGCGCGAGTTTCGCCGGTCCGCTCCTTGTCAGCAACGGTACGGTGTCCGCGACAGGAACGCTGAACGGTTTGAACGCGGTGACGGTGGTCGGCGGGCTCCTCGATCTGGCACCCGGCGTGTTTGCGAAACTCAGTGCGCTGATGGTGACCGGCGGCGTGTTCCGGTTGAACACCAATAGCGCGGTGGTGGTCACAGGGAACGACCCTTGGGCGCGTGTCGCGGGGGAGGGTGCGCTTGAACTGGATGACGGCGCGCGTCTGGTTTGTTTGGACGTCTCAGAACAGGGGACAGTTGCACTGACGGGTGGCACGGCCACGGTGTTCCGGGCAAGGATCGGCGGCCTTGAGCTGGATGCAGGGCTTTATCGGGCCGCTGACCTGGAGGCACTCTCCGGGACGGGCGCGTTGTCGGTTGAACTGCAACGGCCGGGGCGGCTGCTCGCGGACGGTTTCTCGCGCGATGACGCCGCGCCGACCTACGACAGTCTGGGCCGCACTGAGTCGGGCGCCGCCGACTGGGCCGAATACATGCCGTTTCAGCGTATCGGGGACATCGCTGCCGTGGTTGGCGGCGAGTTGCATCTGGGCAACGGGAGCAGCGATCCGGCCTTGGCCTTGGCAGCGGCGTCCTGGCCGAACGGCCTGTTCACGACGCGGCTGCGCTTCGTGCGGTCCGGCATATCGGGCGCGACGGTCAAGAACACATGCGGCTTCATGCTGCGGGCGACCCCGGGCCTGCGCACGAACACAGGAGCCGACTTTCTGGGCGCGGTCCATGTGCAGATGACGGCGGCCGGCGGGTTGTTTCTGCGCGAGAACTTCGACAGCAACAAGTATTTCAAGAACCCGTTCACCGGCGCCGATTACCTGACTTACGGCGCGGCGGGTTCACTGCCGGTGACGGTCAACGGTCTGCCCTTCGACGCGGATGGCGACGGCCGCCTCGGCGACAACGAACCGTTTACGTTTCAGGCGCTGCTCTCGGGCAACCGCTTGCAGGTGCTGGTCAACGGCGAGCCGGTCATGGCGCACAACGGCTTTGCCGCCGTCAGCGCGTCGCCCGAGAACACGCCGGGATTTTGGAAGAACCGGGCATCGAACGGAAATGTCGAGGCCCACGACGCCTGCTATGATGATTTTGCTGTGGTGACGTTGCCGTATGTGATCCGCCATGTCGGCCGCTTCGATCCGAACATCGCGGCGGCGGCACCGCGCGAGAACTGGATCTTGGGCGGCAACACCAATTTGGTGCCGGTGAGTCCGGTCACCGAGACGGTCGGCGGAGAGACGATCGACGCGTGGCGGGTTGATGACATCTCGACATCGACGTTGGCCTACTACACCACGACCCTGCTGGACCGGGAGATCGAGGGGGCGAACACGAATGGCTGGCGGTTGACTGCGCGGCTGCGCGTGACGGGTGAAAACGACGCCTTGGACGGTTCGGTGGGCGTACAGATCTCGACAGACAGTTATACCTACTCGCTGAGTTACGGCAGCGATGCGGCCGGCAACGCGCGGGTTCGGGTGAACGGCGAGCCGATCATCCACACGGTGGCGGGCGGCAGCGTTTACCACACCTACGAGTTAGTGTACGACCCTGTGTCCGGCACGACGAGTCTGTCGTGCGACGGTGCCCAACTCCAGGCGGGCATCGCGAAGGGCGGCGGCGCGTACAAGCGTGTTCTGTGGGGCGCGAACCAGTCGAGCAGCACCGGCTGCGGGCACTACGCGCTGGTACAGTTCAGCGTGCTGTGGCCGGATCCGCCGGAGCCGCCCGAACCACCGCCGCCGCCACCGCCGAAGGGGACCGTACTGTTGCTGCTTTGATGGGTGAAGCCCGGTTCCGCAGGCAGCGTGAGAGTGACGGATGAATATTGTGAAAAAGAATCATGTGAAAATGAGGTGCGCAGCCGTGCTGAGCGTGTGGGCTCTGGGGGCCTGGGTCGCGGCGGCGCAGCAAGACTGGCTGCACGTCTGCACCGATGCGGGCGCGGGCGGATACGAAGCGTTTCCCGATGTGTGCCGGCTGGCGGACGGTCGCCTGATGGCGGTCTTCTATGCCGGTTACGGGCACATCTCGCTGCCGAATGAATCCCTGCCGAACGGCGGGCGCATCAGTCTCTGCACTTCGGCGGACGAGGGCCAGACCTGGACGGCCGCGCGGACGCTTTTCGACGGGCCGTACGATGACCGCGATCCGTCGGTCACCCAGCTTCGCGACGGCCGTCTGGTCTGCACCTTTTTCATCTTGAAGCCGACCGGCGAAACCTCCTATACGGGGCTCGGCACATTCGCGGTGACCAGTGCCGACAGAGGCGTGACGTGGGACACCGTGCCGCAGCAGATCTCAGCCGATTACTACTGTTCATCGCCGGTGCGCGAACTGGCGGACGGCCGCCTGATTCTGGGACTCTACAAGCAGACATCGACAGACGCGTGGGGCGCGGTGACGATCAGTGAGAATGGCGGCATGACCTGGAGTGCGCCGGTGATCATTCCGAACGGCGGCTTGCGGTATGAGGCGGAGACCGATGTGATCGAGTTGAAGGACGGGGCGCTGTTCGCCGCGCTGCGCGGCCAGAACCACTCGGGCTGGTCGGTCAGCCGGGACCGGGGCCTGACCTGGTCGACCGCCGCGCTGTTCGGCTTTCCGGGCCACTGTCACTATCTGCACCGCACACCGGGCGATATCATCCTCATGGCGCACCGCCTGCCGGACACGAGTCTGCACGTCAGTCTGGACGAGGGGCAGACCTGGAGCACCAATATCGTGGTCGATACGGTCATCGGCGCCTATCCCAGCATGGTGACGCTGAAGGACGGCTCGACGCTGATCGTGTATTACGAAGAGGGGACAGGTTCGAGCGTCCGCGCGAAGCGGTTCCGGGTGACACCCGCTGGCGTTCAGTGGCTTTCACCGGCACCCGGCTGGCCGGCGGTTCGCGCGTATTTGAACGCGGACGGGGGACGATGGACCAACACGGCCGATTGGGCAGACGGGATCCTGCCGGGCCCCGGCGAGATCGCGGATCTGTCGCTGGCGACTGGCGAATTGATGTTGACGGGAGATGTGACGGTCGGCGAGATTCATTACAACCCGGTGTTCAGCGGCACTACCAACAGGCTCACGATCCTGTCTGACACAGGTGCGCAGCAGTGAAAGAAAGGAGATGGTTGGCGATTGGCAGTGCCCGGTTAGAAATAACGCAGAGGCGCGGAGACGCTGAGGCTTTTTTAAGGCGTGGACCGTTTTTTCACCACGGCGACACGAAGTTTTTTAAGAGGGTGTGGACTGGCGCCGCAGGTCGATGGTCGCGGGTCGCCTGTCGTTTTAAAACCACGAAAGACATGAAGATTCATGAAGGGGGAAAGAAAGGCATGACGAAGGAAAAGAGAATGGCGGGCGGTTTTGTGGTGGCGGGGGGCTTGGTTTGCTTGTGTCTGTCTGCGCGCGTAGGGCGCGGGGCTGAGGAGCGGCAGGTAGAGATCGATCTTCGTGACGCAAAAGCTTTGGAGCAGTGGCATTCGGGAGACAACCGGGCGCGTGTGGCGGGAGGCGAGCTGGTTCTGGACGGGAGGCAGACACCGTGCCGCGTTTTCTTAAAAGAGCCCGCGTTCGGCAATGTCACACTGTCGGCGTCGTACCGCGTGGAGAAAAACGCGGGCGTGATGGCGGTCGGTTTTGTGCTGGGTTCGACCGATTCTGCGACGTCGACGTACGTCCATTTCGATTCCCGGTCGGCGATCCTGTGCCGCGGGGATGGCGAGACCCCCTGGCAAGAGGTCAAGCGGGCCGGCAAACCGCAGGCTCCCGACACCTGGCACACCGCGCGCGTCGAGCGCAGAGGAACGCACGTGCGTGTGTTCTTCAACGACGCGCTGCTGTTTGACGTGGCGTGCGCCGGCAAGCCCGGGCGGGTCGGGTTCTACGCGAGCCAGACCGTCGCGCATCTGCGCGACATCACGGTGCAGGGGGAACCCGCCGAGTTGGCGGCTCCTTGGCGGAAGATCGTGGAGGTGAAGAACTGGATACATGTCTGTGCCGATGCGGGCGCGGGCGCCTACGAGGCTTTCCCGGATGTGTGCCGGCTTGCGGATGGACGGCTGCTGGCGGTTTTTTACGCCGGCTACGGCCATGTGGCCATGCCCAACGACGCTTTGCCGAAAGGCGGCAGGATTAGCGGCTGCTATTCCGCGGACGAGGGACGGACCTGGTCTGAACCGTTTATTCTGTTTGACGGCCCGTACGACGACCGTGATCCGTCGGTCACACTCTTGAAAGACGGCCGGATCGCTTGTGTCTTTTTCACGTTGAAACCTAAACCGGACGGGGCCAAGGGGTTTGACGGCTTGGGTTCCTTCATCGTGACCAGCTCGGACGGCGGCAGGACCTGGGAACGGGAGCCGCGTCAGATCGCGAAAGCGTATTACTGCTCCTCTCCGATTCGTGAACTGTCTGACGGGAGGCTCGCGCTGGGCCTCTACAAGCAGGATGCTTCAGGGGCGTGCGGCGCGGTGACGTTCAGCGGCGACGGCGGCGCATCGTGGTCGGTGCCGGCCGATATACCGACCGGCGGCCTGCGGTATGAGGCGGAGACCGATGTGATTGAACTGAAAGACGGGGCGCTGTTCGCGGCGCTGCGCGGCCAAAAGCATTCCGGCTGGTCGGTCAGTAAGGACGGCGGGAAAAGTTGGACGACGGCCGAGCTTTTCGGTTTCCCCGGGCATTGCCATTATCTGCACCGTGCGCCGGGCGATATCATCCTGATGGCGCACCGCCTGCCGGCCACGAGCCTGCACTACAGTCTGGACGAGTGCAAAACCTGGAGCGCCAATGTGCCGGTCGACTCGGTCGGCGGTGCGTACCCCAGCATGGTGACGCTCAAGGACGGTTCGATCCTGATCGTGTACTACGAGGAGGGCCACGGTTCGAGCATCCGCGCCAAGCGCTTCCGCGCGACGCCTCAAGGGATCGAATGGTTGACGCTGGAGACGCCAGAGGGCACCGGTAAGCACTCGGCGGAATAAAAAGCGGGATTTGGTTTCAAAAAAAGGAAAACGGTATGAGTCTGTGTCGGATGCGTCCCAGCCGGACGTTGGCGAAGCTGCGTGCGGGCGGAATCGCGAGTTGTTTCAAACTGAACCTAGCCGATGCGCGCGCGGCGGAAATCGCCGCGCTGGCGGGCTTTGATTGTTTGTGGACGGACCGTGAACATGTGCCGAATGACCTGTCGGCGGTCGAGGCCTGCATCTGGGCGGCCAAAGCGCATGACACCGATGTGATCGTGCGCGTGTCGCGCGGCGGCTACAGCGATTACATCCGGCCGCTTGAGTTGGATGCGGCCGGCATCATGGTGCCGCATGTCATGAGCTTGGCGGATGCGCAGAACGTGGTGCGCATGACCCGCTTTCATCCGGTCGGACGGCGACCGGTCGACGGCGGGAATGCGGACGGCGCCTATTGCGGGGTGGCATTCAACGACTATCTGCTGCAGGCGAATGAACAGCGGATGGTCATTGTCCAGATCGAAGACCCGGAGCCGCTGGACGATCTCGATGCGATTGCGGCGCTGGACGGCATCGACATGCTCTTTTTCGGGCCGGGCGATTTCAGCCAGGGGATCGGTGCGCCAGGCGAATGGACGCACCCGCGGCTGCTGGAGGCTCGGCGGCGTGTGGCGGAGGCGGCGCTCGCGCATGGCAAATTCGCGGGCACGGTGGCCGGGCCTGATCAAATCGATGCGTGGGTGGACATGGGGTACCGCTTTCTTTCGGTGGGCGCGGATGTGGTCGGGCTGTCGCAGTATTGCGGCACGCTGATGGCCGCGTTTGCGAAGCATCCGGAACCCGGTGGCGTCCGCGTGTATGGCGGCTGCGAGAAGGCCCGTTAAATACAACGTTATTACAATTGCTTTTTTGTGAACGTAAGACAGCGGGGAAACTGGTATGTTAGGTACGCTTAACGTATCAAGGGGGCTTATGTCAAAAAAGGGTTTCAGCCTGTCAGGCGCGTTGATGGTGACGGGAGTTTTATTGTTGTTCGCGCCGGGCGCGACACGCGGCAGCCCGCCGGTCACGCTGGAATGGTCTGAAGGGTTCGGCCTGCCGCAGCAGCCGTCTGGCCGTCCAGCGATCGGTGTGGGTGCGCCGTTTTACGGGGAGCATAACGGCGTCGCTCTGCTGGCGGGCGGCTCAAACTTTCCGGAAGCGCCGCTGCTGGTGGGCGGCCCCAAACGGTACTGCGCCGATATCGTCGCGTTGTCCGCAGGCAGCACGAACTGGGTGGCCGCCGGACGGTTGTCGCAGCCGATCGCGGAGGGCGTGTCGGCCACAACCAGCAAGGGTGTCGTGTGCGTCGGCGGCGCGGCGGACGGCGAGACCTCCACGCGCGCGTTTCTGCTGGCTTGGGACGGCGCACGCGGGCAGGCGGCGGAGCGCGCGCTGCCGGATTTCCCCTGCCGAACGCGGCTGGGCGCGGCGGCGGCGCGCGAGGCCCTGGTGTTTGTGGCAGGCGGCGAAGGGACTGACGCGCTGTCCAGCGACGTATGGCGGCTGGACCTCGACGCGCCGGAAAAGGGCTGGCGCGCGCTGCCCCCGCTGCCGGGCGTCAAGGGGCGCATGCAGGCACAGGCCTTTGTTCAGAACGGCGACCAGAAACGGACGTACCTGTTTGTGGTCGGCGGGTATGCCAAGCACGCGGATGGCGGATGGGTGGCGCTGACGGACGGGTACTCGTATGACCTGGCGCAACAGGATGACACCGGGGGCTGGCGGCAGATCTCGGCGGCGGCGCCCATCGCGGACAGGCCGTCTGCGTCCCCGGCGGCGGCCTGGCCGCTGATCGGCGCGAAGTGCGTGGCGGCCGGCGATCAGCACGTCCTCTTCTTCGGCGGGCTGGACGCCGCGTATTTCGACGACAACCAGCGCAAGATGGCGTTGCTCACGGGCACGGCGCGCGAGGCGCAGCGGATCGCCTATCAATCCGCCGTGCCCACGACCTGGAACCGCAATGTGCTGGTCTATCACACCGTGACCGACCGCTGGTTTGAACTGGGCGAGGTGCCGTTTCCGCCGACTGTGGCGGGCGCGGCGATCAGACGCGCGAACGGGGACATCCTGCTGGCGTCGGGCGAGGTGCAGCCCGGCGTCCGCACGCCGCTGTGCGCAGTCGGACGGTTTGTCGCGCGCCGTAGGTTCCACCCTGTCAACTGGGCGGTCATGGGCGGATATTTCTGTGGGTTGGCCGTGATGGGCGGGTGGTTCATGCGCAAGAAAAAGAGCGCCGACGATTACTTCAAGGGAGGGGGGCGCATTCCGTGGTGGGCGGCGGGCATCAGCATCTTCGCGGCGATGTTCAGTTCGATCACGTTTCTGGCGGTGCCGGCGCTGGCCTACATGTCGGACTGGCGCTACGCCCCCAAATGCGCCTGCATCGCCTTGATCCCGCCGCTGGTGATCGGCTGCTATCTACCGTTCTTCCGCAAATTGAATCTCACCTGCGCCTACGAGTATCTCGAACTGCGCTTCAATCTCGCGTGCCGCCTGTTCGCGAGCCTGGCCTTCAATCTGTTCATGGTGGCGCGCGTGGCGGTCGTGGCCTATTTGCCCGCGCTGGCGGTCTCTGCCGCGACCGGTGCCGATGTCAATGCGTGCATCGTGGCGGTCTGTCTGCTGACGATCGTGTACTGCGCGTTCGGCGGCATCGAAGCCGTGATCTGGAGCGACGTGGTACAGGGGGCGGTGCTGCTGGGCGGTGCGCTGTTGATCCTTGTGCTGCTGGCGGCCGGCAGCGACGGCGGTGTCGCGGGCGTGGCCGCGGCGGCCGGCGGAGCCGGCAAGCTCCGCATGATCGACGCCGCGTTCGATTTCTCTCGCCCGGTGATCTGGGTCGTGCTGATCGGGGGGCTGGCGGAGTGCCTGATCTCCTACACCAGCGATCAGTGCGTGATCCAGCGCTACATGACCACCCGCGACGTGCGCGCGGCCGGCCGCAGCCTCTGGCTCAATGTGCCGCTGGGCATCGGCACCGGCGCGATTTTCTTCAGCATCGGCACCGCCTTGTTCACCTATTACCGGTCCCATCCTGAACGCCTCGCGGTGACCATGCCCAAAGCGGATTCCATCCTGCCGATGTTCATGACCCACGAGCTGCCGGTCGGAGCGGCCGGCCTTGTGCTGGCCGGCCTTTTCGCCGCGACGATCACCACGCTGGCGGCCAATCTGAATTCATCGGCGACGGCGATCACCGGCGATTGGTTCGTCAGGCTGCGGCGCGGCGCGACCGGCGACCGCGCGCAGGTGCGCATTGCGCAAGGCTGCACCGTGGCGGTCGGTCTGGCCGGCATGGCGGGCGCACTGATCTTGGCCAATATCGACATTCGTGCGGTCTATGACCAGTTCCTGAAATTCATCGGCATTCTGACCAGCGGCTTGGCGTGCCTCTTTATGCTGGGCATTTTCGCGCCGCGCGTCGGCGCGGCGGCCGCGCTGTGCGGCCTGGCGGCGAACTACGTGGTGTGCATCGGGCTGGACGCAGCCCCCCTGCCCTGGAAACCGCACCTGCTCCTTTATGGCGCGATCGGCATCGTCACCTGTCTGGTGGTCGCGCTGGCGGTGAGTGTGGTGTTCCCCAACAAGAAAACCGGGATCGAGGGGCTGGTGTGGCGGGGGCAGAAATTAGGATTTAGGAGTTAGGAGTGGAGAAGGTATGACCGCATTCGTGAGAGACGCGGATAACATCCGGCTGGGTGTGATCGGGATGACCGAAGGCAACGGGCACCCCTATTCGTGGAGCGCGATCTTGAACGGTTATGACCGCACGCGCATGACGGCGGAGTGCCCTTTCCCGGGCATTCCGGGCTATCTGAACCTCCAGCCGCCCGAAGCGTTCGGGATCGCGGGCGCACGCGTCACGCATGTGTTCTGCGACGCGCGCAGCGACGCGGAGCATGTGGCGGCGCTGTCGCAGATTCCGCACGTCGCGGAGACGCCGGAAGCGCTGATCGGCGCGGTCGACGCGGTGCTGATCGCGACCGACATCGGCGGCGAGCATGTGAGGCGCGCGCGTCCCTTTGTGGAGGCGGGTGTTCCGCTCTTCATTGACAAACCGCTGTGCGACAACGCCGCGGATTTGGCCCAATTCCAGCGCTGGGTGGCGGACGGCGCTGCGATCCTGTCGTCA
Organism: Kiritimatiellia bacterium; assembly: GCA_028684935.1. Taxonomy (GTDB): domain Bacteria; phylum Verrucomicrobiota; class Kiritimatiellia; order RFP12; family UBA1067; genus DUPH01. The sequence goes on along the minus strand of JAQUEX010000022.1, from coordinate 13,781 downwards.
AGTTCCACGCGCTATGCTGCTGAGTACGCGCCGTATCAGGCCCCCAACGCGCCTTTGGGCGCGTGGCGGTTCATCGCCATGCCCATGGCGAAAAAGTGGGAGACCTACGGCATTCACGCGCTCGAGGCGGTCTACAGCATCACCGGCCCCGGCTATGTGTCCGTGCGCAACACCGGTTCGCCTGAGCGCAATGTGGTGCACCTGAAGCACAACAGCGGCGCGGATGCGGTGATCGCGTGCGGCACCGGCATCGTCTACGGCGGCGCCATGACGCTGTGCGGCGCGTCCGGCAACGCGACGGTCGTGACGAAAGACACGTTCGCGTCCTTCAAGGCGCAGCTCGCGGCGTTCATCGGGTATCTGCGGAGCGGCGTCCGCCCGTATCCGTTCAGCCACACCGAGGAGTTGATGCGGCTGGTGATCGCGGGGATCGAGAGCCGTGCGCGCGGCGGAAGTGAGGTCATGGTATGAATGTGCTGGAAAGTTTTTCGCTGAAGGGCAAGGTGGCGCTGCTGACAGGCGGCGCGGGGCTGTACGGGCGCCAGCTCGCGGAGGCGCTGGCGGAGGCGGGCGCCGTGACGGTGATCGCGTCGCGGAACGTCGCCGAGTTGGAGAAGGTGGCGGAGGCGCTGCGCGCCGGAGGCGGCGAGGTGACGGCGCTGCCGCTGGACCTGGAGGACGAAACGTCAATTCGCGCGCTGATCGCGGAGATCGAGCGGCGCTGGGGCCGATTGGACGTGCTGGTCAACAACGCGGTGACGCGCTGCGCGTGCGCGAGCTGGGATCAGCCGATGGCGGCGTTCGACCAGAGCCTGCATGTCAACGCATCGGCGCTCTTCTGTCTGACGCGCCTGGCGGCCGAGCTGATGAAGCGGCATCAGACCGGTTCGATCATCAACATCGGCTCATACATGGGGCTGCGCGGGCCTGATCCGCTGAATTACGTCGGCACCGACATGATGAAGACGCCCTCGCCGATCTACTTTTTTGAAAAGGGCGGCATGGTCAATTTCACCCGGTTCGCCGCGAGTGTGTTGGGGCCGTTCGGCATCCGTGTTAATGCACTCCATCCGGGCGGTTTCCTGAACCGTCAGCCCGAGGCGTTTATCAAGAACTACAGCGCCAACACGATGCTGGGGCGGCTGGCCAATGACAGCGACCTGAAAGGCGCGGTGGTGTTTCTGGCGTCCGGCGCCTCCGGCTATTTGACCGGTGCGAACATTCCCGTGGACGGGGGTTACACGGCGAAGTAGGGGCTGAATGTGGCGGTGGCGGCGCGGGCGCGCCGCCCTGAAGCAGAGATTCTCATCGCGGACGGGGCCGTCCGCGCCCCCGACGCTCCGCGCAAAACACGCGATCGACTCGCCCCCCCGGACACCAACCGATTACGACAACCGATTACGATGCGGTTGCACCGACGCGGCGCAGCGGGTACAATGGCAGGCACAGTGGGGGGCACGGATGAGCACAGCGACGACCAGCGACAAACTGCCTGACGTGCCGCCGGTCAACAACTGGCGGACGACGGATCAGGACGAGATCAACCGGCGCAGGGTGCGCGCGGCAAAGGAGCCGATGCAGATCCGCAACCTGACGCCCGAGCATCCGGTCTTTTCGAACTTCAGCGTGGCGTCGGCCAGCGGCCAGACCTATCACGTGGAACTGCGTAGCCTCACGCCTTTGGTCAGCGCCTGTACCTGTGTGGATTTCCGGGTCAACGGGCTCGGCACCTGCAAACATGTGGAGAGCGTGTTGCGCGGCTTGCGCAGTGATCCCCTTGCGCTGGGGCTGGCCGAGGAGTGGGGGTCTGCGCGCATGGATCTTGTGCCCGACACGGCTACCGGGCGTCTGATGGTGGAGCGCAATCTGAATCTGCTGCCTTCAGCGCTGCGCGGATTGTTCGATGTCACAGGCCTGGCCCTGCCGGAGTACAGCGAACAGGAGATCCTGACGGCTTTTGAAAAGGCCGGCCGTCCCGCCCTGCGCGTCTCGCAAGAGGTTGCCGCCTGGAATGCCCAGCGCCAGCGTAACGACGAGCGTGTCAGGCGGCGGCGCGACTATGAGCAACAGGTCCGCAGCGGCCGCTATCCCGCACAGGAGACCAAACTGCCGCTGTTGCCGTATCAGCGCGAAGGCATGTTGCATCTCGCCTTTACCGAACGTGCGATGCTGGCCGACGAGATGGGCCTTGGCAAAACCGCACAGGCCGTGGCCGCCGCGTCGCTGCTCCACCGGATGGGGCACGTCCAGCGCGTGCTGGTCATCGCGCCTGCCTCGTTGAAGGCCGAGTGGGAAGAGCAGGTCCGGCTTTTTACCGACCTCACCTACCTGCCTGTGTTCGGCGATCGCGCCGCGCGCAAGGCGGCGTATGAGCGGCCGGCCTTTTTCACGCTGACCAACTACGAGCAGGTCGTGCGCGACACCACGCTGATCAACGCTGTGCTGAAGCCCGACTGCGTGATCTTGGACGAGGCGCAGCGCATCAAGAACTGGGACACCCAGACTGCTCAAGCCGTGAAAAAGCTCCAGAGCCGCTATGCGTTTGTGTTGACCGGCACGCCGCTGGAGAACCGCATCGACGAGATCTATTCGCTGATGTCGATGCTGGATCCGCAGGTGCTGGGGCCGCTCTTCCGTTTCAATCGCGACTTCTACGTGCTCAACGCGAACGGCCGTCCGGAGGGGTACAAAAATCTTCAGCTCCTGCGCGAGCGCATTCAGCCGTTTCTGTTACGCCGCCGCAAGGCCGATGTCGAGAAGGAACTGCCGGACCGGACAGACCGCACGGTGTTTGTGGCGATGGAGCCGGAGCAGCGCGCACGATACGCGGCGCATGAGGAACGCGTGGCGCGGCTGGTGGCGCAGGCGCGCGCGCGGTCGCTTTCAAAGCCCGAATCCGACCGATTGCAGCGCGAGCTGTCGATGATGCGCATGCTGTGCGACACGCCGTATATCTTGGATGAGGCCTGCCGTGTCTGTCCGAAACTCGACGAGGTTCAGAACGTGCTGGAGAGTGCGCTTTCCACGCCCGGCGTGAAAGTGCTGGTCTTCTCGGAATGGGAGCGCATGCTACAGCTTGTGCAGGCTCGCTGCGGGCAGATGGGCGTGTCAACGGCCTGGCACACCGGGGCGGTGCCGCAGCAGCGCCGCCGGCAAGAGATTCAGCGGTTTAAGAATGAAGCGGCTTGCCGCGTTTTTCTCTCCACCGATACCGGCGGACTGGGCCTGAATCTGCAGCAGGCGAGTGTCGTGATCAATTGCGACCTGCCCTGGAATCCCGCGCGCTTGGAGCAGCGGGTGGCGCGGGCCTGGCGCAAACACCAGATGCGCAGCGTGACGGTGGTCAATCTGGTTACCGAAGACAGTATTGAAGCGCGCATGATCGAGACGCTGGCCCGCAAGCGGGTTCTGATGGGCGGCGTCCTGGATGGCGATGCCGCGCTCGACGAACAGCCGATCGGCACGGGTCGGCAGGCCTTTCTGCGGCAGCTCGTGTCGATGGTGCCTGTGCCGCCGCAGGCGTCGCGAGCGGTGGCGCTGCCGTCGGCCGAAGCGCTGCGCGCGGTTGATCCTGAACTGGGCTTTGCGGCGGTGCTCGTCGAGCGGCTGGGCGATGCCCTCTGGCTCTGTGAGAGTTGCCGGCCGACCTCGCAGTCGCGGCCGGTGTTGTGGCTGGTTGCGGATGGCGATCTGCTCTCGGTCGCGGCCTGCGCCGAGCGGGTACGCACAGACTGGTTCGGCGCTGTCGACGCGCGCCAGGTGCCGGTGTTGGAGGTGGTGGGACGCGCCGCGCACGAGGCGGTCACGCGGCTGCTGGCCCGCGGTGTGCTGGCGCGCGCGGGCGGCGAGACGCGCCTGCTCTATTCGCGGGCCGGCGGTTTGACACAGCCCCGTTTGGCGCCGGAAAGCGGGAAGGCGCAGGCCCAGATGCTGCGGCGCGAGGCGTTACTGGCCTATCGACGGGCGCGTCAGTCGATCGCGGCACTCGCCTTTGACGCGGCGCGCGAGCCGCTCGAGCAGGCGGTGCTGCTGCTGGCACGGGCCTATGCGCTGCACCATGGGCTCGGCCAGCCGGAGTCGGTGCGGCAAGCGCTTGCGGACGGTTTTTCCGTGCTGTGGGGAGACGCGCGGCCGGTGCTGGGTGAATTGCTTGAAGAGGGGGGCTCGCCGGTGACGGTGTCGCGCGCCCTGATGCCGAAGTTCGGCGTGTGATGTCAGTGAGACAGCCGGTTGACCATCTCCAGCACGATGCGCCCGGTGGTCAGCAGGCTCTCGGCCGAGAGTTTGTCGAGCGTGTCCGCCGGCGTGTGCCAGTAGTCGTTCAATCCCGGAGCGCTGCCGAACTCGAAATCGATCAGGTTGACCGCAGGGAATCCGAGGTCGAGAAAGGCTTGGTGGTCATCGTAAACGATGCCGTCAAACAGGCCGATACGGTCACGGTCGCCGGTGGCCTCGGCCGCTTTCAGGGCCAGCAGGCGCAAGGCGCCGGTGCCGTTGCGCGGCACCGTGAGTTTGAGGTCGCGGTCGCCGACCATGTCCATCAGGATCACGGCTTTGACGGATCGGCCCTCCGCTTTCATCTGCCGGGCGAGTCGCCGGCTGCCGTGGAAGCCGTCGCGGTCGCTGTAGGCGAGCATGCACTCCTCGCCGTCCATGAAGCCGCAGAGGATGGTGTGGGGCAGCGGCCCCGCCGCGCGCAGGATCGCGGCCAGCTCGATCAGCAGGCCCGTGGAAGAGCCGCTATCGTTCGCGCCCTGAAAGCCCTCGCTGATGCCGCCCATCGTGTCGAAGTGCGAGAGCAGGACGATCCAGCCGTCGCCGGTGCCGGGGAGAGTCGCGAGCACATTGAAAAACGGTTTCGGGCCGCGCGGCGTGGGGTCCGTGAAGCGGTCGATGCGCGCGTCGACGCCGCGTTCGGCCAAACGGTCAAGAATCCAACGCGCCGCCTTTTCCGCGCCGGGCGTGCCGGCGTCACGCGGCGTGCACTGTTCCACCAAGCCGGTGACATGCGCCAAGGCTTGCGTCGCCTGCGAGGCTGAGAAGGAAAGCGCGGAACGCGCCGGCATGGCCGCAGCAGCGGGCGGCTTGTCGCCGCACCCCACGAACGCGAGCAAAAACACGCCGCACATCCACCGCAACTTTCTCATCTTTTTCCGATTGCGCATGGCGCGTTTCACAGTCCGCGGTTCCGCATGCCGGGAAAAACGAGCGTCCGCTCGTCTGGGGGCAAGCGGACGCTTGCCCCTCCCGCGTTCAGTCCAGCGTGATGCCGAGCAGGTTCAGGAGGCGGTCGAGGTCGTCGTTGTCGTAGAAGTCGACCTCCAGCACGCCCTTGGTGTGTTTGCCGTTGGCATGCGTGACGCCGGGCGTCAGGCGCACGGCGGTGCCGAAGTGTTTGTGCAGGCGGTCGGTCAGGTCACGCACGTAGCTCTCGGGCAGGTCGGGTTTGCCGGGGCGGCGCGACTCCAAGCCGGCGGCGTCGGCCTTGCGCCGCTGGATCAGTTTTTCCAGCGTGCGGACGGTCAGCTCTTCGGTGACGCACTTGCGTCCGAGAAGGGTCTGCTCGGTGATGTCGGTCAGCCCCAGCAGCACCTTGGCGTGCCCGGTGGAGAGCAGGCCGCTGCCGACGAGCTGCTTGACCTCATCCGGCAGCTCGAGCAGGCGCAGGGCGTTGGCGACGCTGGCGCGCGCCTTGCCGACACGGTCGGCGACATCCTGCTGCGTGAGGTTGAAAGTTTCCGCGAGCGTGCGGTAGCCTTCGGCCTCCTCGATGACGTTCAGGTCCTGGCGCTGGATGTTCTCGATGATCGCCATTTCGGCGGCGCGGCGGTCCTCGGCATCCACGAGGATGATCGGCACCTTGGCGATGCCGGCCTCGATCGCGGCGCGCAGGCGACGCTCGCCCGCGATCAGCTCGAAGCGGCTGTCGCCATTCTTGCGGCAGATCAGAGGCTGGATCACGCCGTTGGCGCGGATCGATTCCGCGAGCTCGCGCAACGCCTCTTCGTCGAACGTCTGGCGCGGCTGCCAGGGCGAGCGCATGATCTCGCCGGTCGGGACCTCGTGCACCCACTGCTGCGTCGGCAGACCTGCCGGCGCGGCCGGTGCGGCGCTGGGCATAGGCGCCGTGGCGGCCGGTGCGGGCGGGGGGACGGCGGCCGCCGGATGCGGGGCTGAGGCCGGGTGGCTGATCAGCGCGCCGAGGCCGCGCCCGAGCCCCGGCTTGTGGTGCCGGTGGGGAGCGGACGGCGCGGCGGTGCGGGCGGGGGCGGCGTTGGGTGCCGCTTTTTTGGGAGCCGGTTTTTTCGAGCTGCTCATGGATAGATCCCCGGACGGTTGAGGCCTGCGGTTTCGGACAGACCGAACATGAGGTTCATGTTCTGGAGCGCCGAGCCGGCTTGGCCCTTCATCAGGTTGTCGATATGGGCGACAATGCGCAGGCGGTTGACGCGGCTGTCCACGCTGACCACCAGGTTGCAGAAATTGGTGCCGCGCACGTGGAGCGTGCCGATGGCGGCCCGGCTGTCGAAAACGCGCACGAAGGGACTGTCCTTGAAAAAATCGCGGTAGAGCGCGACCAGCTCGGCTTCGTCTGCGGGACGGGAGAGGGTGCCGTAGAGCGTCGAGAGGATGCCGCGGCAGACCGGCACGACCTGGGCGGTGAAGGTGATCTTGACCTCGCCGCCGGCAAGCAGGCCCAACTCGCGCTCGACCTCGCAGACGTGCTGGTGGCCGGCCAGCTTGTAGGCGTTCATCTGCTCGTAGCGGGCCGGATAATGGAACGCGGCGTTCACCTTCTTGCCGGCGCCGGAGACGCCGGTCTTGCAATCGCAGATGATGCTGGCCGGTTCGAGCAGGCCGTGCCGCACGGCCGGTGCCAGCCCCAGGATGCAACTGCATGCGAAGCAGCCGGGATTGCCCACGATGTCCGCGTGGCGGATCGCGTCGCGGTGCAGCTCGGCCAGCCCGTAGGCGTTGCGGCCCAGCAGTTCTGGAGCCGCATGCGCAGGAGCCTTGCCGATGCGCGTGGCGTAGTCGGCATAGGCGTCCGCCGTGGTGAACCGGAAGTCCCCGCTGTAGTCGATGATCTTCGCGCCGCGGGCCAGCTCCTTGCCGGCAGCCGACATGCCGACCTTGTCCGGGGTCGCGAAAACGACGAGATCAGCCGGCTCCTCCGCGCGCGGATCGTCCGCCGCCAGGACCGGCAGGTCGCAGAACCCCGCGAGATGCGGGTAGACGGCGGAGATCGGAAGACCGACATCCTCGCGAGCAACCAGCGTGACCAGTTGGGCCTCGGGATGCTGGAGCAGCAGCTCGGTGATGCCGACGCCGCCGTAGCCTGTCGCGCCCACCACTTTGACTCGGATCATAAAAAGCCTTTCGTCACAGAAATAGGGAGCACTAAGATTACCAAAAAAAAGCCGGTCATACAAAAGGTGTCTTTGAGGAATTGACCAACGGTGATATGATGCGACCTGTTTCTGGAAATCCCGCGCCGTGGATGCGGGAAGCGAGGCGAGAAGGTATGCGCATAGAGTCTTGTGATTACTTCGTGGTGGGCAGCGGCATTGCCGGGCTGATGAGCGCGCTCTATCTGGCGCGCAGCGGGCGCGTGCTGCTGGTGACCAAGAAGCGGCTCGACGACTGCAACACCAACCGCGCGCAGGGCGGTATCGCCTGCGTCATGGAGGCCGGCGACAGCTTTGAGCAGCACGTGGCCGACACGTTGGTCGCCGGGGCGGGGCTCTGCCGCGAGGAGATCGTGCGCGAGATCGTGGCCGGCGGCCCGGCTCGCATCGCCGAGTTGGAAGCGCTGGGCGTGCGGTTTAATCCGCGCGCGGACGGCGCACCCGGCTATGACCTCGGGCGCGAGGGCGGTCACTCGCAGCGCCGCGTGCTGCACGCCGGCGACATCACCGGCCAGCGCGTGGAATCGGTGCTGGTCGAGCGGGTGCGCCAGCATCCCAACATTCAGACACTCGAGTACACGATGGTGATCGACCTGATCACCACGCGCTGGCTCAAGACGCCGGGCGAGAACCGCTGCGTCGGCGCGTACGTGCTCGACCAGCCGACCGGCGAGATCTATGCGGTGCGCTCGCCCCACACGGTGCTGGCGACCGGCGGCTGCGGCAAGGTGTACCTGTACACCTGCAATCCCGACATCGCCACTGGTGACGGCGTGGCGCTGGCCTGGCGAGCGGGCGCCGAGATCGCGAACATGGAGTTCATCCAATTCCATCCGACCTGCCTCTTCCACCCGCAGGCCAAGCGCTTTCTCATCAGCGAGGCAGTGCGCGGCGAAGGGGCGGAACTGACCGATGCCGAGGGCCGCCCCTTCATGAAGAAGTACGATCCGCGCGGCGCGCTCGCGCCCCGCGATGTCGTGGCGCGCGCGATCGACTCGGAAATGAAGCGCACAGGATCGCCCTACTGCTGCCTGGACATCCGTCACAAGTCCGAGGCCTACCTCAAGGAGCGCTTCCCCAACATCTACGAGACCTGTCTCAGCTTTGGCATCGACATGGCGCACGACCTGATTCCGATCGTGCCCTCGGCCCACTACTGCTGCGGCGGCATCCGCGCCGCAGTCGACGGCGTGACGTCTCTGCCCGGCCTTTACGCCGTCGGCGAGACCGCCTGCACGGGCCTGCACGGCGCCAACCGCCTGGCCAGCAACTCGCTGCTGGAAGCCCTGGTGTGCGCCTATCAGACTGCTGGCCGGATCGTGGCCCATCCGACTCAAGTGCCCGACCCGTTGCGCATCCCGGACTGGGAGTACGGCACGGCGGTGGCGAGCGACGAGGCGGTGATGGTGGCGCACAACTGGATGGAGGTCCGTACCTGCATGTGGGACTATGTCGGCATCGTGCGCACTGACAAGCGCCTGGAACGCGCGCTGCGTCGCATCCGCAACCTGCGCCGCGAAATCCGCGAGTATTACTTCGACTACCTGGTCACGGCCGACACGCTGGAACTGCGTAACCTCGCGCTCGTCGCCGAACTGATCGTGCGCAGTGCGATGCGCCGCAAAGAGAGCCGCGGCCTACACTACACGCTCGACCATTCCGAGATGCGCCGCATCGCGCGCGACACGGTCCTGCCGGGACGGAACGCGGGGAATTAGGCGCCTCATGATGTGTGGCGCGATGTGCTGAGGAGGCCGTATGGCGATGAATCTCGAACACAATGGAGCGATGAGCTTTTCACGGATCATGTTGGGGACGGTGCAGTTCGGCCTGGAGTACGGGATCGCGAATGAGTCGGGCAAGCCCGCGTTTGAACGTGTCTGCGAAATCGTGAAGGCGGCCTTCGAGGGCGGCGTGACCGCGCTGGATACCGCCGCCGCGTATGGAACGAGCGAGGAGGTGCTGGGCGCCGCGCTGGAGCGGCTCGGGCTGCGCGAGGCGATGACGGTGGTCAGCAAAGTCCCGCCGATTCCGGACGGCACCGATGCCGAGGCGGAACGCTTCATTGAACGCTCCATCCGCGAATCGCTGCGGCGCCTGCGCCTCGACCGTCTGGCCGTCTGCCTGCTGCACCGCGAGGAAGACCTCCGCCATCTGCCGCTCCTGGAAAAGATGGTCGGGCGCGGGCTGACGGGCGGGGCGGGGGTGTCGCTGGACAGCAACCGTTTTCTGGCGGAGGCGGCGGCCGTGCGCTACCTTCAGCTTCCCTGCAACCTGTTGGACCGCCGCTTCGATGCCTTCTGGCCCGTGGCGATGCAGAAGAGGATTCACGTGTTCGCCCGGAGCGTCTATCTGCAGGGGCTGCTGCTGATGCCGGAAGCGCGCATCCGCCCGAATCTGTCCGCCGTCATTCCGGTCCGGCGCGGCCTGGAGGCGGTGGCGCGCGAGGCCGGCTGCACGATGGCTGAACTCTGCATGCGCTACGTGCTGTCCAACCCGGCGGTCGCGAGCGTGCTGACCGGCGTGGACACGCCGGAGCAGATGCGCGAGAACCTGCGCGTGGCTGCCTTGGGGCCGCTGCCGGCGGCGGTGTTCGACCGCGTGCAGGCGTGCGTCCCCGATCTGCCGGAGCCGCTGGTCCGCCCGGCGCTGTGGGGCCGATGATCACGCCCCCGGAATATGCCGCTTGCGGTATTTGAGCGGCGAGAGTCCCATCAGCCGGGTGAAGGTCCTGGAGAAGTGGCTCTGGTCATAAAAGCCGACTTCGCCGGCGATGCCGGTCACGCTGTGATCGGTTTCCGTGAGCAGCCGGCAGGCCGCGTTGATCCGCACCCGCATCAGGTACTGGCAGAGCGAGGTGTTGAAGAACCGGTGGAAGCGCCGGTTGAACTGGCGGTGCGACAGACCCACCATCGTCGCGATGTCGTGCGTGTTGAGGGCTTCTTGATAGTGTTCGTGGATGTGCTGCATGGCTTTTGAAAACGGGCCGTAGGACTGGGGGGCCGCGCGCGTTTCGTCCACGGAGCGGTAAACGCCCGCGACGCCGATGATCGTCCCTTGGCGGTCTTTCAACGGGAACTTGCTGCCGATGATCAGTCGGTTCGATCCCTCTTCTTCCGGGGCGGGCGCGACGACGTTGATGGTGGGGATGCCTGTCCGCATGATCTGTCGGTCGCGCGCGACGTAGAGGTCCGCCCGGTCCCGCGGGAAGAAGTCGTAATCCGTCTTCCCGATGACCTGCAGCTCTGACGCCGCGTGGCAGATCTCATTGTGGCGCCGGTTCGACATGACAAACCGGCTTTGGCTGTCCTTGACGTAGAACGCCACGTCCGGCAGCAGATCCATCAACTGCTCAAACGTCTCGATGCCGCCGAGCCGCTTCAAGAAGGCATGTTTAAACTGTCGCGCTTTCATGGTCATAAAATACATAAAAAAGGCCCCTGATTACAAGCACGCCAACGCGATTCAGGCTACATTACGGCCAACCACAGGGGAAAGGAGCCACATCTCATGAAGAAAAGCGCAGAGACGCACGGCCGGGATTCAGGGGAATTTTTCTCACGGCGCGCATTCGTGTCCCGCAGCACGGCGGCCTTATCGGGCCTAATCGCGGCGCCGCATTGGGTTCGCGGCGCAGCGGCCAACGGCAAGATCGCCGTGGGGCTGGTCGGCTGCGGTTCACGCGGCGCCTGGATCGGCGGCCTTTTCAAGGAGCACGGCGGATATGAGGTGACGGCTTGCGCCGACTATTTCCAGGACAAGGTCGATGCGTTCGGCGAGAAGCACGGCATCGCCGCCGCGCGGCGGTTCACGGGGTTGAACGGATATCAGCGGCTGCTCGAATGCAAGGATCTCGACGCCGTCATCATCAAGTCGCCGCCCTGTTTCCACCCGCAGCAGATCGCCGCCGCCGTGGATGCCGGCAAACATGTCTACACGGCCAAGCCGGTGTCCGTCGACGTCCCGGGATGCCGGACCGTTGCCGAGTCGGGCAAGAAGGCCACGAAGAACAAGCAGGTCATATTCGTGGATTTTCAGCACCGCACCGACCCCTTCTTCCAGGAGACGGTGAAGCGGCTGCATGAGGGTGCGCTGGGACGGATCACCTTCGGCGAGGTCTTCAATCATTCGGGGGAGTTCGGTGCCAAGGCGGGACCGGACACGCCCGAGACGCGCCTCAAAAACTGGCTGTGCTACAAGGCGCTGTCCGGTGACTATATGGTGGAGATCAACATCCACACGATCGACATGATGCACTGGATGTTCCAGAAGCCGCCGCTGAGCGCGATCGGCTCAGGGGGCCGCACGGAAAAAAACCCGGTCGGCGACAACTGGGATCATTTCGGCATCCTCTATCAGTATGCTGACAACGTACCCGTGACATTCACGTCCAAGCGCTATAACGATGGCGTCGGCGAGCTGGATAAACATCAGATCGTTGAACTCTACGGCACAGACGGCCGGCTGCAGACGAGATACGGCGGCAAGTGCATGATCCTCGGCAAGCATTTGTATAAAGGCGGCAAAACGACGACGCTGTACAGGGACGGAGCCGTCTCGAATATCGCCACCTTCCACACGCTGATCACCTCGGGCGATTACAGGAATTCAACGGTCGAGTACGGCGTCGAGAGCAACCTGATCGCCATCATGGGGCGCAAGGCTGGCTACGAACAGAGGCTGGTTACGTGGGAGGAGATTCTGAAATCGGACGAAGTCATGGATCCGCAACTGGACGGCCTCAAAGCCTGATAAGGAGTAACGATGGCGGACGGTAAACTCAGAGTGGCCGTGGTCGGATGCGGCATGATTGCCAACTCGGCGCATATCCCGGCCTGGCAGTCGCAGCGGGGGGCGGAGGTTGTCGGGGTCATGGACACGGACCTCGGCCGCGCGCGGGCGACGGCCGGCAAGCACGCGGTCCCCGGCGTGTTTGATGACGTTGACAAAATGTTGAACGAACTGGCCCCCGATGTCGTGTCGGTCTGTACGCCGGCCGGCTGCCACAAGGCGCATGCCGAGGCGGCGCTCCGCGCCGGCGCGCATGTGCTCTGTGAAAAGCCGTTGGCGATCACCAGCCGCGAGGCGGCGGACATCTTCCGGGCGGCGGAAGAGGCGGGCCGGCATCTGCTGGTGGGGCAGTCGATGCGCTTTTACAACCAGGTTGCTGCGGCGAAGGCGTTTGCCGCGGACGGGCAGCTCGGCGAACTCTACTGCGCGGATGCGGCACGGCTTCGCCGGCGCGGCATCCCGACCCACGGTTCGTTCCACATCCGGAAACTGTCGGGCGGCGGCGTGCTGGTTGACCTCGGGGCACACATGCTGGACATGGTGCTCTGGATCATGGGGAGTCCCAAGGTCGTGGCGGTCTCCGGCGCGACGTACTCTAAAATCGGTACGCGCAACGAAAACCTGATCACCTCATCCGTCGAGAGCGGCGCCTTTGCCGGCGGCGTATCGAGTGCCTCATACAATCCTGCCACGTTCGACGTGGAGGATTTTGCCAGCGCGTTTCTGAGGCTCGACAACGGCGGAACCATTCACCTCAAGGTCTGCTGGGCGGCGAATGTCCCCGACAGTGCCGGAGGCGTGATGATCATGGGCACAGAGGGCGGGCTGTCGTTTGATCCGCGCGTGCTGGACCTTCGCGTCATCCGGAACATGGGCCGGTACCAGGTCGACGTGACGCCGAAAATCCTGCCTCCCGAGCCGAATCATCCTTTTTACGCGCACTGGAACGAGGTGGCGCATTTCATGCGGGTGATCAAGGGCGAGGAGGAGATCTGCGTGAAAAAAGAAGAGGCGCTGAACGTCGTGCGCGCACTGGAGGCCATCTACCGGTCGGCCGAAGAGGGGCGCGAAGTCCGGCTTGATGAAACGGTTTAATGCAGGCAAGACCCGTGATCCCGGCACGGGAGGGGCAAGCGTCTGCTTGCCCTCGGACGAGCAGACGCTCGTCCCTCCCATGCGAACCAGGCAACAACGTCTTTTTTTGTAAGACACCCAAGACGAAGCGATGTGATCATGAAAAAGAAATACAGAGTTGGCATTGTCGGTTTCGCGCATCCGCACATCAACCATGTGGCGTCGCTGTTCGCCGCGCATCCGCAGGCTGAAATGGTCGCCTGCGCGGACACGGTGCCGTTGTGTCCGGAGTTGAGAAGCGTGCCGTACACCCGCGAGTGGAACCGCAACAATGTCATGCGGCTGACGGGCATCACCCAGTGTTATGCCGACTACCACGCGATGCTGGCGAACGAAAAGCTGGACATTGTGGCCATCAATTCAGAAAACAATCAGCACCCCGACGTTGTCGAGGCCTGCGCACGTGCGGGCGTCCACGTCTGCGTGGAGAAACCGATGGCCATCTCG
>JAQUEX010000191.1 GCA_028684935.1 Kiritimatiellia bacterium | reverse complement strand
GTCAAAGAACCGGCATCGATCCGGGGCTGTGTATTTTCCATTCCCCTCCGCAATATTTAAGGGAATCGACGTCGAAGCCCTATCCAACTGGTCGTAGGCCGCCAGACTCTTTGGAAGTGTTTCCAAGCGTTCACCCGCCCACACCACAAAACGGATCGAATCCTGATAGACGGTCAACTTCTCATGGTCGAATAGCCCGTTCATGATGACAATGTAATAGCTCGTGCGTGCCACATTCAAGATTATGATTACGAGCAAGATTACGATTACGAATCACGGACCCCAACAGAACTGCCATGCGCCTTGGCGGCGCTTACGCCGTAATCAAGGCTGTTCGCAAGAGGGCCGATCTGCTTAAATAGTACACACTTCATGGTCAACAACTGGAAAGAGTGGTTAGGCGTCCGGGCCGGCAGGCTGGGCGTCTACGCGGCGGATACGGCGGTGATGGCGCTGGCGTATCTGACGGCGTTCCTGCTGCGCTTTGAGTTTCAGGAGCCGTGGTGGGGCTGGGACCAGGTGGCGGTGTCCTTCGTGACGGTGTGGGCGGTGCAGTGCGTGGCGCTGGAGCTGTTTGGCTGCAATCGGCTGCTGTGGCGGTACGTGAGCGCCGGCGATGTGCCGCGGTTCGTGGGCGCGATCGGCGTTTCCACGGTGGTATTGCTGGCGCTGCGGGTGGCGTTGCCGTACCAGATGGGGTTGCGTCCGCCCTACAGCATCACCTTCTTCAACAGCTTTCTGGTGACGGGTGGCCTGATCGGGGTGCGGATGCTGGGACGTCTGATGGCCGAAGGGGCGTCGCTGGCCCGGGGCGGCACCTTGAACGGCCGCGCGCGGCGCGTGCTGCTGGTGGGTGCGGGATCGGCTGGCGATCTGGTGGCGCGCGAGCTGCGGCGGCAGGGGGCGCGGCGGCAGGCGGTGGTCGGATTCCTGGACGATGATCCGGCCAAGCGTCATGCGCGCATCCAGGGGTTTGCCGTGCTGGGTCGCATCGATGAACTGCCCGCGCTGGCGCGCCGGCATGCGGTGGACGAGGTGATTGTCGCGATGGCGCGGGTGCCGCGCGACGTGATCCGGCGCGTGGTGCGGCTGTGCGAGCGGGCGCATGTGCCGGCACGCATCGTGCCGGGCTATTACGAATTGATCGACGGGAGTCTGACCGCCTCAAAGATCCGCAACGTGGATGTCACCGATCTGCTCGGGCGCGAGGAGACGTCGCTCGACAGCCGCGCGGTGGTGGAGCTGCTGGGGCAGAAGCGGGTGCTGGTGACCGGCGCGGGCGGATCGATCGGCAGCGAGCTGACGCGTCAGATCCTGCGTACCGGGCCGGCCAGCCTGGTGCTGGTGGAGCGTTCCGAGAACGCGCTGTATGAGATCGAGCGCGAGATCCGCAGGAGCGGGGCCGAGACGCCGGTGACGGCGCTGCTGGCGGATGTCGGCGACCGTGCGCGCATGGAGGCGATTTTCAGGACGCACGCGCCGCAGATCGTGGTGCACGCCGCGGCGCACAAGCATGTGCCGCTGATGGAGCAGAATCCGGTCGAGGCGGTGAAGAACAACGTGCTGGCGACGCGCGCGCTGGGCGAGCTGGCGGTGGCGTGCGGCGCGGAGCGTTTTGTGTTCATTTCGACCGACAAGGCGGTGCGTCCGGTTTCGGTGATGGGGCTGAGCAAACGGCTCGCGGAGCGTGCGCTGCAGGCATTGAACGCGCGCGGCGTCACGCGTTTCTCCGCAGTGCGGTTCGGCAATGTGCTGGACTCCTCGGGGTCGGTCGTGCCGCTCTTCCGCGAGCAGATCCGCCGCGGCGAGGCGGTGACGGTGACGCATCCGGAGATGCAGCGCTACTTCATGACGATTTCCGAAGCGGTGGCGCTGGTCTTGCAGGCTGCGGCGCTGGCGCAGGGCGGCGAGATCTTCGTGCTCGACATGGGCGAGCCGGTTAAGATCGTCGAGCTGGCGGAGGAGATGATCGCGCTCTCCGGGTTGCGGCCGCACGAGGACGTGCCGATCGTTTTCACCGGCATCCGGCCGGGCGAGAAGCTGTTTGAAGAGCTGGATGTGAGCGAGCGGTCGGCGTATAAGACCGGGCACGCGCGGATTTTCGTGAGCAAGGACACGGCGGCGGACAGCGGCGAGACGGCGGCGATGCTGGCGGCGTGCCGGCAGTTGGCGGAGCGGGACGGCGCGGCGGCGACGGAGGTGCGCGCGGCGTTGCGCGAGTGGGCGGCGGCCGGTGCGACGGACGATGGCGGGGCGTCCGCCGGAGAGGGGTGCGCGTGACGAGGCGAGGCGACTGGGTGCGGCTGGCGACGTTGGCGCTAATCGCGGTGGCGGCGGCGTTCAACTACCGCTACATGTTCGACTTCACGATGGTGATGTTCGTGTCGCCGATCGAGGACATGTCGCATGGCTGGGTGGTGCCGTTCGTCAGTCTGGCGGTGCTGTGGCGGCAGCGCGGCGCGCTGCGGGCTGCGGCGGGCGCGCCGAGCGCGGCGGGGGCGGCGTGGACGGCGCTTTTTCTGGTGATCGCCTGGTTCGGCGGGCGCGGCGGGCAGTCGCGCCTGGAGCAGGTGTCGTTCATCGGTCTGGTGTGGGCGCTGCCGTATGCCTTCTGGGGGCGCGGCGTGGAGCGGTTGATGCGCTTCCCGGCGGCGTTCCTGTGCTTCACGATCCCGGTGTCGTCCTTCATCGATTTTTTCACGATCCATCTGCGCATCCTCTCGACCTCGATCGCGACCGGTCTGCTGAACGGCGTGGGGCTGGCGGTCGAGCGGTCGGGCACGGCGCTCTATTCGCGGGCGCCCGGCGCCGAGTTCAATGTGGACGTGGCGGATCCGTGCAGCGGCATCCGCTCACTGTTCGCGATGATGGCGCTCACGGCGGCGTATGCGTATTTCACGCAGCGCGGGGCGTGGCGCAAGTGGCTGCTCTTCGCCTGTTCGCTGCCGATCGCGGTGATCGGCAACATGGTGCGTATCATGTCGATCTGCGTGGTGGCCGCATGGTTCGGGCAGCAGGCAGCCACCGGGTACTATCATGACTACTCCGGATATGTGGTGTTTCTGGTGGGCGTGCTGCTGATGGTGCAGGCGGGAGAGTGGATGAAGGGAAGAAGGAAGAGGGAAGAAGTAGTAAGTAATAGGGAAGAAGTAATAAGTAATAGGGAAGAAGCAGTAAGTAATAGGGAAGAAGGAGGAGGGAGGAGGAAGGAGGGGGATGAGAACGCTGAACGCTCAACGCTGAACGCTGAACGCTCAAATTCAGGGATGGGGATTGTGGTGTGTGTGGGGGTGGCGGTGCTGGCGGTGTTTGCGGCGAAGCTGACGCTGCCGCCGCCGGCGTTTGACACCTCGTCGTGCGTGGCCTCGGAGTTGCCGGCGCGGGTGGGCGAGTTCACGGGGGAGGTGCCGTGGTTCTGTCACAATCCGCAATGCTTGGCGATGGCGGAGGAGTCGGCGTTGAAGCGCGGGGCGGATGGGTTTGTCTGTGCCGAGTGCGGCGGCAAGATGGCGCCGGTTTCGCTGGGCGAATGGAGCGACCTACCCAAGGATACCGTGATCGTGAAGCGGAATTACCGGTCGGCGGACGGACTGGTGTATGCGGTGAGCGTGGTGGTGGGCGGGCGGCAGCGCAACAGCATCCATCGCGCGGAGTTGTGTCTGCCGGCGCAGGGCTTTGCGATGCTGGACGCGGCGCGCGTGCCGCTCAGACTGGCGGACGGGACAAGTTTGCAGGTGCGACGGATCAACGCGCAAAGGCCGGGCGGAGCGCGCATGAGTTTGGTGTATTGGTTTTTGAGTCATGACCGCGTGTGCTGCTCGCACACCGAGCGTATCCTGATGGACGTGTGGGACCGCTCGATCCACAACCGGATCAACCGCTGGGTCATGATCGCGGTGAACGTGTCGTCCGGGCTCGATTCGCCGGAGGGCATCGAGCGGTTCGAGGCTTTTTTATCCGAGCTCTACCCCAAGGTCGTGCTCGGGCGGGTCAAGGATAACGAATGACGGTCAACTGGGTCACAGATTGGGTCAGGGCGTCGGAGGGCGTGATCGTGCGCATCGCGACGGACGGCGCCAAGTATGCGGCGGCCTTTTGCGGCGCGCTGGCGATCGCGCTGCTGCTGACGCCGTTGCTGCGCGAGACGGCGCGCAAGATCGGGATGGTGGACCGGCCGGACGCGCGCCGCATCAACAAGGTGCCGGTGCCGCGCGGCGGCGGGCTCTCGATCTTCGTGGCGTTCCACGTGATGCTGGCTGCGTTGGTCCTGTCGATGGGTGCG
This sequence comes from Kiritimatiellia bacterium, assembly GCA_028684935.1. GTDB lineage: Bacteria > Verrucomicrobiota > Kiritimatiellia > RFP12 > UBA1067 > DUPH01. The sequence continues at coordinate 2,100 of JAQUEX010000191.1, read as the reverse complement.
CCGGTCAGCCAGCAGTTCTCCTTGCACTGGCAGGGGCGGTTTCTCTTGGCGTCCGGACTGCTGGTGGTGATCGGGCTGATTGACGACAAAGTCGGCATGCGGCCGATGGTCAAACTGGCCGGGCAGGTGACGGTGGCGCTGATCCTGTATGCGTCCGGGGTGCACGTGGGCGGAATTGTGGTGGCGTTCCCGCCCTGGCTGGACTGTCTGGTCACGGTGCTGTGGATCGTCGGGGCGGTGAACGCATTCAATTTGATTGACGGTATGGACGGACTGGCGACGGGGCTGGCGCTGATCGCGTCGGCGGGCTTGGCGGGCGCACTGCTGTTCACCGGGAACTCGGCGGCGACGTTGCCCTATCTGGTGCTGGGCGGCGCGTGCCTGGGATTTTTGCGCTACAACTTCCATCCGGCCACGGTGTTTCTCGGCGATTCCGGCAGCATGTTTCTGGGACTGTGCATCGCGACGTTGCCGCTGATGACCGGCTCGCGCAAAGAGCTGGTGGCGTCGCTCGGCATGCCGCTGCTGGCGATGGGCGTGCCGATTTTCGACACGATGCTGGCGATCTGGCGGCGGTCGGTCAGATCGCTGCTGCCGCAGCCGCTCAAAGAGGCGGGCAGCCGCGTGCGGGTCATGCAGCCCGACCGTGACCATCTGCATCACCGGCTGCTGCGGCAGACGATGAATCAGCGCAGCGCGGCAGTCATGCTCTATGCCATGAGCGCGGCGCTGGTGGTGCTCGGGCTGGGCGGCACGCTGCTGAGGGGGCGCGCGCCGGGTCTTTTCCTGATCGCGTTCGTGCTGGCGATCGCGGTGGTGGCGCGGCATCTGGAGAGCGTGGAATTGTGGGACACGGGGCGGCTGCTCTCCGGCAAGCGGGGGGCGATGAGGCAGGGGCTGCTGGTGCCGTGTTATATCTTGGCGGATGTGGTGCTGCTGTGCGGGGTGTGGATGCTGGCGCGTTGGGAGACGGGACTGCCGCTCGCCCGCGCGGCCTTCCTTTCGGAGCTGCCGCGCTATGTGGTGCCGGTGTTCGTGCTGCTAGTGGCGGCCAAGACGTATCAGCGCGTCTGGTCTCGGGCGCAGGTCCGCGATTTCGCGATCCTCGGCGTGGCCGTGGCGGCGGGGTCCGTTGTCGGCGCCGGGCTGGTGTGGCTGTTCAGCGCGGCACACCCGCATGTGGCTCGCTTCACGCTGCTGTTCGGCACGCAGGCCATGATCCCGCTGTGCGCGATCCGGCTGTGGCGCGACAGCGTGAGCGGCCTGATGCAGGTTTTAGAGCGCAACATCCTGATCAACAAGCCCGGCACGCAACGCCTGCTGGCCTACGGCGGCGGCATCCGCTTCAGAAGCTATCTGCGGGAACTGAGCGAGCGCCCCGGGATGAACGACCGGATCATTGTCGGGGTCATCGATGACGACATCAACCTGCGCGGCCGGATCATCGCCGGGCATCGGGTGATCGGCGGCTTCGACCGGCTGGGCGAGTGGCTGGCGCAGCAGCGGGTGGACGGCGTGATCATCACCTGTCTGATGGATGAGAAGAAGCAGGCGCATGTGGCGCGCGTGCTGGGCAAGACGGGCTTGCGCGTCACCGTTTGGGCGTGTGAGGAGAAAACGCTGTGCGCGGCGGAAGAAGCCTTGCCGTTGCAGCGTTTGACCGAGGAGGAAGAGTGATGAAAAGTTTTCGCAAAGAGCTGTGGTTCAAGGCCGCGAGCCGTCGGGCATACCTCAACATCACGCCGGACGTGGAGACGTGCCTGCGCGAGAGCGGGATCCGCGAGGGGCTCTGCCTGGTCAACGCCATGCACATCACGGCGAGCGTGTTCATCAACGACGATGAGCAGGGCCTGCATGCCGATTTCGAGCGTTGGCTGGAGCGGCTGGCGCCGGAAAAGCCGCACAGCCAGTATGCGCACAACGGTGCGGAAGACAACGCCGACGCGCATCTGAAACGGCAGGTGATGGGGCGCGAGGTGGTTGTGGCGGTGACCGAAGGCCGGCTGGACTTCGGGCCATGGGAACAGATTTTTTACGGTGAATACGACGGCCTGCGCAACAAGCGCGTGCTGGTCAAAATCATCGGGGAGTAAACCGTGT
>JAQUEX010000190.1:4829-6390 GCA_028684935.1 Kiritimatiellia bacterium | reverse complement strand
CTCATGGTCGAATAGCCCGTTCATGATGACAGTGTAATAGCTCGTGCGTGCCACATTCAAGATTATGATTACGAGCAAGATTACGATTACGAATCACGGACCCCAACAGAACTGCCATGCGCCCCCGCCTTGGTGTCCGCCCGATTGACAAACGGGGCTCAAAGGGCGATCATGGAAACATGGATGACGCTAATTCTTACCTCGCGCTGTTTTTCGAGCCGATCCGGCCGTTTCTTCAAGATGATGCCGTCTCGGAGATTCTAATCAACGGGCCTAACCAGATCTACATCGAGCAGAAAGGCAAGCTGCTGGCAACCGACGCGCGCTTTGTCAGCGAGCCGGCCCTGAAAGCCGCAGCCGTCAACGTGGCCAAAAACGTGGGCCGCCTGCTCAACGACGAGAACCCGCGCCTCGACGCGCGCCTGCCGGACGGTTCGCGCGTGCATGCCGTGATTCCGCCGCTCGCGCGCTGCGGCACCGTGGTCGCGATCCGCAAGTTCAAGAAGGAGAAGCTGACCATCGGCCAACTGGTCGAGTTCGGCAGCATCACCCAGCCGGGCGCGCAACTGATCGACGCCATCGTCAAGCTTCACAAGAACGTCATCGTCTCGGGCGCCACCTCGTCGGGCAAGACCTCGGTCCTCAACGTGCTGAGCGCTTTCATCCCGGACAGCGAGCGCATCCTGGTCATCGAAGACGCCAGCGAACTGCAGCTCCAGCAGCGCCACACGGTCTGCTTCGAAACGCGCAAGCCGGACAAGAACGGCCAGGGCGAAGTGACGATCCGCGACCTGATCCATTCCTCGCTGCGGTTGCGCCCCGACCGCCTCGTCATCGGCGAAATCCGCGGCGGCGAAGCGCTCGACCTGCTGCAGGCGCTCAACACCGGCCACGCAGGCAGCATGTCCACCATCCACGCCAACAGCCCGCTCGACTGCCTGTCGCGCATCGAGACCTGCGCGCTGCTGAGCGGCATCGACATTCCGCTCTCCGCCCTGCGCGCGCAGGTGGCCTCGGCCATCGACGTGGTGGTGCACACGGCGCGCCTCTCCGACGGCTCGCGCAAGATCACGGCGGTCTCGGAAGTGCTGGGCCTCGAGAACGGCGAATACCGGACGCGCGACCTCTACGTCTACACGATCCGCGGGATCGCGCCGGACGGCTCGCTGGACGGCGGCTTCGCCGGGACCGGCGCCACCCCGACCTTCCTGCACGACGCGCGCCTGCGAGGCCTGCCACTCAACGAGGCATCCTTCACGGCCGCGCCCGACGCCTGACCGACCGGTCAAAAGCCGAAGAAGGAGCGTTTCTCCTCTTTTTCCAGCAGAATGTCGATGCGGCGCGTCTCGCCCGGCTTGACCTTGTAATATTGCTGGACGGTCTTGTAGCCTTTGCTGTCGACGGCGACCTGATGATTCTCGTTCGCCGAGACCTCGTGACGCCCGGCAGGCACCGGCAATCCGTCCAGATGCACCTGCGCCGTTTTGGGCGAGACCGAAATTTCAAAGGCCCCCTTGGCCACAACCGGTGCGGGTGCGGGTGCAACCGGCGCAGGCGCGGC
>JAQUEX010000190.1:0-4729 GCA_028684935.1 Kiritimatiellia bacterium | reverse complement strand
GCAACGGCGGCCGGCGCCTGCTGAGCGGGTGCGGGTGCAGCCGGCGCGGGCGCAACCTCTGCCGCGACGGGCGTCGCCTCTGCTTGGGGTGTGAGCAGGCCGGCCTCGCCCTCGCCGAAGGCGCGCTCGACCCCGCTGCCGGGAGTCAGCTTGACGGTCTCCATGCGCGAGCGGAAGCGATCATCGCCGCGCACCGCGATCGAAACCGTCACCGTTTCGCCCCTCACCGGCAGCAGCCACTCTTTGGCCTCGCCGCCGGCCAGCGCACCGCCCGACAAGCCCAGTTCGCGGCTGGTGAGCAGTAGCGGGCTCTTGGAACGGTTGACCAGACGCAGCAGTCCCAAGCCCTTCTGCTGTTCCAGCGTACGGCGCAGTTCGGCCGCCTCGGCACCGAACACCGCCTCGGCTGCGGCGTGTCCCAACACCGCGCCCATCGCTTCGAGCCGCCGCGCGCGCGCCTCCGGCGGATCTGTCTGCACGAGCGTCTGCGCCACCCGTTTCACGTAGGCCGCGCGAGACGCTTCCCAGCGGGCCTTGAAGGGCGCGTCGGCCAACAGCTCCGGCGTCGCGCCGCCCAGCACCGCAACACCGGTGCGGCACGCCTCCAGTCCGCCGCCGCGAAGCTGCGCGTCGAGCGTGTCCAGCAGACCGATCCCCCGGGCAAGCCGCGCGGCCTGCTCCTCCGCCTGCTGCCGTTCGGCTTTCTGCCGCTGCGCCTGCTCTTCGGCCGCCTTGCGGCGCTGCGCCTGCTCGCGCTTGACCCCCTCGAGATACGCGGCGTAAGCGCGGTCGACCTGCGCGGCCGCGTCCTCCAGCGCCGGCGCGAGCAACGCTTTCAGCCGCGGTGCCTGCGCGGCCAGCCGCGACAGCCGCTCGCGGTCAGCCTTGCCGTCCCGGCCCGCAGCCAGCTCCGCCAGCACCGCATCGCGCAGGCGCGTCACGCCTGCAGCGGCGAGCGACGTGAGCTGTTCCTGCAGCGCGGCGAGGCGGCGCGCCCGCTCGGCCTCGTCCACCCCGGGCCACGCTTCGTTCGCCTGCGCCGCCAGGCGGCCGGCGGCCGACTCGACGGCCAGCCAGGCGGCGTCGTCATCCAGCGCGCCGGGTATGGCCTTGAGCAAGTCCTGATAAACCGGATCGCGTTCCGGCGGTAACGCCGTGACCGCCGTCTGCGGCTTCGGCTGCGTCACAGCCGGCGCACCATCAGCGGTTTTCGGCTCAGGCGCCGGCTGCGACGGCGCATGGGTGGACGCGTGGGGCTGGGGCACGCGGTCCGGCTCCGCCGGCGCCCCGCCGCGGCGGCGGCCCGCGACGCGGATACCCAGCAGCACGCCGCCGATCCCCACCGCCGCCACGGCCGCGGCCATACCGGCCAGCAGCAGCCGTTTGCGCGTCCTGCGCCGGTCCGCCTCGCGCCGTCCCGCCTCGACCAAGCCACCGGCGGCGGCGGGCGCGGCGCGCGTAGCTTCAACCATCTCCAGCGGCCGCGTGCCCAGCGTCATGCCGGGCTCAGCCGACTGCTGGCCGCCCGCCAGCGTGGCCATGGTCAGCTCGCCGCCGTCAAACAGGTCGCCGTCGCGCTCCGGCTGCACCGTCTCCGGCTTCAGCGCGTCCTCCAACGCCGCGCGCATCTCGGCCGCGCCCGCGTAGCGCTGCGCGGGCTTCTCGCAGAGCGTCCGGCTGACGACCAGCTTGAGGCGCGGGTAGCGCGCAAACACCTCCGCATCGAACGCGATCTGCGGCGGCTTGCGGATACGGTCCTGAAAGGCGACCCACGCCGAGTTCAGGTCCGTCGGCAACCGCTCAAAGACCGGCTTGCCGGTGAGCGCCTCATAGAGGCAGAGCCCGAGGGCGTAAAGGTCCGACTGCGGCGAGCCGCGGTCACCGCCGGCCTCGGCGAATTCCGGCGCCATGTAGTCCAGCGTTCCCGGCACGCCGCCGACAGTCACGGTGCCGGACACGTCGCGCGCCACGCCGAGGTCGAAAATCTTGGCTTTGTCGGGCTGGCCCATCGGCGCGTAGAGGTTGCCGGGCTTGATGTCGCGGTGGATGATCGGCCGCGCGCTGCCATGCAGAAACTGCAGCGCGCCGAGGTAGTTGCCGAACAGCGGCACGGCCTCGGCGACATCCAGTCCGCCTTCGTTTTTGATGCGGTGGCGCAAGGTCCAGCCGGGCATGCCTTCGAGAAACTCCATGACGAGAAAATACTGCTTCTCGCCGCCCGTGCCTTCCAGCACCATAAAATCGACATATTTGACGAGATTCGGGTGCGGATACTGCTGCAGGATCTTTGCCTCTTTGAGGAAGCGGTCCGACTGCTTTTCCGAGAAGAGATACTTGACCGCGACCAACAGACCGTCGCTGACGCGCCGCGCCTTGAAGACCTCGCCGAAACCGCCGCGCCCCAAGACGGCCAGCAGCTCGTACTCCTCTTTGTTCTTGTGGCGCAGGCGGCGGTAGCGGATCTTGCGGAAATCCTCCAGCATCGCCGTGAACGAGGCGTAGCGCTCTTCGCGCCGCACCGCCAGACATTTGGCGATCACCGTTTTGGCGGCGCTCAGCACGCGGAAGACGCCCGGGCGGAAGGAGGGCGACGGCGCGGACGCATGACGCCAGCGGTTGAGATACCCGATGTGCGCGGTCTCGCCCAGCGGCTCATACGGCAGTGCGCCGGTCAGCGCCTGATAGAAGCAGACGCCCAGGCTGAAGATGTCTGAGACTTCGTCGCCGTGAAACCCTTCGATCGTGATGAAGTCCGGCGCCATGTAGTCGAAGGTGCCCTTCCAGCCGGCCGTGCTCATCTGGCCGCTGTCGTCGCGCCGCGCGATATCGAAGTCAATCAGCTTGGCCTGGCCGTCCTTGGTGATGAAAATATTGGACGGCTTGATGTCGCGGTGCGTGACCCCTCGCTCGCGGGCATGGATCAGCCCGGCGAGGCACTGCTCGAAGATACTCTCGACCTGCGGCCACGGCAAGCCGTTTTTGGCGTTCTTAAGCCGGTCGCTGAGCGGTTCGCCCTCCAGCAGTTCCATCACCAAGCACTGCGCCTCGTCCCACTCGCCGGCGTGCCAGGCAAAGCAGTCGCGGTAACTCACGATATGGGTATGCGAAAGGCGGCGCAGGATATCCGCCTGCTCCTGAAACTTGAGCCGGATCTTCTCGTCCTCGCCGGTGATGCGCACCACCTTAAGCGCGACCTCCTCGTCCTGCCGCACGTAGGGCAGGGCGTCGGCGACGCAGCGCGCCCGGTAGACACGTCCCTGCGCGCCGTCGCCGATCAAGGCCACCAGCTCATAATCGCCGATCCGCTCTTTACCGTTCTCGTCCATCACGCCATCCTACCGTTTCAACCACACCCAAAAGGCCGCTGCACCCGCCGCGGCCGCCAGCGCCAGCACCCAGACCCATCGCCGGGGGCGTGCCGGCTGCAACAGCGGCAACCCCGTCCGCGTGATCCGTTCCGTCGCAAAGCCGTCGGGATCCGGCTCGGGCTCCTCCTGCACGGCCGGGGTCTCGCCTTCGTTCGGAAACGGCGTGGCCGGCGTAGCCGGCGGCTGAGCGGTCTTACGCGACCATTCAGGCGGCGTCACGCCCTCGCCGGCGAAGCCGGCCGAATCCACCGTCTGTCCGGTCACGGCGGTCTGTCCGGTCTCCCGTTCAGCGTCATCCGCCGTTCCCGTCGCGGCCGGCACGGCCGCGGCCACCGCCTCCTGCTCCAGCTCCCGAGCGCGCGCCGGCACCTCCTGCGTCGGACCTTGCGGCAGCGCGTCGGCCACGCGCACCAGCACGACCGAGACATTGTCTTCGCCCCCGGCTTTGAGCGCCTCCCCGACCAGCAGACGGGCCAGCGCCTCCGGCTCGTCAGCGGCGTGCTTGCGCAGCAGTTTAGAGATTGTTTTGTCCGGCACCATCTTGGTCAGGCCGTCCGAGCAGAGCAGAAAGATGTCGCCGGCCGCGACATCGGCCGGCGTCTCCTCGAGCAACACCGCCTCTTCCAGGCCGACGGCGCGCGTGATCACGCCCCGGAACATCGCAGGCAGATTCTTGTCATCAGCCAGACCGGCCGCAGCCGCGACCGAATGATCCGCGCTCAACTGTTGCAGCTTGCCCTTGCGATACCGGTAGGCGCGACTGTCGCCGGCATGCAGCACCCGCGCCTGCTCCGGCATCACGCGGTCAAAGAGCAGCATCACCACTGTGCTGCCCGTGCCGTTCAGGCCGCGCTCCTCGGAGCGGGCTTTGATCCACTGGCTGGCCCGGTTCACGGCACGCGACGCCAACCGCGCGGCGGCGGCGGCCGTCACGGCAAAAGGCGCGTCCGGCGACACGGTGAAGACGTCACGCAATGCGTCGACGGTGGCCTTGCTCGCCACCTCGCCGCCCTGCACACCGCCCATGCCGTCGGCCACGCAGAACACGCCCGCTTCCGGCACCCGCAGCACAGCGTCTTCGTTGTTCCTGCGCTTTCGACCGACATCCGTCACCTCTGCCGATGCGAGATATGCGAACACACTGTTCACGGGCCCCTCCTCCCTGACTCTGCTACTGGACAAGCGGCCGTCACGCGCCTGACCCCTTGGCGACACACCTTTGTTTGACAGGCCTGCATATTCACCACGAGTACTATAACGGTTTTCGCGGCCCGGTGCCAACAGCGAATGCGTCTCTCGGGACCCCCTCGGGCGCATGGCAGTTCTGTTGGGGCCAATAAATCATAATCATAATCTTAATC
>JAQUEX010000189.1 GCA_028684935.1 Kiritimatiellia bacterium | reverse complement strand
TCGATGCAGTGGGCCAGCAGGTCACCCGTCACACCGGAGCCGGCCGCCTTGGCATCCAGACGCCAGGTCGCCATGCCGCCCTGCGGCACGTCGGCGGAGATTGTCCAGTCCTGCAGGAAATTCGCCCGGTAGTGGAAGATTTTGCCCAAGCGCCCCTCGTCGATGAGCTGTTTCGCCAAGGTCACGGCCGGGATCCGCCGGTAGTTGAACGAGACGAAATTGAGCACGCCGGCCTTTTCCACCGCCTCGGTCATGGACAACGCCTCGGCGCTGTTGCGGGCGATGGGCTTTTCGCAGATCACCATTTTCCCGGCCTGGGCCGCTGCGATCGCGATCTCGGCGTGATAGTTATTGGGCACGCAGATCTCGACGACGTCGATGTTTTTGTCCTCGACCACGCGCCGCCAGTCGGTCGTGCAGGATTCATACTCCCAGCGGTCGGCAAACGCCTGCGCTTCGGTTTCAACCAATCCGCAGACGGTCTTTAACACGGGCTTGTAGTCGAGGTCAAAGAAATTGCCGACCCGGCGGTAGGCGTTCGAGTGGGTGCGGGCCATGAAACCATAGCCGATCATTCCGATGTTCAGGGACTTCTTGCTCATAAGTTTTCTCCTTGGACTGACATGGTGCTCATTGCACACATGTATTTACATTCTTGCCCTCTTGTTGTCAAATCGTTTGGTATTTTCAGTGAGAGATCCGGTCATGCGGGTGTCGATTGACGGTGCTCGGAGCGCGTGTTAATGTGGACATCATGAAATCTGCATCTGTGAACCTGTCGGTCGCTGACCGCAGTTTCTTCGACCGCGTGTCGACGTCGGCCTTCACAAACCCGTTCGGAGATGAGCGCGGCCTGGCGGACCGGTGTGCGCTGGGGCTGGACCGCGAGGCGACCTTTGACGAGGTGCTCGACCGTCTGCTGGCAGAGCTGGCCAGGCGCATCGCCGCGCTGGCGATCGGCGGCAGGCGGGTTGACTGCACGCGATTTGCGGCGGAGGACCGCGGCCGCGTGACGATCGCGCTGCTGTTCCTGGTTTTCCATGCGTCGATCGAACGGCTGGACGCCTTGATCCAGCAGCAGCTCGCGGCGGGGGATGCCTCGTGTGCCGCGCCCTTTACCGGCGAAATCTGCGACGAGCTGCGCGGGTACGGGTTCACGCACGACGAGGCGGCGCAGTATGTCGCCATTTTTTATCAGCTCCGGCGCGCGTTTTATTTCATCACGAACGGACTCGTCGGCAGCAGTCCCGCCATGAAACAGCTCAGGAAACGGCTGTGGGAAAACATCTTCACGCACGATGTGCGCTGGTATGTGGCATGCCTCTGGAACCGCATGGAAGAGTTTTCCACGCTGCTGCTCGGAGAAACCGGCACCGGCAAGGGCGCTGCCGCTGCGGCACTGGGGCGCTCGGGGTTCATTCCGTATGATCCGGCCGGCCGCTGTTTCGCCGAGAGCTTCACTCGCGCGTTCGTGCCGATCAATCTCTCGCAGTATCCCGAAACGCTGATCGAGTCGGAGCTGTTCGGCCACCGCAAGGGTGCGTTTACCGGAGCGGTGGAACGGCATGAGGGCGTTTTCGCGCGCTGCAGTCCACACGGTGCGATCTTTCTCGATGAAATCGGTGATACGTCCGAGCCGGTGCAGATCAAGCTGCTGCAGGTCTTGCAGCAGCGCACGTTCTCGCCGGTCGGCGGCCACGAGACGCTCCGTTTTGAAGGCCGGGTGATCGCTGCGACCAACAAGCCGCTCGGCCGCCTGCGGCGCGCGGGCGTATTCCGTGACGACTTCTACTACCGACTCTGTTCCGACCAGATCGAGATGCCGCCACTCAGCCGACGGCTGCGCGAACTGCCTTCGGAACTGGAGACCCTGGTCACGCACATGCTGCGACGGATGTGTGGCGAGGGCGCAAGGACTTTGGTGGACCCGGTCATGGGCGCGCTCGCGCACGGGGTCGGCCCGGATTACGCCTGGCCCGGCAACGTGCGCGAACTGGAACAGGCCGTGCGCCGCATCCTGTTGACCGGCAGGTATACCGGCGACACGGCGCCGGAGGGCGAACCGGAAGGGGATCTGGCTGAACGCCTGGCGCGCGGCGAGCTCACGGTCAAGGCGTTGACGGCGGCGTATTGCCGCGCGTTGTTCAAACGTTACGGCCGATACGAGGAGGTCGCGAAACGCACCGGCCTCGACTGGCGCACGGCCAAAAAGTACGCTGAGTCCTGAGGACGGGCGGGGCGGCGGGCTCACCGAGATTGCCTGCTCAGCGCGGCGCCAGCGGCGCTCCAACCGGTCGTTTGGGGGCTTTCTTGGCCGGCGGGTCTGTGAAGGGCGGCTGCTCAAATGGAATCGGATTCTGGCACACGCGCGGATCGCCCGCAGCTTTCAGCCGCGCCGTCAGGTCGTCGGCCATGCGTGCGCGCGCCGCGGCGTAGGCCGGATCGGCCGCCACGTTATTGATCTGGTCGCGGTCTTTGCGCAGGTCGTAGAGTTCTTCGGCGGGGCGCTTGGCGAAGGCCAGTGCGTAATGCCTGCGACCGGATTCGGATTCCCGGTTGAGCACGACCCAGGCTTTGGTCGGACTGGCGTCCAGGTCGGGAAACGCATAGCGGGTGTTGTGCTCGAGCTCCTCGACCGAGAGCGTGTCGAGTGGTGCCTCGGCTGCGAACGGCGCGCCCATCGGCCAGCGTTCGGGCGCGAAATTGCGGATGTAGAGGAAGTCGGCGGTGTGCAACGCGCGCATCGGATAGGGCAGGCACGCGTCACGCGCCTCGGCGACATGCCGCTCGCGGCCGGTGATCACGGCGGTGCGCGAGGGATCGATAAGGCCGCCCGTCTCGGCGGTCAACAGCGGCAGGATGGAACGGCTGTCAAGGCCGGCGGGACGCGGCACGCCGGCGATGTCGAGGAAGGTCGGGCAGAGATCGGGCAGGCACACGAAATCATCCGCGATGCGACCGGGCGTGCCGCCGGGCCAGCGTACCACAAGCGGCACTGACGTCCCGTGGGAATAGAGGTTGCACTTCCCCGAGGGCACGCCGGGGAACCCATGGTCGCCGCTGACCACGATGACCGTGCGCGCCAACTCGCCCGCCGCTTCGACGCGCTGCAGCAGCGCGCCGAGGCACGCGTCCACGGCCTGGCATTCGCCGAGGTAATCCGCCACATCCTCGCGGACCTCGGGCACATCGGGCAACACGCCGGGAAGTTTGCCTTTGAGCGCGTCGGGCCGGATACCCCAATGTCTCAAGCCCGACCCCTTGACCCATTCACGGTGGGTGGTGGTCGTGCCGAAATAGTAGAGCCAAGGCTGGCCGGGCTTACGATCCGCCATAAAGGCATCGAAATTCCCGCGAACCTGATCGAGGATCTGTTCGCGGGCGGCGGCGGCGCTGAGGCCTTGGGTCATCCGCTTTTCGGTCTCCTCGGAGAAGTTGTTGGGTGCGCGGCCCGCCTTTTCGTAGGCGTGGCGCTGACCGTCGAACGGCGCATCGGGGTTGGCGCCGGGGCTCCACACCTTGTAGCTCTTGCCGATGTGGTAGCCGGCATCGCGCAGCAGCAGCGGGAAGGTCGGGATGGCGGTGTCCCAGACCGCGCCCACGAGGATCGCGCCGCGGCCGGTGTTAAAAAAGTGGCGTCCCGAGAAGAGCGCGCTGCGGCAGGGGGTGCAGCTCGGCGCGCTGACAAAAGCGTGACGAAAGATCACGCCTTCACGCGCCATGCGGTCCACGTGCGGGGTCTTGATCACGTCGCTGGGCGAAGGCACCCGGTCGAGCGCCGCATAGGCCCCGGCGTAACGGCCCCAGTCGTCCGCGAAGACAAAGAGGATATTCAGGCGGCTGTCCGCCTGCGCCACCGTGGCGCGAAGTCCGATCCCCGCGCAGAGCACACCCACATGCAGCCATCGTGTTGACACGGTACGCCTCCCTTTCTTTACTGATCCATGCTGAGCTGTTCGTAGAGCCCGGGTTTCCAGATCCCGCGAAACTCGGCGGGAATCCGTTCGCGGGCCAATTTGCGGAACGGCTCCACGTCGAGCGGAATGAATTCGACCCCTGCGGCTTCGATCTCCTTCCGGTACGTCGCCTCTGCGCGTTCCACTTCCCGGTTGTGCCACGCCGTCGCGGCCTCAAACGCGCGCATCACGCAAGCCTGCTCTGCAGCCGTGAAGCGACGTGTGAAACGGGGGCCCAGCGCCGGCAGATAAAAGCTGACGAGGTGACGGGTCTCCATGATGTACTTCTGCACCTCGTGCAGGTGGTTCGCATACACCGTGGCCAAGGGATTCTCCTGGCCGTCCACCACGCCGAGCTTGAGCGCCATGAACATGTCGGTGAACGGAATGGGCGTGACGTTCGCGCCGAAGGCCTGCCACGATTTGATGAACACCTCAAGCTCGGGGACACGCAGCTTCAATCCTTTCAGGTCGGCCGGGCTCAGCACCTTGCGTGACGTCGTCGTCAGATAGCGCGGTCCGCGAAACCAGAGATTGATCAGCCGGATGCCGGCCCGCCGCTCCATCGTCTGCCGCAAGGCCACGCCCGCATCACCGGCCCAGGCGCGCTCGACATGCGCGTAGTCGCGCCAGACAAAGGGCGCCTCAAAGGCACCAAACTCGGGCGCGTACCAGCCGATCACCGCGCCACCGGTCACGATCATGTCGGCACAACCCAGCTTGAGCCCTTCGATGATCTCGCGCTCATTCCCCAACTGGCCACCGGGGTAAAGGCGAACCTGAATGGCGCCCCCTGATTCGTCCTCAATCTGGCGCGCCATGCGCAGCGCCGCCTGATGAAGCAGTTCGGTCGGGCCTTGCGCATAGGCGATCCGGAAGAGCTTCGGCCCGGCTGACGGCCTGCCGCAGGAAGCGGCAAGGAGCAACAGGACCGGGATGATGAGGCGCAAACGTTTCATTTCAGAGCATCTCCCGCGCCGCGGGTTAACCACAGCGACAGTTCAGGAACAAACGCCACAGCCAGCAGAATGACCGCCAACAGGATATAAAAGGGCCACAGCGAGCGCACGAGCATTTTGACCGGCACCCGGCTGATGCCGGTCAGCACAAAGAGCAGCATGCCGACCGGCGGCGTCAAGAGACCGATCATGATGGCGAGCTGAAACACCACGCCGAAATGAACGACGTCGATCCGGTAGGCCGCAAGCATGGGCAGCAGCAGCGGCGTGAGGATGATCATGATGCTGCCGCCCTCCATGAACATGCCGAGGACCAGGATCAGGCCGATCAGCAGCAGCAGCAGCGCGGTGCGGCTACCGGTCATCGCCTGCACGCCGCCGATGATGCGCTCCGCGTCCACCGCGTGCGAGATCAGGAAACCGAAGCATGAGGCGCACGCGATGATCATCATGATCGACGCCGTGCGCCGGGCCGTTACCGTCAAGAGGCGCACGAGATCGCGCGCGTGCAGGGTACGGTAGATCACGAACCCGACCAGCAGGCCGTAACCGACTGCCAGCGCACCCGCCTCGGTCGGTGTCACCAGCCCGCCGAAGATCCCGCCCAAGATGATGACCGGCATCAGCAGCGCCGGAAGGGCTTCGCGGAAGCTCTGCCACAGCTCGCGCTGGCTGTGGCGTTCGCCCGCCGGATAGCCGTGGCGATACGCCATCAGCACGCATACGGCCAAAACGCCGAACGCCAGCAGCACGCCGGGAAGCGTGCCCGCGAGAAAGAGTTTGCCCACGGATGCGCCGGAAACTGAGGCATAGATGATAAACCCGACGCTCGGCGGGATAATCGGTCCGACCGTGGCGGCCGCCGCGTTGAGGGCTGCCGCGAAACTGCGCGGATACCCCTGCTTCTCCATCATCGGCACCATGGTCGAGCCGACGGCAGCGGCGCTCGCCACGGCCGCGCCCGACACCATCGCCACCAGCACGTTGACTGCCACCACCACATAGGAAAGTCCTCCGCGCGGCGGCCCGATGATGGCCAGCGCCAGGCGCGTCAAACTGCGCGTGATACCCGCCGCATTCATGATCTCGCCCGCCAGCAGGAAAAAAGGCAGGGCCAGCAGGACCAGAGAATCCGCGCCCACGCACACGCGCTGCGCGACCACCATCAGCGACAGGTCGGTGCAGGTCGCGACGTAGATGAGGGAACTCAGGCCGAGCGCATAGGCGATCGGCATGCCCAGCAGCATGAGCACCAACATCCCGCCGATCAGGATTTGCATGCGTCACCTCCCTGCAGGGCGTCGGACAGCTCTTCCGCAGTCACATCGTTTTCCGCATATTCGCCGTGTCGCAGACGCCGCAGCGTGTACCAGACACCCAAGGCGGATGTGCAGGGCAAGGCCGCGTAAAAAAAGAGGTTCAGCGGCCATTGCAAGGCGGAGGTGTACGTGCCGCGTGTCGACCAGACCCACATGAACCCGAGCACCGTCAGCATGAGTTGAAACGCGCACACGCCCGCCAGCA
>JAQUEX010000188.1 GCA_028684935.1 Kiritimatiellia bacterium | reverse complement strand
AGCCGCAGCACGCCGCCGTCCTGTGTCCACTCCGGATCTTTCGCATCGGGATGGAAGGGGTCGACCTTCTCGACAGCCTTGACCTTGGAGCCCTCTTTGCCGAACGCCGCGAGGCGGATCACGGCGCAGAAAGGGCGGCTCGCGGGGAGCGGAATGAGCTGCCACGCGCCGCGGTCGCCGTGCAGCAGGCGGAACGCGCCGTCGGTGACGAACGGCCCGAAGTCGATCAGGGCGCCGACGACATTGACGTCCGGATTGTCGGCCGGAACATCTTCCATGAGGTACTCGTCGCCGGTGGCCGTGACCCGCAGGATGCCGCCGCGGATGCGCCGCCGCAGATCGTCGAGCCCGCGTAGCGGCACGCGGTCGCCGCGCACGGCATGGTAGAACCCGTAGCGGATCTGATAGTCGCCCGGCGTGAACTCGGGCGGCAGCCGCACGTCGGCGGTCGCGCGGAAGGCCCCCGGCTTGGCCAGCAGCGCCAGATCACAGTCCAGCCCGGCCTGCGCCTCGATGTTTTCCATCTCGTTTGTGGAAGGCCTGCCGATGTGGACGAAGGGCACGTAGCCAGGCTCCAGCGGCATGAGCACGTTCACCTCGACCGCCAGGCGGAACGCGCGCGGACCGAGGCGCTCGGCCGCGAGCACGCGCGTCTCGACGCGGCAGCCGGCCTCGGGGTCAGGCAAGGGCCGGGCGTCCGCGAAAAAGGCCGTCCCTGTTATTGCGAAGCCCGCGCGGCGGCCGTTGAGCCGCACCACCCCCGCCTCGCCGTTGCGCGTCTGCACGTAAAAGCCGTATTGCGGCAAGGCATGGCCCGCCACTGACCAGACGTTGGAGCCGCGGTTGGCCCACACCCGGCCACCTTGACTGAAGGCCGTATGCTGCTGCCGCACGTTCGCGCCGAAGCTGTGGGATTCCATCTCGGCACGCGCCAGCGCGTCACAGGCGTCATGCAGCAGCCAGTAAGTCATCACCGCGCGGCGCGAGAAGGGCCCGTCGCACATCGGGGCGCGGCCGCCCAGCACGGTGTTGGAGAGGTAGTCGTCGCTGCCGTAGCCGTGCTTCGGGTCCGGATCGTAGCGGTCGCCCAGACCGCCCGCAAAGAGGATCATCTTGCCGTGGGTGACCATGTCGTGCCACGGCGTGCGGTCGGCATCGCCAAATACGGTGCACCAGCATGCGGGCCGCCAGTGGTCGGCCTGCACGCCGTCGATGGAACCGATCAGCGCGTCGTGGCCGGACTCGCTGAGCATCGCCGCGTCGTGACCGAGCAGGCGGCGGCTGGTATCGAAGGCGGCGCGCCAGCCCGTGACGGTCTTGGCGCGAGCGTGGAAGACGCCGCTGCGGTCGTAAAAATCGAAGGGCGGGATGGAGGTGAAGACGTCGATGAACAGCGCGTCGGGATCGAATCCCTCGCGCATCTGCTTCATGTTGGCGGTCAGCCACGGCATAAATGCGTCGGGCATCCAGCGGTAGCTCTGCGCGTCTAGGCCGGGATTGTACCATGCCTTGCACGGCGTGCCGTCGGCGTTGAACACGATGCGGTCGTAGCCGAAGCCCTCGGCGTCGGGGTAGAAGTCGATATAGTTGTCGTGCGGGGCGAAGAGCATGCCGGCCCGCCGTGCGGCCTCGCGCATCTCGAGGAAGGGCTCGAGGCCGCCCGAGGGCGGATAGATCTCCGGCAGGCGGTAGTCATAGCCCCAGCGCTGCCAGTCGTGCTTGACGAAAACGGCGTGACCCAGGCCGTACTTTGCAGCCCGGTCGAGATCCTTCGCCGCCTCGCGGTAGCCGCCGCCCCACTGATCGAGGCAGACACGGCCGAGCAGGCCGTCCACGCCGGGCGACTTCTCGAAGCCGCATACGGCGCGGTACGCGCGGGCCGCCGCATAGGCGCCTTGCCGGGAGGGGGCGAGCATGAAGCAGGCGTCGCCGGGCGTTTCCAGCGTGAATAGGTGATTGCCCGGCGAGCAGACAACCCGGTCCGGAATCAGATCGGTGGCCTGCACGAGACTGAGTCCGTCCGCATAATCCGCGCCGATGTGGCGCGTGCCGAGTTGGACACCGCCGTAGGCCAGCGTAAAGGCGCCGGGGGCCTCGTAGACCGCGCCGAACCCCAGGTAGATGCGCAACGGTTTGCGCGTCGCGGGGCCGAGCGCGAGCTTGGTCAGGCGCGGTGCGCCGCGCGCGTCGCGCGTGGCGCCCGGCAGGTCCCAGGCGAGGCGCAGCACGCCGTGGTCAGCGCGGAGCGTGGCGCGGAGGGTCTTTACGGCACTGCCCTGTGACTGACCGATCAGGTGCGTGATCACCCACGCCCCGCCTTCGCGCGCGATCTCAGCGCGCCGTACCGGCAGGCCGTCGCGCGCGCCGCCGACCGGCAGGCCGTCGAGTTCCACGGTGAAGCCGCGGAAAGCCAGCTCGCGCGTGCCGTCAGAAAAGGCAAGCACGCCGTCGGTCAGCCCTTCCTCGCCGGGCACGACAGCCGCGCCGCAGACCTCGCGGTTGAAGGTCAGCCGGAAAACGCCCGGCGCATGCGGCTTGCGGGCCGCCGCCGCGCGGGCCAGCCGCAGGGCGGTCTCGACGCGGGCCGCCCAGACCGCTTCGTTCACCGGCGGCGGCAGCGCACCGATCCGCAGGACCGGATCGCCCCACAAGCCATTGTCGCAGGTGGTGTCGTTCTTGGGGCCGGGGCCATTCCAGAGGCGCAGAGTGACGGTCTGGCCGGCGTAGGCGGAGAGGTCCACCTCGGCGGGCTGCCACGTGGAGGCGTCACAGAGGCGGCTGAACAGCTCCTTCTCGGTTTGATCCGCGGCCAGCACGCGCACCTTGAACGCCACGCCGTCGCTGCCACGCTCGCCCGGCGGCACCTCACGGACTGCGGTGTGGAATCTGAGGAGGATCGGCGTCTCGGCGGGCAGCTTCAGCCGGTAGTCGGACCAGAGCGTGCCGTGGCCGTCTCTCCAGGGCGGGTGGATGCTGAAACAGCGGCGAAGTTGCCCCCCGAGATCAATGTCCGAGCGGAACCACGTGGCCCCGCTCTCGGCTTCCGAGCCATCAAAGCCGTCAGGCAGCGGGATCATGCGCCCGTTGCGTTCCCATGCCGATGCGTGGGGCGTGAGCCGGGTCAGGCCCCACACGCCCGGCGCCAGATCGATGTTCGGCGCGGCAACGGCGGCAGACGTCGGCACGGCGGGCCGCACCGCGCCAAAGACGGCGATGGGATGGAGTTCGATGCGCGTGTTGTTGCGTTCGAAGGCGAAGCGCGCATGGATCGGATAGAGCGCGGTCAGCACGCGGTCACGCGCAGTGGCGGAGCAGGCGGCCTGCCACGCTTTCCCGGGTTCAACGGAGACCGCGAAGGTGTTGGAGCCGGCCATCTGCCAGTCGTCGTTCAGCCACACGTCGACCGATCCCTGAACCGGCTCGGCGCCGCTGTTTTTCAGCCGCAAGGTGAAAGCGAGCGTTTTATCGGTCGGGCTTTCTTTCGGCACGCCCTCGATGCTGAGCGTGACCTGCTCCTGCGTATCGGCCGGCGGGTTGAACGCATGGACAAGACCGGTGACCAGAGATGCCGCTACAACGGCTGTGAGGCGGATACGGTGCTGCATCAAATTTTCCAGTAGAGTTTGACGTCCCTACCGTTGTCTCCTTATTCCACACGCCTGATTCTGAAAAACGCGCGCGAACGACTGTTTCGCGGAACGCGCACTTCGGTTTGACCGCCAGGGCCAGCCATAAAAGGCGCGGTTTCGTAAGCCGTCCACCCCGCCTCTGTCGGAGCGCTCACATACTCTGTCCGCCAAGTGACGAGATCGGTGCTGACTTCCACCCCCGCCCGCCGCAGCCAGCCGTTTGAGACGGCGCCACAGCTCAATACCGATCCGATTGCGAACATATCCCGCCTTTTTGTTTGATCTTCGAGGCCCTGAAGGGCCGTTATCTTTTCTGCGCGGCGCAACGCCGGCAGACGCCGACATAGACGGTCTGCACATCCGACACGATCCCGCAGGCGCTGACCGGTGCAGGAATCGCCGCCGACCGTTCTGGCGGACGCGGGACATCTTGGATGGTTTCACAGTCCGAACACAAGAAATGGTCGTGCGGGTCGGTGCACCCGTCAAACCGGGCGCGTCGCGTGGGAACGGCCATGCGCTGGATCACGCCGGCCTCCGCGAACAGATTGAGCGTGCGGTACACCGTGTCCACCGAAATCGACGGCATGCCGTCCCGCGCCTCGGCCAGCAGCCGCTCCGCATCCGGATGATCGGTGCGGCGCAGCAGCCTATCCAGCAGCACGACACGCTGCCGTGTCGTGACGATGCCCGCCCGCTGCAAAATCTCTGTAGCCGACTTCAAGGTTTTCTCCCTTTTCTGGTGCCGCAGTCTGAAACAACCGTCGCGACCGCACTCCACCTGATAGGCCCCTGTTTGCGCTTGACGAAGCGAGTCCACTCATAAAGAGACGTCAGATTGTCCTCCATACGTGAAACCCGGTCAACCTCTTTCGGAATAAATCTGATTCAGGGTGTGGGGCTGTCATTTTCAGTTGGAGGTCAGCACGCGGAACCCCGTCGCGCGGTGTACGGCGGCAGCCGCAGCGAGGCTGCGCTTCGCCAGCCCCCTGGCCACCGGCTCCCCCACATAGTGGCTGACCGCCTCCAAAACGGCAGCCGTCGAGGCCAATACCCCTGCGCTTCCGACGTCTTTTCTTGCCATCATTCCGCATCCTCTTGTGCCGTCGCTACTCGTCATCCATACACGGCCACCCCTTCGCGCAGGACTCGGCCTAGCTCCAGCCCGGACACGGCGCGTCGCGCTACAGGATCATATTGTCAGTGAACAACCCGTGAAGAAAAATCCGGCTTGTTTCAGTCTGAACCATAAAGGCGGACAAGCAAACAGCGGTCACAAATTGAATCATGCCGGACACTCCATTTATCAGGCAGAAAAAACCTCTCAAATGCCATCAGCGGCTCATCTTCCGGCATGGGCAGCAACGGATAGAACGGGGTAGCTCTTGAATCGTGCCGGTTCGCCTCTGTCCCGCCGCCCTCAGTACGTGATCAGCAGCCGCTTGCCGTCTGCAGGGTCGAGTCTCGCTTCATGCCGGGTGAGACCTTTATTCGCGAGGCCTTTTTGCAGCGCGCCATCCGTGCCGAACTTGGAGTGACCCAAGCTCGCGCAGCGGAAGCGCTGCTGCCCGTGCTGGTACTCGACCTCCACACCCCGGTGCGGACAGAGCAGCGACACGACCGCGTAGTCGGCCTCGCCCGTCCGCGCGATGATGATCGGCGTCGGAAGACGCGCGTCGATGACCTTAACCGAGCCGCCTACCACGGCCAGCGGCGGCACTTTGGCGAGATCCACTTTGACCGTGCTGCCTTCGATCACGTACGCCGCCGCATCAATCGCCGGCGTCTTGCCTTTCTTCGTGAAGGTCGCGCATCCGCCGTTCAGTCCGCACACGCACGTTCCAGCGCCCGCGGCGCCCAGCGCGGCAACGACGCCCCTTCGCGTCATCTTTTTCATAACGCCCCTTTCTTTAACCGACCGTCAGCTCCCTCACGATTTCGCGGAACGCGCCGGCCGCAGGCGAACTCGCCGCCGATTCGACAAAGGCCTTGCCGTCGTCGCACGATTCAGCGATCAGCGGATCGATCGGAATCGTGCCCAGGAACGGTACGCCCATCTCGCCGGCCATCACGCGCCCGCCGTTCGCCCGCAGGATCTGCGTGACCTCGCCGCATTTCGGACAGGCGAAGCCGCTCATGTTTTCGATCACGCCGAGCACCTTGACGCCGACTTCCTTGCAGAAGTTGATCGACTTGCGCACGTCGGCGGCCGCCACCTTTTGCGGCGTGGTGACGATCACCGCACCCTCCAGCTCCGGGATGAGCTGGCAGACCGAGAGCGGCTCATCGCCGGTGCCCGGCGGCACGTCGATCACCAGCAGATCCAGATCGCCCCACTCCACATCCTCGATGAACTGACGGATCACGCCCATCTTCATGGGGCCGCGCCAGATTACGGGATCGTCGTTGTTCTGCAGCAGGAACCCGACCGACAGCACTTTGAGACCGCCGATCTCGACCGGCAGCATGCCGTTCTCCCCGCCCTCCAGACGGTATCCCACCAGTCCCAGCATGGTCGGCACGCTGGGACCGTGCAGATCCACGTCCAGCAATCCCACGCGCTGTCCGGCGAGCATCGCCGACATGGCCAGATTCACCGCCACCGTGCTCTTGCCCACGCCGCCTTTGCCCGACATCACGATGATCTTGCGCCGGATGCGGTTCAGGCGCGCCTTCAGCTTGGCATCGTCCTGTGCGGGCGCCGCCTGCTGCGGTGCCGCCTGCTGCCGGGAAGCGCAGGAGGCCTCGCCGCAACTTCCGCACTGATCGGGTGAACAACTCGTTTTCTGCTCTTTTTCGTCTTGCATGTCCTGTCCTTTCAAAATGTCAT
>JAQUEX010000187.1 GCA_028684935.1 Kiritimatiellia bacterium | reverse complement strand
AAAGGCGTGGGCGTGGCCGGCCTCAAGCAGCAAACGCTCGACGCCGTGGTCTCCGCCTCGCTGATGTTCGTGATCAGCGGTTCGATCATGGTCGTCGCGGCCGGCGCGCTCTACGCGCACGGCCGCGAGATCGTCAAGATCCTCGACATGGTCAACACGCTCGCGCCGCTGGCCGGCCGGTTCGCGGTCGCGCTGTTCATGGCGGGCACGCTGAGCGCCGGGCTCTCTTCGATCTTCCCGATCCTGATGGTGGGCCCGCTGCTGATTTCCGACTACCGCGTCGGCCGCATGGAGCCGCGCAGCAAGGCCTTTCGGTTGATCTGTCTGGCGGCGGCGTGCTCAGGCTTGATCGTGCCGGCGCTGGGCGGCCGCAATCCGGTGGCGGTCACGGTCATGGCGCAGATCTCCAACGTCTTCGTGCTGCCGCTGGCCGTCGCCGTGATCATCGCGCTGGTGAACCGGCGCGCGCTCATGGGCGAGCACCGCGCCGGTCCGCTGCTGAACGCCGGTCTGGCGCTGGCCGGGCTCTTCGCCTGCATCATCGCCGCGACCGGCCTGCGCGCCCTGCTGGAAGCGTGGCTGGGTTAGCAGTGCGCCCTGTGCGGTAATCGGGTGGTGGCAGGGGAGAGCGAGTTGAGCGCGTGTTTTATGCGGAGCACAGTCGGGAGCGCGGGCGTCCCCGCCCGCAATATGAAAGTCCGTGCGCGAGACAGATGCGCGGTTTGGCTCTCAATCAATGATCGCTCAGCCTTTTGCTCGAAACGTTGTTTCGGGCGAGGACGCCCGCGCTCCCGACTCGCCTGACCCCTTTTTCATCAGAAACGCATGGACTTCGCGCATCCCTGCCGCCCAACCGATTACGCCCTGTTCAGAGCAGTGCGTTGACCTTGGCCATCACCTCGAAGGCGTCGGCCACGTAGAGCACGTCGGCCTTGCCCTGCGCCCAGCCGCAGTTCGGATCCAGGTTGACCGCGCGGCGCTCGTTGATGAAGCGCCATCCGACCGCGTGCGGCTCTTCGCCGTGGCAGCAGGTCGCGATGCCTTTGGGATGGCGCGGCGTCGAGCCGGTCTGTCCCACCTGGTTCATGTGCGACATGAAGGTCAAGGTCTCCTGGCCTTCGCCCTGGATGTCGACCAGCGATTTGCTGCTGCCGAGCGAAGCCTGGGCCTTGCCGAGGAAGTCGAGGATCAGCGCGCCGGCCTCGCCGATGTGGAACTGGCCGTCCTTCTGCTTCTTGGTCCAGCCCGCGCCCGCCACGAAGAGCAGCTTCGCGTCCGGCCGGATCGTCTGCGCGTCGGCGGCCGGTTTCTGAACGCCGGTCACGGCGGTGCGCCGGTCGTCGTCGGTGAAGGCGACGGCCACGGCCTGCGCGTTGGCCGCGCCGGCCGCGCCCTGCCAGGGGGCGAACACGCCGGTGTCGAGCAGCAGCAGCCAGGGACGCGCCGCGCGGCTGAAGGCGCCGAGGATGCGCTGCCGGTAGAACCAGCGCTGCGCGCGCACGGCGCCGCCCTCGGCGTTCAGGGCCACGATGTGGGTGTCGATCTGCGCGCCGACGCGGTGCGCGGCGCCGGGCAGGCTGCGCGCGAAACGCGAGGTTCCGGGGGCCAGCACGAGTTCCGCGCCGGAGGCCTGGATCAGCGCGGTGGCGGCGGCGGCGTCGGTCGCATAGCGCGGCTGCGCGACCGCCGGATCGTCGACCGTGTGGAACGCGGCCGCGCCGCAGCCTTGGACGGCGTCGGCTGCGGCCGACGCGCCGGCGCCGAGGATCGCCACGTCGAAGGGCTGGCCCAGCGAGGCGGCGGCGGTGAGGGTTTCAAGGGCGGCCTTCGGCAGCGAGCCGTCGGCCTGGGTGTGCAAGAGTGCGAGTGTTTTCGACATGGAGCGCGTCCTTACTCAAATCAGTTGTTGATCCACTCGACGATCTCTTTCGCGATCTCGTCGGTCGAGGCATCCTTGACGATGCGGGTCTGGCGTTTCTGCGGCGGGATTTCGGTCGCTTCGTACGCGATGCCGCCGACGCCGGCCGGGGTGGGTTTGGCTTTCATCAGCGACGGCATCACGCCGCGCATGTTCGCCATGCCGACCTGCGGGTTGTTGGGCGGTTCGGGCAGGTTGCCCGTGGCCCAGGCGAGCACGGCGGGCGCGCCCTTGCAGGTGGAGGCCAGGTATTCGCCGCCCTCGATGCGCTCCAGCACCGCGAACGAGCCGTCTTCAGCCATCTTGATCTCATCCACGCCCGCGAAGAAATCACGGATGCCGAGGCGTTCGCAGACGAGCTGCATGGTCACGCCGGCGTCGCGCGAGGCCGAGGCGCAGCCGCCGAAGACCAGCAGGCGGCTCTTGTCGAGGCCCGGGATCGCGGCGATGGCGTCGGCCAGGGCGGCCGCCACGCCGTGCGCGTCGGTAAAGCCGCTGGCGCTGCCGTCCAGCGCGACCAGTTCGAAGGGCACCTTCTGGGCCACGGTCATCATGAGCTGCTGAAGCTTGGCCTTGGGGCCGAGGCTCACCAGATAGACCTTGCTGCCCGCCGTCTGCTTGGCGAGGTTGGCCGCCTCATACAGCGCGTGGGCGGACCACGGGTCAAGCACCGACGGCAGCATGGTCTCGTTCTTGAGCCCGGGGCCCTGCGGGGTCGTCACCGGCTCGAGTGTCTGCAGCGGGTCAGGCACCAGGCTGCCGCACACGACGATCTGAAATCCATTCATCACGAGTTCTCCTTGTATGATCCCAAACGCCGCCATGATAGCAAAGGAGGCGACTCGATGTGAACCCGATTTCAGTGGTCACTTCTTGACCGGCAGAGCGGGCGCGAGGGTCTTGAGGTCGGTCCAAAGCGTGCCCTCGCCCGCGTGGATGATGCGGATGCCGGCCTCGGGGTTGAGCGCCTCCACAAAGGTCAACTCGGCCAGCGTCGCGGAGTTCTTGAACACGCCCGCGCGCATCTGCTCGCCCAGGGCCTTCTCGTTCGCGACCGTGTACTCGGCCTTGACCTTGGCCTCGCCCTGAACCTGAGTGATCTGCGCCTGCACGGTCGCCTTCAGCAGGTTGGTCGCGGCCACCTCCAGCGCGGTATTGGCCTGGATCGTGGCGACCTCGTTCTTGGTCTGTGCGACCGTGGTGGCGACGAGCTTTTCAGTCTCCTGCTCGACCTGTTTCTTGAGCTGCTCGATCATCGCGGTCTCGGTGTTGAGTTCCGCCTGTTTGCGGGCAGTCTCCTGACGCGCTTTGTTGGTCAGGTCCTGTTCTTTCGCGAGGCTGGCTTCCTGGATCGGGGTCAGGATTTCGCTCGGGACCTCCACGTGGCGGATGATCGCGTTGTGGATGACGATGTGCTTGTCAGCCATCACGCGCGTCAGCTCGGCGGTCAGCTCTTTCTGGAAAAGCTGGCGCCCCTCGCCGTCGATGAAATCGCGCGCCTTGTAGCTGGAGCCCCGGATGCGCGAGATGGAGAGCACCTGCGGCAGGATGATCTTTTCGACCACGGCCGGCAGGTCGCCGTAGAGCATGTAGATGCGCGAGATGTTCGCGGGCAGAAGTTCGAACTCGACCGTCATGTCGAGCAGGATCTGAAAGCCGTCGCGCGACGGGAACTCCACGAAGCGGTTGATGCCGAACGCCACGGATTCCGGCACGGCGGACTGCTGCACCGAGGCACTCGCGGCCTGCGGCGCGAAAGGGTCCTCCGCCGACGGGACGCGCCGTTTCGCCGTTCCGGCGGCACGGTCGTATTTCGCCCCGCTCGACGCCAATGGCGACACATCTTTGCGCGACAGCGCTCGGCTCAGGATCTCCTTGCCTTTGCCCAGTGCGGCGGCGACCTCGTTCTGGCCGAGCAGGCTGCTGTTCTGGCCGATATAGTCGGCGCGCTTCTGCTGCTGCTTTTGGATGGTGGTGGCCTGCAGCTCGTCCAGCGCGCTGCTGGCGTTCGAGATCTGGCTCTTGGTGAGCACCACGCTGCCCGACCCGCCGTTGATGGAGACCTGGTTCATGCCGATCTCCAGAACGTCGATCTGGTAGGCGCGCGGGTTGAGGTAGTAAAGTCCCGGCTGGAGCACGTCCTTCATCACGCCTTGCTGGCCGGGCCCGGCGAACTCGCCGGGCGCGACCGACTCGCCGGTCTGCGAGGTCACGATGCCCACATAGCCGATCGGGATGTTGATCGCGTCGAGCAGCGTGACCTCGTACCCTTCGGGATTGAGGCGGTAGGTGCCGGGGCCGAGCACGTCTTTCCAGACACCCTTGCTGTCGGAATCAGGGGCGAGGATCTGGCCGGACGGCACTTCCTTGCCGACTTTCGCGGTGACCACGCCGACCTTGCCGACCGGGATGGAGACGAGCGGCACGATGCGCCACGAGTGGGTGACGGGATCGCGGAAGTGGCGGCCTTCGGGCAGCGGGTCGCGCTGCACGCCTTTCTCGCCGGGGGCGGCGAGGATCTGCCCGGGCGGCAGCGGCTTGCCGGTTTTCTTGGTGACGATGGCCATGTAGCCCGGGGGCACCGGGATGCGGCAAAAGAGCCACAGGAAGGAGGCGGCCGCCAAAGCGACGGCCAGCACGGGAATGAGCGCGAGAGCGAGCTTTTTCATGGCGTGACTCCTTTCGGTGCGGCCGGTGCGGGCGGTGTTGTGGCGGCGCCTGAGCCCGAGGGCCGGGCACCGGGCGCCACACCTCCGCCCTTCGCGCCCACCGGCAGGCCGAACAGGCCGCTGCCGGTGTCGGCGGTCAGCACGCTCTGGATGTTCGGCGCGGTTTTTTCGTAGAGCTTGGCGCGCACGAAGTCGGCCTCGTCGGGGTAGACGGCGGCCTGCTGTTTGAGCACATCGGCGGTGGCCTTGTTCCCGGCCTCGATCACACGGCGCTCGGCCTCGGCGAGCTTAAGCATCGCCTCGGCGTCGGCGCGCGCGGCCTCGAGCTGGATCTGGGCGACGGCGAGTTCGGTGCGCGCGGCGATGGTCTGCTCGATGCGCATCTGCTCGGCCGTGATCGTCTGGCGGATGCGCTCGGTCTCGGCGGTCACTTTGGCGCTGTTCTGGATGGCCAGCGCTTTCTCGCGTTCCAACTCCGCCTGTGATTGGGCCTGCACGGTCTGCTGTTCGAATTTGAGTGACTCCTGGCCGGCCAGTTCGCGGTCGCGGATGATGCTGGCGATTTGCTGCGGCACGATGATGTCGCGGATCAGCACCGAGTTCAGCGAGATGCCCCAGTTGGTGCAGATGCCGCGCAGGTAGGCTTCCAGGCTGTCTTGAAACGCCTGGCGCGACTCGCCCACGATGAACTCGGTGGCGGTTTTCTTGCTGCCCTCAATGCGGAAGAAGCCGCGCGCGCTGGGCAGGATCAGCTTCTGCCGGATATCGTCTATATCGCCGACTTCGTGGGTCAGCAGCGCCACCTTGTCCACATTGAGATTGAATTCCAGCGTGCCTTCGACCGTGACGGGGAAGCCGTCGAGCGTGAGGAACATGATGGCGTCGTCGCCGGTGAATTCAAAGCGCTGGCTCTGGATGTTCACGATCGAAACGGCGAAGAGATAGGGGTTGAGCCGGTGCGTGCCCTCTTTAAGGATCTCGCGCTGGACGCCCTTCTGGTCCTTGCCGACCAAAAATCCTTTGTCGCCGGCCGGCGCGGGATTGCCGCCGCCGGAAAGGATGTCCGCGCCGCAGAGCGAGGTCACCACGCCCACATGGCCCGGCGCGATCTTGATGTCGTCAAAGATTTTGATTTCGTAGGCGAACGGGTTGATGCGGTGCTTGCCGGTGCCGAGCACGTCGCGCACGATGCCCTTGTGCGCGTCGTCGGGCGCGATGATCGCTCCGCCGGGCAGGTCCTTGCCGAACTTGCGCACCAACACGCCGAATTTGCCGGCCGGGATGTCGGTTCCCTGGGTGATGATCCAGCTCCACGTGTAGGGGTTGCGGAAGAAGCGCGCATCCGGCAGGACCTCGAGCTGGATGCCTTTGTACGCGGGCGAGTCGGCGATGATGCGGTCGGCCGGCAGGTTCTTACCGGTCTTCTTGATCAGGATCGCGATCTGGCCGTTGTCCGGCTCGATGCGCCAGCCGTACCAAACCCAGAGCGGGACGGCCAGCAGCAGCGGCAGGATCAGGAACGGCAGCGCCGACGCCGCCGAGACGGACGGGCGGCGCGGGAACGGCGGACGCCGGGCCGGCGCGGGGCGACGGTTATCCAGCGGCGGCGGAATGACATCGGCATCTTCCAGCATGGTGACCTCCAGTTGTTGTGCGTCTGAAAAAGCACTCAGGCAGCATGATTCAGCATATCACGTTCTCCGCAGCCGATCCACCTGCTCTTTCTCCTTGTGTGCGATTCACCCCAAAAGGGGGCGCATGGCAGTTCTGTTGGTGGATACCCTGCTTATTCGTAATCTTAATCGTAATCCTAATCGTAATCCTAATCCGCTAACCGCCGGTCGTCGGTCTCATATTCGGCCCGTTCCTCATGGATA
>JAQUEX010000186.1 GCA_028684935.1 Kiritimatiellia bacterium | reverse complement strand
CCCCGATCACGCCGATGGTGATCAGGATGCCCAGCGAGAAGAGCAGCGAGATCGTGAAGGCCCGCCGCGTCGTCATCTTGCCCTGCTGGTCGATGAACCCCACGATCAGCGGGATGCTCGCCAGATGACAGGGGCTGAGCACGATGCTCAGAACGCCCCACACCACCGCCGCCGTCATCGCGATCGCGGGCGTGCCCTCGACCGCCCGCGTCAGCGCCGTGAAAATCTGCTCCATGCTTTACCCCCTCACTTCGGACAGCATTCGCCGATCTTGCAGGCCTTGCTGACCTGCTGCGGCGACAGCTTCATCTTGTCGGACAGCGCCTTGGCGATGGTGATCTGCTCACCCGTCTCCAGCGGATGCGCCTCCGCCCACTTCTTGAGATTGCCTGCATTCACGAAGAACCCCTGGTGGAAGCACCCGGCTGAGCCCTTCGACCCGTCCGGCTTCGTCCGCTGCCCGAACCACGCCACCGCCGTGGGCGGCACCAGAGACGCCACGCCGCCGTTCAGCGTCTTGACGACCACCGGTTCGCCTGTGAGCCGGTCGCGCTCGCGCACCTCGATGTCCTTGCCCGTACGCACCGCCACGCCCAGCGCGCAGTGCGAGCAGCACCCCCATGTGCGCGCGCCGTCGGCCACCAGCACCTCGGCAGCATCCGCCGGATACACCGCGCGGTCGCAGAACCCGCATCGGTGCGCCAGCTCCTGCGCCTTCAGTGCCTCAAACTGCACGACGCTGCCGCCCGACGCCTTCTGCGCCATCTCGGCCACACAAAGCTCGGCAAAAGCCTTCACCGTCGGACGACCACTCTTCTCGTCAGCAGAGACAACAAAAACTGCGGACTCCAATGGCCCCGCATCCCCTGTCTCGAAGTCCGCGACCGACACCTTGCTTTCAAATCCCGCCTTGTCTTCTGTCAGGCACGAGTACATGATGAAGTAGCAGTGCAGGGAGCACATCTTCACGTCGCCCTTGGCAGACTTCACCAGCACCTGCGTCTTGGGGTTGATGTCCCCGTCGCACATGTAGCAGACCGTATCCTTGGCCCGTGTGTCGGGCTGCGCGGCCGTCCACCGGCTGAACCCCGCGGTTTCCGCGGACGCGCCACCCGCCGCCGGAACCACCCCGAACTCTTTCCACTTGCCGAGGATGTCCTCCTTGGAGTAAAACCCCTCGTGACGGAACAGTTCCTTGCCGTCCGCCCCGTAGAAGATCTGCGTGGGGATGATGTTAATGCCGTACTGCTTGCCGGCGTCCGCATTTTCCCACACGTCGATGAACTCCGTCTTGAAGGTTTCCGCGCAATTGGCCTTGAGATCATCAAGGATCGGCTTCATCATCTTGCACGGGATGCACTTCCCAGCACCCAGATCCACCAGCCGCGGCAGCGCCTTGCCCTGCGGGGCAGACGCCTCAACGGACGTTTTCGCCGCCGCCCCGGCCGACTCCGCCTTCTTTCCCTGTTTCAGCAGTACAATGGCCGCCGCCGTGACGACGACCGCCCCGATAATCGCGAATTCTTTCACCTTCATTTCAATTCTTTCCCTCCTTTTTTACACTCGTCATTGCGACCACTGAGTGGTCGCAATAAATCGTTCATCCCGCCACAAGCATCTTCCTGATATCCTCTGAGCTGAGCACCTTGCCGACGCTTTTGACCACCCCGTCGACCGCCAGGGCGGGCGTGATCATCACGCCCATTTTCATGATGTCCGCGATCTGGTCAACCTTCTCGACCGACGCCTCGACCCCCGCGGCCCGGACCGCAGCCTCCGCGTTGGCCATCAGCGTCTTGCACTTCGGGCATCCTGTGCCCAGAACTTGGATTCTCATGGTTTTTTCCTCTCTCGTTGTTAGACACGTCAGACCCGTCCGACAGGTCCGACTCAGACCAGTTTTCCAAACGCATATCCCACCAGCGTCGCCATGACGACCACCAGCGACACGAAAGCCGCCGTCTTCTTCGGGCCCAGAACGCTGTTGATGACCAGCATGCTCGGCAGGCTCAGCGCCGGCCCGGCCAGCAGCAGCGCCAGCGCGGGGCCCTTGCCCATGCCCGAGCCCATCAGCCCCTGGATGATCGGCACCTCGGTCAGCGTCGCGAAGTACATGAACGCCCCCGCGAGCGAGGCCAGGAAGTTTGACCGCAGCGAGTTGCCTCCCACGGCCTGTGACACCCACTCGGAGGGAATCATGCCCTCTTGTCCAACGCGACCGAGCAGGAAGCCCGCCACCACCACACCGATCAGGAGCAGCGGCAGGATTTGCTTCGCGAAGGTCCAGGACGACTCGAACCACTGCCCGCCCTCGCCTTTGTCCGTCGCCGTCAGCCACGCCAGCCCCAGCGACCCGACGGTGAAGGCCGCCAGCGCGTTGCCGCCCGTGCCCAGCGCCGTCAGCGCGGTCGCGACCGCCACAAGCCCGACCTTCCACAGGCGCATTTTGAACCACGCCACCAGCATCACGCCGAGCCCCGCCGCGAAGGCCGCCGTGAGCGTCCACTTAACCTTGAACAGCGTGGCCCACACCCCTTCCGGATTCTGCGGCTTGCCGAAGTTTGCGAACACGAGGATCAGCACCATCGCCGCGAAATAGAGAGACGTCTGCCACAGCGGCCTGCCGCCCTCCTCCTCCGGCATCTGGATCGCCGCCGCGAGCTTCGCCTCCTCCTCGCGCCGGAACAGCAGGTGCATCGCGTAGCCGATCACCCCGCTGAAGACCACCGCGCCGACCGCCCGGGCGATGCCCAGTTCCGGCCCCAGAATCCGCGCCGTCATGATCATGGCCAGCACGTTGATCGCCGGCCCCGAATAGAGAAACGCGCACGCCGGACCCAGCCCCGCGCCCATGCGGTAGATGCCCGTGAAGAGCGGCAGGATCGTGCAGGAACACACCGCCAAGATGCTGCCCGACACCGCGGCCACGCCGTACGCCAGCACCTTTTTCGCGCTCGGCCCCAAGTATTTCATCACCGCCGCCTGGCTCACGAAGACGCCGATCGCTCCCGCGATGAAAAACGCCGGGATCAGGCAGAGCAGCACGTGTTCCTGCGCATACCACTTCACCAGGTGCACCGCCTCCAGCAGCGCATGGTCAAACCGCGCGACGCCCACCGGCAGATAGAAGCAGGCCAGGAAACCCGCCACGATCCACGCCAACTTCTTCCATTCGCTCTTCCAGTCCATAAATCAGCCTTCTCCCTTGATCACCGCCTCGACGCAGTGCATGAAATTCAGCACGCACGGTACCTTCAGAGAATAAAACACCTGCTTGCCGCGCTTATCGTCAGTCACCACGCCCGCGTTCTTCAACACAAGCAGGTGCTTGGAAACCGTCGAGAAGTCCAGCCCGAGGCCGTCCACCAGTTCGCAGACGCACCGCTCGCCGACCGCAAGCTGCTCAACCATCCACAGGCGGGCCGGATGTGCCAGCGCCTTCAGCACCTTGGTCTTGGCCGCTAAGATTGCTTTCTCTTTCTTGTTCACAGGACTTCTTTCGTTTTGTTGTTTGGCAACATAACCAAATAACGGCCGGTCTGTCAATTCCACTGTAATCGTTGATGTCGGTTTACCGGCTTGCGCCGGCGGACTCGCAGGTCAACGGCGCCGAATCCGCCGGCACGCCCTCCACATCAAGGATGACGCCTGGCATGGCATTAATCCCCGGCATACGTCTGGCGCAGGTGCTTGACGGTCAGCACCCGCGCAAAATCGCCAAACGACACGCCGGCATCCTTGGGCGTGAACGTCAGGGTGACCGGGCGTCCCGGAAAGAGCGCGAAGCTGTTGTCGCTGAACTCACCGCGAATGCCCTCCGCGTTGGCCCAGACAAAGAACGCCGGCTTGTCGGTCGTCAGCGTGACCGTCCATCGGCCCTGCCGGTCGGCCGGAATCGCATCCACCCGGGCATTCCCCAGCGCATGGCGCTTATAGGCGTGGAAGAACCACTCGTTTCTGTGCGTCACCGCGCGGCCGGCGGCCTCGCCGCGCACCACCACCTCGAGGAACCGGCCGATCCGCTCCGCATCATCGCCAAAACGCGCCAGCGGCAATTTTCCGAGCAGCTTGGCAGAACGTGGCGCCAGTTCGGCCGGCAGCGCCACCGCGTCAAGCCGTTTCCCGTCAAACCCCCACACCTCGACCGACGCCTCGGCCGCGACCGGCTCGGCGAAGTCGTTGACGGCCCAGAACTCCAGGTTCGTGCCCTGATCGACCGGAATCGTCATCACGGCCAGCGGCGCGTAAAAACGCCGGGCGTGATAGTGCAAGTGCTTCCACTTGCCGCCATATTCGACGCTTGACCACGAGGCCACCGGCCAGTTGTCGTTGAGCTGCCAGTAGAGCGTACCCATGCAGCGCGGCTGCAACCGGCGCCACGCCTCCACCGCGGTTTTGATCGCCAGAGCCTGCTGCACCTGCGAGAGATACAGCACGTTATCGAAGCCCTCCGGAAAGCGGAAGTAACGCGCCATGGTCTCCAGCATGCGGGCATTGCCGCCGCGGTTTTTCTGGTGATGTTCGAAATCCGGCGCCGTCGGATTCATCTGGTCCGGTGCGACAAAGGTCTTCGCCACTTCCGGCGAGGAGAAAGACTGATACCCGAACTCCGAGCAGAAACGCGGCTTGTAGGTGTAGTACGCGGAGAAATCCTTGTTCTCATGCCACACCGTCCAGTTATGCATGTCGCCGCGGTTGTCATCGTGCCACGCGTCCCCGAAATCCCCGGGACCCGCGCAGGGCGAGGACGGCCAGAAGGTGCGGACGGGATCATACGCCTCCACCGTCTCGGCCAACACGCGGCTGAGCCGGTCGTAGTTGATCAGATAGCGGTCGCGGTTCTTGCGGCTCGCCTCAAACCAGGTGAGCGCGCCGATGCACTCGTTATCGCCGCACCAGAGCGCGATGCTGGCGTGATCGCGCAACCGGCGCAACTGATGGGACAATTCCGCGCGCACCTCCTCCAGAAACGCGCGGTCCGAAGGATACAGCGCGCACGAGAACATGAAGTCGTGCCAGACCATCAGTCCCAGCTCGTCGCACAGCTCGTAAAAGGCGTCGTTCTCGAATTGGCCGCCGCCCCACAGGCGGATCATGTTCATGTTCGCGTCGCGCGCCGATGCCAGCAGGTCACGGTAGCGCTCAGGCGTCTGACGCTCCGGCAGGCCGTCGCAGGGGATCCAGTTCGCCCCTTTGCAGAAGAGATCCGCCCCGTTCACACGGAACGTCATACTCATGCCGGGACGCGCCGACGTGTCGCCGGAGTCAGGCTGGTTGACCACCTCGATCGTCCGCAGTCCCAGCCGCCGCGTGAAGGTGTCCGCGCCGACCGTCACCGTGAGGTCATAGAGATGCTGTTCGCCCGCGCCGCTCGGCCACCACAGCTTCGGCCGATCGACCGACACCGTCGCCGAAACGCGATTCATGCCGGGCTTCAGCGACACCGGCCGCGACACGCGTCCCTCGCCGAGCGCCACCGTCAGCGTGCTGTCGCCGCCTTCGGGTGACACCACCTCCGCCGTGACCGTCACCTCGCAGACGCCGGGACGATGGGCCTGATCGCAGTAGACATAATCAATGCGAGCCAGATCGCTGCCCAGCAGCTTTACGGGCCCCGCGAAACCGGTGGCCATCAGCGCGATGCCCCAGTCCCAGCCGCCGTGGCAGGCGGGCTTGCGGATCAGGTTGATGTGCGGCACCCGCCCGTTGTCCACCATCGGGATCGGATAGCCGAGCGCATCGCCGCGCTCCTCCGTAACCTGCTCCGCGCTGCGGAACAGCGCCGTGATCGTGTTGCGCCCCGGCCGCAACAGTGATTTGACCTCGAAATCATACCGGCGGAAACGGTTGCCGGTCTCACCGACCTTCCGGCCGTTGATCGCGAGTTCGCAGAAGGTATCCACATGCTCCAGACGCAGGATCACCGAACGCTGTTCCAACAATGCGGCCGGCACGTCGAACGACCGCTCCGCCAGCCACGTCTTTTGCCCCACCCACTGCACGTCCGTTTCATTGGCGCCAAAATACGGATCCGGGATACGGCCCGCCGCCAACAGGGCGCTGTGCACGTCACCGGGCACATTCAGCGGCACGGCAGGCTGCTCACTGTCGGTCTGCCGCACGGACCAGATGCCCGCGAGATCAACAGCCTCGTTCGCGCAGGCGGTCTGAACCGCCAGCACCACACAACCCCATGCCCAACGCCCGACACTCCGACTCATCCTCATGCGCACCCCTTTCATGATCGTCCGTCTGGCATCCAAAAGGTCAAGTCGCCAGACTGCGAGTCATTAGGGTAGAAGATATCCAGCCTCGCCGTCAAACGAAAGTCCGGGCACTGACCGTTCATCCGCATCGAGCAACCCGCGCATATCGGCCGTCAGCGGGGCCAGGAGTTCGGTCCTCTCTCCGCTGCCGGGATGGCAGACGCGTAAACGATCGGCATGCAGCGCCTGCCGCGGCAGCCG
>JAQUEX010000185.1 GCA_028684935.1 Kiritimatiellia bacterium | reverse complement strand
TCGGGCGCATGGGACTCGAACGCCGAGACGCGAAACCGGTAAGGCGGTCTCGCCGAGACCGCCGTCGGGATGAAGGCCCGCCCGTTTCTCGTCAACCCCCAACGCCGAAGGGTGAACCGGTTGCCAGCCTTTCCCGCGGACGGGGCCGTCCGCGCCCCCAGTCTTGCGTATCTTTTTCACTCGTCAGATAGAATACCTGTTCCTCCCCCTCTTCTCCCTCCTCCTTCCTCCTTTTTCCTTCCTCCCTCTTCCCGGCTCACCCGCCGCTGAGCAGCTCGACCGTGACCGGGCCGTCGTTGAGCAAGCGCACTTTCATCTCCGCGCCGAAAACGCCGGTGCCGACGCGCGACGCGCCAAGCGTGCCGCGCAAGTGGCGCACGAGCGCCTCGTAGAGCGGTTCGGCCTGCTCCGGACGCGCCGCCGCCACAAAACTGGGGCGGTTGCCTTTGCGCGTGTCGGCGTACAGCGTGAACTGCGAGACCACGAGGACCGCGCCGCCGATGTCGAGGACCGAGCGGTTCATCAACCCCGCCTCGTCCTCGAAGATCCGCAACGCGGGGATCTTGCGCGCCAGCCACGCCGCGTCGTCTATGCCGTCGCTGTGCGTAATGCCGAGAAGCACCAGCAGGCCGGGACCGATTTCGGCCACGCGCCGCCCGTCCACCTCGACGGACGCCTCGGAGACGCGCTGGATCAACGCCTTCATCAAAGCACCGTGACTTTCAGCCCCTGCCGGTCGACATCAAAGTCGAAGAAGCGCGCGTGCGCGTTGGGCGGGTGGGCCTCAAAGCTCGCGCGGATGCGTTCCGACGCCGCCGCGCTCTTGGCGATCATGAAGATGAAGCCGCCCCCGCCCGCGCCCGGCAGGAGCGCCGCCTCGGTCTCACGTGAGACCGAGGCGAGAAGCGCCTCGATCGGCGCGTTGGTCGAGCCCGGATCGATGCTCTTTTTCAATTCCCAGTAACGCGCCACGCCGGCTGCGAAGCCGTCGATGTCCTGCGCGTCGAGCGCTTCCTTGGTCGCCAGCGCCGACACCTTGAGCGCCTCCACGGTCCGCAGGATCGCTGGGTCGCGCGCGAGATAGCCGGAGACCACATTCTGCAGGATGTTGCGCGCCATGCGTTTCTGTCCGGTGAAGTAGAGTAGGCAGCGCTGCTTCAGCTCGCTGCCCTCCGACATGTCGAAGACCGTCCAGCGCAGCGAGACCGTCTGGTCCGGCCCCGGCTGCGTGCGGATCAATTTCACGCCGGGCATGATGCCGCCGACCTGATCCTGCCAGCCGCCGCCCGTGCACATCCGCTGTTCGAGGATCGACGTCATGCGGATCAAACGGTCGGTGTTGAACGGCACGCCCAGCACGCGGTCGAGACAGGCGATCACCGCCGCGCCCAAGATCGAACTCGTCCCCATGCCCGAGCCCTTTGGCAGCGACGAGAAGATCGTGAGGTCCAGCCCGCCGCCCAGCGCCTTGAGCCATTTGGCCAGCGGCTCCTCGCGCCGCGACGGGCTGATCCCGGCCAAGATCAGCGCGGCCTTGGCCAGTGCCGCCCAGTCGTGCGGATCATGATGATCGAGCAGCTCGGCCGTGGTGCGGATCTCCTTGCGCTCGCCCAGATCAATGCTCGACAGGCGGATGCACCCCGCCGTGTTGAGTTTGGCCATCACTTGAACCGGATAGAGCCCGTTGAGCGTCACCGCCGCGTTGAGCACCGTGCCGCCGCGCTCCGTGCAGATCGGCGGCGTGTCGGACCAGCCGCCCGCGAAATCGATGCGCACCGGCGTGGTGACCCACACCACCTGATCGTGCAGGATCGCCGCCGGCCGCGGCAGGCGGCAGGGCTCGAAGCTCACCGCCACCGCCGCCGCCACTTCGGACAGGCAGGAAGGCAGGGCGGGCGCGGCGATCTGAGCGGCAAACGTTTCGCTGATCATCGCCATCAGCCGCAAGATGCGCGCGCGCAAGAGCGGCTTGCCCAGCGCTGCGCCGTCCAGCAGGCCGGCAAGCTGACGCAACGCGCGCGTCGCCTCTTCGCCGGTGCGGATCTCGCCACACACTTCCGCCGCCGGCAGCGCATCGTTGTTCAGCACGCGCTCGGCCACGTTCAGCAGATTCACCTGACGCCGGATCTCGGCGCGCACGGCCAGCAGACGCGCAGGGTTCACCCGGGGCAGCACCTCGGCCAAGCTATAGCGCGTCCCGCGGCCCGCAGCCCGTTCCGCCGGCCCGTCCGCGCCCTCTGCGGCGAGCCTCGCCAGCGTCATGGCCTCGGCCAGCACATCGTCCAACTGCCCCACGCGCCACAGCCGCGCGCGCCAGAGGCCGTCGCGCTCGTCGCCGCGCCACACGCGCCCGGGTTTCATCCCGGCGCGCGCCAGCACCCGTTCGATCGGAGTGTTCAGGAAAAGGCAGGGCCTCGTTGCAGGTGGGACGCCTGCGCTCCCAGTGGAGAACGGCGTCTTGAAATCGTCGTCAAGCCCATACGCCACGGCCGCCCAGTCGCGCGCGCCGACCGGCAGCACCACCAGGCCCGTGCCGGGCGGCAAGCGAACCGCTGCGGTCGCTTCGGGGGGCAGGCCGGTGAGAATGTTCTCCCCTTCCAGTTCCAGCCCCGCGCACGCCGCGGCATGCACCGACTCCACCAGCGCGTTGCCCGTCGTGAACGGGCACTCGATCCGCGCGTTGAACACAAACGCCCGACCGGTCTCGCCGCTGCCGGTCACGCACGCGCCGCTGCCGTTGGCAAAGCCGTAGGCCTGCGCCGTGCGCGACAACCCCGAGAAGCCCGCCAACAGTTCGCGGCTGCTGCCGATGTGGAAGAATTCGCAGTACGGCACGATGTTGACCTGGAACGGGACCCCGCGCAGCGCGCGATAAAAGGCGCGCATGCGCCGCCGGTGTGCCGCATCGCGCCCGCGCGCTGTGACAAACCGATCCAGATAGCGCGCCTCGTCAAAGCGCGGTGCGACCGCCATGGTCAGCTCTTCGTAAAGGTCCAGCGGCGGGCAGTCGCCGCCGGTGATCGCATCCAGCAGCCCCGTCTTCCCCCCCATTGAGCGTTGAGCGTTGAGCATTGAACGTTGAGCGTTCTTCCCCCTTCTACATTCGACACTCTCTCCGTCTCCCGGAACTGCCGGTACTGCCGACGGAACCCCCGCCGCTTTCACCAGCCGCGCGCAGACCTCGGGTGTCAGGCTGATGAGCCCGGTGTCCACCGCCACGTGGCCGAACGGGTCGACCGCCCCGCACGCGCGCGCTTCCGGCTCAGAGGGCTTTTGCAGAAAATCGACGACCGGCACGCACTCCGTGCGCTGCGGATTCGCGCCGAAACCGGACGGCACATACACGCCATGCCGCGAACCGCGCTCGACCGGCCCGAAGTAGGCGACGCCCGTGACGCCCGGCCGCGAAAAATCCACCGACGCATGGTCGAAGGTGAGCAGAACGTCGCCGGAGGTGATCAGCACATGGCCGCCCGCAGGCGCCGGCAGAGCCGACACCGTGCGCAGAATCAGGTCAAACAGCGCGAGCGGCTGTCCCGCAGGGCCTGTCGCCGGCACCGGCGTAAACACCTTGCCTTGTGCCGCGTAGGCCGGCGTGCGCCGGCTGTCTCCGCCCGAATGGCAGATGAGGATGCGTCGGCCGGCAAAGGCCTCGACGCCCCGCCCGCCGGCCACTTGCGCCAACACGTTCAGCGTGGCGCCGAGCGACCCCACGCGTCGGCCGCCGGGATCGGTGATCACCCGCGTTTCGGTGTCCGGATGTATCAACCCGTTCGCGCGCCGCCAAGCGAGCTGCGCGCGATACCCGTCGGCCTGAGCCTCGTTGGCCGCGGTCAGGACCAGAATGTCAAAAGGGTTCGTCATAATAACCTCCACAAAACGTTCGCGTTACCCACCGATCTCTCCCCGCCATTGTCCTGCCCGGCCTCGTTTGGAGTGCGGCGGCTAGCCGCCGCTTTGGATAGCGGGAGCAAGCTCCCGCACTCCACATACCGTACGCGCTACCCATCGGCAATTTCTTTGCCTTTACCCGGCCCGGCCTCGTTTGGAGTGCGGCGGCTTGCCGCCGCTTTGGATAACGGGAGCTTGCTCCCGCACCCCACATCAAAATCGTCTACCACTTGAACACTGTCAATCTTCATCCCGTAGATCGTCTGAACTTGCGCTGCTGTTGCAGCCCGTTCGAACCATGCCGCCGAACACCAAGGATATTGATTCGCCACAGGGACAAGTCCGTGGTGAACAGCATTGGCATGGGTGTAATGCAAACGTGCCAGATAAGCCTTCTCGTAAGTCAATCGCGTCTCCCAATAATTGTGCCAGACCTGACGCCCGGGAGTGCTGTCCAATTTGTTTACCCAAATCGCGAGTTTACTGTGGAGCTTGCGAATCATAGGTTCCAACGATCCCGCTCCGGCCTCAGGAGAGTGCGCAACAAAATGATAATGATTGGGGAAAATGCACCATGCTTCAAGAAGCCACCCGAACTCTGCTGTGACCGTTAGCATGCCTCTTTGCAGGACATCAAGACGCATCGGATCATGAAAATGGTGGCATTTCTGATAGGTTCCCGCCGTTACAAAATAAGTGGCTTTTTCTGAAAGGCGATGGGTCGGGGCATGCGGCCACGGCACACTGTTCATGTCACGACTCCATTTGCAGGGGAAAGCGGGAGCAAGCTCCCGCACTCCATAACCCGCACATATAATCCATCTGTCTACTCACCATACCCCCGTTTGGAGTGCGGCGGCTTGCCGCCGCTTTGGATAGCGGGAGCAAGCTCCCGCACTCCCAAAACCGGTCATTCATTGACGATCTCGTAGAGCAGCCGCGCGCCTTCCGGATGGGCCACATCGGCGGTGAAGCACAGCGCGCCGCCGGTCACGCGGGCGGGCACCTGTCCCAGCCGGCGTCCGTTGGTTGCGAGCGCATAGACGGTGCAGGTTTCGGGATGTTGCACCGCCAGCGCGATCTCCGCCTGGCCCACGCGCACGAGATAAGGCGTCTTGCCCCAGGACAGCAGGATTTTGCGCGCCGGGTCCGCGTACTTGACCCCCGTGTTCTGCACATCGGTCAAATGGGTGAGCAGCAGCCGCCGGCTACGGACCACCGGCTGATCGTCGAGCGCGCTCACCCAGACCGTGGCGGGCGCGCCGCGAAGCGAGACCGTCAACGCGCCGGCCGCGATGCGTCCCGCTTCCGCGAAGCCGCCCATCGTGCGCTCGGTGTCCAGCATGAACGCGCCGCGCGCCTGATCAATCACCAGGGGGCCGACCGCGTTCGTCAGCGACGCGACGCACGCCACCGTGCCGGTCGCATACGCCTCACTCTCGGGCAGCAACCGCCATGTTGCAAGGGGTGCCGTTGCCGCGTACGTCCCGACCTGCGCGTGCCATGCCGCGACGCGCCAGGCAGGCGCGACCGACCGCGCGGCTTCGGGCAGTGCCGCCCCCGGCCCGTCCGGACGCTGCGCCAGATGGATCGC
The DNA here is from genome assembly GCA_028684935.1 of Kiritimatiellia bacterium. Classification (GTDB taxonomy): domain Bacteria; phylum Verrucomicrobiota; class Kiritimatiellia; order RFP12; family UBA1067; genus DUPH01. Next base: position 1,004 of record JAQUEX010000185.1, on the reverse strand, counting down.
CGCGCGCGTCGACGCGGGCGCGAGATCACGGCGCAGGAAGAGGCAGATCGACGCGCGGTCCGACGCCTGCGAGAGCGGATCGGTCGCCACGTCGAAATACCCGGCGAAGCCCTCCGTGGAGAACATGTTTTCCAGCCGGTGCGAGTAGGCAAAACGCCACAGCGCGCTCCAGTCCTGCAGCGCGCCCATCGCGCCGGTCATGATCCCGCCGACGCCGCGGTACATGCCGGGGCCTGAAAAATTGTATTCCGAGACGGTGAACGGCTTGTTGGCGAGGCGGGTGAAGGCGACGCCGCACGGCACCGTGCACCCGGTACGCAATGGATTTTCATTGCCGCAGCGGCTCGGCAGCGCCCAGCGCTTATCGAGAAAATGCGGATGATCGACGTAGAAGTGGTCGTCGACATAATCGTACAGCGCCTCGCGCACCGGCTGCAGCGCGGTGTAGTGCGTGCCGCAGTTGTAGTTCGAAATCAGAGCGCGACAGCCGATCTCCTCGCGCAGAAAGGTCTTCATGCGCGCGACCATGCGCGCCTCGGTATCGGCCACAAAGCGTGCCACCGCCGCGCCTTCGCGGCCGGACATGCGCAGCGGCATCGTGTCCGGAATCTCGGCGTAGGCCGGATCTTTGGCGCGTTGTCCGGCCAGCCAGGCGGCCCACGCGGCCTGCATGGCCGGCGTTTCGCGCGTCTCGGCCTTGGCATAACCGATCGACCCTTCGTTGATCAGCGCGATGAACGGCATGCCCGGCTCGTCGGCGTAGCGGCGGCCGGTGTGCGGATTGACGTGATTGAGAAAAACGCGCGCGAAAGCGGCCCAGTTCTGGAAGGCCGGTTCGTGCACCGCGATCAGCGCCTTAAAGACCTGCATCTCGACCTGGCCGTCCTGGTCGATGCCGATGTGGCGCCATGCGACCTTGCGCGAGACAAACAGGTCGGTGGTCGCATAGAGTCCGCGCTTGTAACAGGCGGCCAGAAAGCCGTCGAGCCGCGCCATCTGGTCGG